>CALHOI010000045.1 GCA_938035525.1 uncultured Granulosicoccaceae bacterium
AACATCCGTATTGAAGTTGGACAGGCTTACAACCTGCTGGCAACCAACAAAGAACCACCAACGCATTATTTAATCGACATCAGCGATGCACCAGTAACCAACCGGCGTTGGGTTAGCATCGACTGCGGTACCGTTAACTCAGACGTTACGAGCGTTGAAAAAAGCAAAAAGAAAAGTGACAAACAAAAAGCTCAGGCTGATACTCAAGTTGAAGCCGACAGCATTGAAAATGTACTGGCTGCAAGCTGGCAACCTACTTTCTGCGCAACAAACCGCGGCTCAAGTAAAAAGGAATGCAAATCACTTAGGGCAGACCATCCAGCTGCAACACAGTTTTCCATTCACGGCTTATGGCCCGACGACTTAAACGATAAAAACATATTTCCGTGTTACTGCGGCAAAGGACAAGCCGTTTCGTGCAGAACAAAACGAAAGGCTGCCAAAGATATTACTTTATCCAATAAATTATGGGAGCAACTTGAAGAACTGATGCCAGGTGTACAATCTGGACTGCACTTGCACGAATGGTCTAAACACGGAACCTGCTACGAAGACTTTATCAGCGGTGACGACAAAGGCGCTGATCCTGAGGAATACTACGCTGAAACTGTGTCGCTCATTAAAGGGCTAAACGCAAGCGCAGTTGGGGACTTATTCGCCAACAACCTGGGAAAAGAAATCACGCTCAAAGAAGTCAAAAAGAGCTTTGACAAAGCCTTTGGTAAAAACGCAGGAGAGCGCGTATTCATGAACTGTTCACGTATTAAAGGCAAAGATTACATATCAGAACTGTGGATAAGCCTTGGCGGCACCATAGACTTAAGCAGTGATATCGGCGACTTAATTCAGAGCGCGCCAAGCACTGACTCATCGACCAGTCGCAAACCTTGCTTTGAGGGGATAGTGACCAAAGTGAATGGATGATAAACACATGAAAAAAAGAACGCTGGGAAATTCGCTCACGGTATCGGCAATGGGTTTGGGGTGCATGGGCTTAAGTGAGTTTTACGGACCTGCCACACCGGACAAAGAGGCGCTTGCGCTACTGCACAGGGCTTGCGAACTTGGCATTGATTTTTTTGACACGGCCGATGCCTATGGTCCACACCTTAATGAGACGTTAATCGCTAAATTTGTAAAAGAAACTTCGCAACCCGTGAAGCTTGCCACCAAGTTTGGCATTGTTCGCAAGCCCGGCGAATACGCACGCACAATAAACAACACACCAGACTACATTCGTGAAGCTTGTGAAGCTTCACTGGCGCGACTGGGCGTTGAACACATTGATTTGTATTACGTCCACCGAATCAATAAAGAGCAACCAATAGAAGACACCATGCAAGCACTGTCTGATTTGGTTAAGCAAGGCAAGATTGGCCACATTGGCCTGTGTGAAGTCAGTGCCGAAACATTGCGCAAAGCACACGCTGTGCATCCGGTAACAGCAGTCCAAACAGAGTACTCGTTGTGGACCCGCGATGTAGAGCAACAGGTGCTACCGTGCTGTCGCGAATTGGGTATTGGCTTTGTACCGTATTCACCACTTGGCCGGGGTTACCTTACTGGCACATACAACGAAAAAACGGCCTTCAAAGAGGGTGACTTCAGAGCATCACTACCACGCTTTACGCAAGAAAGCATTAAGGCTAACCAATCAGTGGTGGATATTATTGAGAAAGTGGCCAAGTCTAACCACTGTACGTCAGCCCAAGTCGCACTCGCCTGGATAATGACAAAGGGCGATGACATTGTCCCAATACCAGGCACCAAGCGCATTGCCTACCTGGAGCAAAACGCGTCAACTCTCGACGTCGCACTATCCAGTGTTGATATTCAGTTACTCGATGAACACTCCTCAACCATGAAAGTCGCTGGAGAACGCTACACAGAGGAAGGCATGAAAGGCCTGAACGCCTAACCTCTCAGCACCAAAGTCTAGACAACATGATCGATAAGCTCACAAGCCACCGGCAAAGCAGGGCTTAGCAGTTTAAATCCAACTCGCACTGGTTCGCGTAGAAAGACAAATAGCCAGCGCACACCACTGGCTCGACATTAATACGACAGCCTGGCTGCACTATCGCAAGACGAGAGATAAGCCCATGAACAACCTGCCTAAATTCGCCTGCATTCCTCTGCTGCTAAGCGCCACACTCACCGCCAATGCCAACGTCCAAGTCAACTTCGTTGAGAGTGCACCAAAAGATCGCTTCGTTATCAAAAACACAGGGCAATGCGACTTAAAAAATGTGACGGTCGAAATTGATCTGAGCAACAGTGCGGGCAAATTGATATTCGACACCACTGCAACCGGTGCTGGCGTCGAGGTGTTTCAGCCGTTTGAGGTTAGAGAGGGAGCCGTTAAGCTGCAATCTTCAGATACAGTTGCTGATGGCGATAAAAGCCTGACGGTAAACATTGAGCAGCTCGCAGCTGATCAATCGGTGAGCTTCACAATTGACGTTGATGACACCATGCCGGCAAGCAGCCTTGGCCAAATAAGAGTGGCTGGCTCGGAAATGCAAGGTGCGCAAGTGAGATTACTCGCTAGTGGTGCAGCTAGTGAGTCCGTGAAGGAAGCTGCGTTCGGTGCAGACAAAGTTGCGACCATCTCGGTAGAAAATTGCAGCATTTAACAAGTTGCAGTTAATCAGCACTCTGCGACTCAAGCACGGCCACCCTGGCCTCTAAAGCCTCTAGCTTTTCTCTGGTGCGTCTAAGCACCTCGGCTTGCACATCAAACTCTTCGCGCGTGACCAAGTCCAGATTACCTAAAGCACTTTGCACAGCTGACTTGGCGTTACGCTCGAAGTCATTCTTAAGTTCGCTGGCACCGGGTGGTAATAGCTTGCCAAGTGATTCGGCTATTTCGTCAAACACTCTTGCATCAATCATGTTTTTTCCTGGTTAGCATACTGATTCAGTATGCCGTTTTGTTAGATCAAACACCGTTACTTCATAAACCGTTCTAGCGGATTGAAATGCACAAACGGGATATGCAAAGGTACTTTGGCATACTTAAAAAACGGAATAAATAGCATGCCAGCAATGAAGCCGCCAATGTGAGCACCAAAAGCAACACCACCACCTTCTGAGCTAGCTGTTATAGAACTGAATAGCTGCATACCAAACCAGACGCCCAACACAACCAAAGCCGGTATTTTTACGCGATGCAGAATAATAAATATTGGGATGATAACCGTGACTCTGGCCATGGGATACAACAATATATACGCACCCAGCACGCCTGATATTGCCCCGCTGGCGCCAATCATGGGAATTTGCGATGTGGTTTCGGGCAGCGCTTGCGCGAACACCGCGGCAATGCCACATAAAAAATAAAACACAATAAACCGAATGTGCCCCATGGCGGCCTCGATGTTGTTGCCAAACACCCACAGGTACAACATATTCCCAATAAGGTGCATCCAGCCACCGTGTAAAAACATGGAGGTAAAAACAGTGACGCTGCTTGGCACCCAGGCTAAACCCGGTTGCAGCTCCATATGCCCGAACAACACAGCCGGAGTCACGCCCAATGCATAAACAATAACGTTTTGATCGCCCTGCGTACGGGTCACCTGCCACAAAAAAACACCGATGCAAATAGCCATAAAGGTGTAAGTGACGTACGGAATGATGCGTACTGGGTTCTCGTCATGTATTGGGAACATAAAATTCTCTCAAGAATCTCATTACTCGGGCGATACGAACACTATGATACTGTTCGCTTTACTCGGGTTGTTAGTTGTAGTGGCTGAAATTAACTTTCAGTCACGCAAAGCGTTGCGCCGTTTTCGCACTGCGCAAGAATACCGGGCGCCCTTCTGACGATTCTTTTTTAGAATACTTATAACCAAGACTGGTAAAGTCGTATAAGTCTTCACCGCTTGTGCATTTCTCCTGCACTAAATAACGCGCCATTGCACCTCGGGCTTTTTTGGCAAAAAAGCTGATGACTTTATACCCACTCTCTTTTTCGTCTTTGAACACAGGTTCAATTAAAGGCGCATCAAGTAATGGCTTTTTCACAGCTTTAAAATATTCGTTAGAGGCTAGATTAACCACCAACGGCTTATTGAATGCTTGCAACTCTTCATTAAGACTATCGGTGATGCGCGTTCCCCAGAACTCATACAAATTCTTACCACGCCGGGTTTTTAACGAGGTGCCCATTTCCAAACGGTAGGGCAACATTTCGTCTAATGGTTTCAACACACCGTAAAGCCCAGACAATATTCGAATGTGTTTTTGCGCGCGCTTGATGTCGTTCAGGCTCATTGTGTCGGCATCCAGACCAACATACACATCACCCCTGAACGCCTGTATAGAAGGCCGAGCTGCACTGGCCGGAAACGGCATTTGCCAGGTATCAAAGCGCTCAACGTTGAGTTCTGCAAGCGCATCGCTGATGTTCATTAGCTTTCCCAAGCGCTTAGGCTTGTATTGGCGCAGCGTGGTTACCAGCTTTTGCGACTCGTCAAGAAACGCTGGCGTGGTGACTTTTTTTGTTCTGGGTGCCGTTTCAAAATCAAGGGTCTTGGCCGGCGACAATAGTATCAACATGTTTATTTAACTCAAGATAACCCTACCACTATACAACATCGCTCAAAACAACATCACTCAATACACCAGCGCCCTAGACCACAATCAGCAGCTTTAAAAACCAACTGGCGGCGGTGTGAATAAAGCCGAGCACCGGCAGACCCACTACCGAGAGCAACAACAACCCCAGCAGCAGGTGCATACCATACTGCTGGTTAAGCGTGCGATAAGTTTGGGCCAGTTTTCGGGGTAGAAAGTACGGCAGTATGTGATGCCCATCCAATATGCCCAGAGGGATCATATTGAAGATCATTAATATTAAATTGATCTGCACCAAAATCGAGAAAAACGTGTCCATATGAGGTATGTCGAACATAGACCAACCTGCACGTGAACCATAAACAAATATATTCACAGCAACAAAAGCAATGATCAAATTGGCTACCGGGCCTGCCACTGCGGTACCGGCTATACCCCACACTGACTTAAAGTTGCGCGGGTCAAAAGGCACTGGCTTGGCGTAACCAATGCCAACCAGAATGACCATCAGCAAACCCACAGGGTCGATATGCGAAATAGGGTTAACTGTTAATCGGCCAAGGCTTTGCGCTGTGTTGTCGCCGTAAAGCTTGGCAGCATAAGCATGACCAAACTCATGAAACGACAAAGACAAAATAATAGCGATCACGATTAACGCGAACACAACCACTTGCCCTTCTATCAGTAAATTAAGTATCACCCAGTTTATTCCTGTTGAAATTCACCGTGCAGCTCAACTGATACATCATTGCCTATCAGTGCGGCAAAGGCTTTCATGCCAAAATCTGAGCGCTGAATTGTGGTTGTTGCGGTAAAACCCAACGTGTACTTGCCCGTTAGAATGTTATCAGCGCCGCCATTAAACTGTGCCTGCAGCGTTATCGGCTTGCTGATGCCCTTTAAACTTAAATCACCCGTTATCACTAGCGCACCATCATCACCAGATTGACTGACCGATGTGGACGTAAACGTAATTTGCGGATATTGTTCACTGGCAAACCAGCTGGAATCCTGTAGCTGATCTTCTAAATCCTCGTTATTCACATCAATACTACTGGACTCAATAATACCTTGTAATGCCATTTGCTCTATGTTGTCAGGATCAAAGTCGAGTGAGCCTGAGACCACGTTAAATCTGCCAACAATTTTTGACAGCCCCAAATGATCAACACGAAAGGTCACGTAGGCATGTTCGGGGTCGAGCCTGTAATCACCCGGGCGCAACTCGGCGAGTACTTGCGAATAATTTGGCCGAACAATACTGGCACACGCGCTTAGCGTGAAACACAGACACACAAGCCCAAGTATGCGGATTTGATAAAACGATTGATACTTCATAACGGACTCAACATCTCTGGCAACATCAACATCTCTGGCAACATCCAACATATTTGGTTGTCCGGCGGCAGTAACGGCAAATAGTTGGACACGGATGGGCGTAAAAAGATGCAAACTGAACAAAAACCGGAGAGCTTTAACCGGCCGAAAAGCCCGAACACTGACCGACCAGTAAGGCAATAGTGCGAATCAGTACCGGCACGGCGTGGTGGCAAATATCCATTGCGTCACACTTTCACTCCCCTTGTGACTGGTAATTCTACACAACCATCAGCCCTAGACGTTACCGCCGCCACAAAACAGACGCGTAATAAGTTGTAACAGGGCCATAAGAACTGGTTATCTCACCCCGTAAAAGGCTAAAATTACACCTTATACTGTCAATGCAACTCAGGACGGCAACAAGGGCTCATGCGACAACTGCACTTTTCTCATTTTCTGGCAACGATGCTATTGAGCTTGAGCTCAATCATGGCCATGCCTTTGGCTGCGCAATCGACCTCACTCGATGAATTACCAGCCGCCACGCAAGACGAAATCAGCCGCGTCTGCTTGCCGGTACAATACCGCGAGGGTGCAGGCGCGTACCGCAACTGCGTGCAAACCGAAATCAGTTTGCGTGATGGCAGCACTAACAACCCTTCAGATTTGGCCCGCCTTTCGTTTGACGACAAGTACGCAGTACAACAAGCCTGCGCCAAAGCCGGTGGTCAGTCATCTTCTGACTACCAATCTTGTGTCACAACGCAAATCTCAGAGCTCAACGCTGTAGAGGCCCCCAAGCTTGAGCTTATTAGCGAAGACGAGCTATACGTTGTTCAGCAAAGTTGTTTTGATGCCCAGTCGAAACAAGGAGCAGCAAACTACAGACGCTGCCTCAACGGTGAAGTGAATAGCCTGCTTGCCATCCCTGCGGCTGACACCAGTAACCTGAACATGCTTAAGAAAAACGCATTGCAATTGCGATGCTCTTCTAACGCATCCAACGCGGTCCAATACCGTCAATGCGTGGCATCAGAGTTTGAGTCTATCGCAGGCCAGGCACCCAGCTTTCTGCCGGTAAGCACAGCGGCTGTCGTCACAGCAAATCAGCCAACACTGGATAACAATCAACGAAACAATCAGACTGTCAACGATGTTGTACAGGAAGTTGCGCAGAGCCAACAAACTCAAATCGAACCGGCTACAACGACTGAGTCGTCATCGGCTAACAATGCACAGCTGGCTGACAATGAAGCTCCCCAGGAAGAACCGACGATGTCGCTGCCGCGCAACATCGTCCCGCCGGGTGCAGATCAACGCCAGCTTACGGATGTTATCGACAACAAAACAAGCACTGACACTGTCAACATAGCCGAAGTCGTGAACAGCGACAGCAGCGAACAAGAAGCTGCTAGCAGCGAATCGGCCGACAACCTATTGCTGGCACAGGCCTCCACTGTCGATACTGCGGCACAAACCCCGGATGCAGCTGACGCACGGGTTATCTCGCGACCCGAGCTGGTTGAGACGTTAAACAAACAGGCGCAAGCCAAAGCACAAGGAGTCGAATTGGATGCCGCCGATGCAGCGGCGACTTCCGCCCCCGACGCCGGCGCAGATCTCATGTCAAAAGCATCTGTGCTATGGCAAAAATTTCTGAACTCGCTGTCTTCTCTAGACAGCACTGGATGGTTGATCATTGCCGGCATATTAGCGTTACCTGCGTTGTTGCTTGGCCTGTTCTCTTTTACACGCCACCTGAAACCACGCACTGCTGTCGCACCAAGTTCCCATCCAGATTTAGCCAGTCGCATTGAACCAGGCTTACAAACACGCCGATTGCGACATGAGGAACAGGCAGCTAGCTTGTTCGATGACGAAAGCCCAGCATCAACAGCCGATATTGATCACGACGCTATAACGCGAATCGCAACAAAAAGCGAAAGACCCTTGGAGCGCACCGGGCTCGACAACGCGCTGGCAGAAGATGATATCGACAATCCAGTGCGCAGCGACGCTCCACACCAATCTGGGCAACCTGTTGCAGAGACAACACACTGGCAGTCAGCATTTGGCGGCTGGCTCCAACGTCTTCCAGACACAGAAAAGACCAGCGCCTGCATCGAATTTCTGATTTATTGGGTGGCCTATGGCGATGATCGCTACGAACCCGAGTTGAAAAAACGCCTGTTCACCGCTACCGACTTGTCTTCCCACGACGAAATAAAACGATGGGTGTTAAAACAGGATGTGTTTGCGTTCTCTGATGTGATTGCGTGGATGCGCCAAAACGCAACCCAAGCTGAATTGGATCAGTCCGTTAGCCTCATCTGGGCACTGCTAGTCACTGAAAACAACGTTACACCAGTACAAACCACGTTGATTCGATACCTGTCTGACGCCTTCGGCACAGGTAAAGAAAATATCGAAAGTCGCTTTGAAAAAGCCTTCGGGCACCCGCTGCCAACTATGCCAAGAACGGACAACCTGGCTTGGTGGGCAAAACAGGACGACACACAAGTTCAAGACTGGAACGCCAGAGCAATCGCGACCCGGCCCGAACAAGAACAAATGATTGCCCGTCTGGGTCTACCAGCAAAGTACAACGAGGCACAAGTCATCAACGCGTTCAGGCGCGCTGCCAGACGCTGTCACCCTGATCGGTTTACAGCACTGGGCGATCGCGAAAGAGCAATGGCAGAACAGCGATTTATCAAATTTGAAGAAGCCAGAGACAAGCTACTGGGAGTATCGGTATGAGGAACTACTACGACGTGCTTGATCTGGCGCGCTCAGCATCAAGCAAAGCGCTCAATGACGCTCTTGGCGGGCTTACCACAGAGCAGATCGAGGAGGAAGGTGACCTTAAGGCCATCATGGAAACCACTGAGTGGCGCACCCACTATCGGCGCGCTCATCTTCAATACGAGGCGATTGCCGCTGCCATGAACCACCCCGCTCTGCAAGGAACGCTGGACACTCACCTGTGGAGTAAACGGGTCATTGAATTTGAGCCAGAGCAAAACACCATCGATTTCGGTGCACCCGGAACAAAATAAGGTCTGCCTATCGCTATGGGGTCAGCCTGGCTTCACTGCTCAAAAGTTTGCCAAACCAAAGAGTCTGCCAAGGACTTAGCCCAGGAATCAGCCCTGAACTGAAGGGTCGTGACGTCGGCAGTTCTGATTGGCGATACTGATTGCATCGCGTGAACCCAACAAAGAAAAATGGACTCGCTCGCCGTTGCGCAGCTCTACGCGCATTTGAGACCCAATCTCAACTCTTATTCTGGCCGTAATTCGGCGCTGTAAATCCGCATTCATGTAGACAGAAGTATGATCGTCGTTTTTATCGATGAGCGTTGGAAAAGCCTGCGATGTACCGTCAATCCATACCCCAATTCTTGCAAGATCAGACGGAAAATTGGCAGGACTGATTTTGTCAGGCTGATTTGATGGCTCATTGGTACTCGCAGCAATGGCGTCATTGCCAAAATTGACAGTGATAAGCGGTGCGCACCCAAATCGGGGTATGAACCCGATTCTGAAAACGACATCCTTGTGCTCTTTTGACACGCTTTCGCCAAAATACTCGGTGAGAACAGACTGATCCCGCAATCTTTCGCTGGTTACGTCAGAAACCCAATCGTTGTGGATTATTCTCGGAGTTCGGGCTTGTGCTTCCGCCATAGAGCCGCTCACCAGCGTCAGCGCTAACAGGCCTGATCTGCAGAACGACAACATGCCGTCTCCTTAAATACCTCTGTGATGGCGACAGTTTATAGGATTTCATCCAGAAACTCACTGATTAACATCATCGTTGGGTAGGGCGCGATTTTTGCTACTTGGTTCTCACTATCAAGAAAAAACCTGGTAAAGAACATGGCTCTATTCATCTTTAAGTACTTTTTGCCGATATTGCTCGGTTACACCTTATTTGTTGGTTTAACCGGACAGTACGTTCCCTTTCTACGCCCAACAGCGTTGGCCAAGCGTCCCATGTGGTTTCTCGGCCTTTGGACCGGTGTCGCCACTGCGCTGGTGATGTCATTCGGTTTGCAGATGGCGTACTCAATGGACGTTAACGAGATTGACTCTCTACTGGCTCCCGGCGCATGGGCATTGGCGGCAGCAATGCTTCCGGGTCTGATTGCTTACGTCTGGTACCGATCCAAAATTAAGCGGCAGATGATAGCCAACGAAGAAGCGCGCATGGCCGACACAGTAGAACAAGCGGAGGCCGTTGATTTTGATGCAACAGTAGCGCATGGCGGCAATGCGATTGCCGACCTGGATGACACGCTACTGGTTGAAAATGCAAAGATCATCGACATCGATGATCAAACCACCATCTGGGCTGACATGAACGAGGCCGAAGACATAGCGTCCGGTTTTGATGAAACCCAGCTGTTCGACATTGAGCCTGCGCAAGCCAAAGAACCAGAGCTGTTTGCCGAGGATGCGGTTACCGATGAAACTCTGAGCGCTGATACCGACTCAGAGCAGATGGATATCGACGATACCCTCGTTGAAGATGCACCCGAAATTGAACTCATGGCTGCGCAAATGCAGTTCGAGGATAGCCAATCACTGGAATCAGACATTCAGAACGAAGTGGATGCCATTGCCGCAGAGGAACTGATCACAGAAGAGATCACAGTTTCAGAAGCACAGCTGCTGGCTCAAGCAACCGCTGAAAAAACCGAAGCAATGGTAGAAATCAGCGAATTACGTGAAGCTTTGGATGCCGAATTAAAAACGCGTCGTGAGTTAGAGAATCACCTGCGCATTACCCGAAAAGGTTTGGGCGAATTGGAATCAGAGACACGTCACTTCGAAAACAAGAAGGCCGAGGCGATGATGGAGCTGGAGCGAGAGTTAGAAGATCGCATCAAGCGTACCGCTGCAGCAGAAGCACGCGCAGAGCGAGAAGCCAACAAACGCTCAGAACTTGAAAAGGAAATGGTGCTGGTGCGTCAAGATGCACTGAAAGCCACCAACGAGTGCAGAGTCAGTGTTGAAGCCAGAGCCAAAGCAATGAGCACGGCCAACAAGGCAACAACGTTTGCGCGTCAGGCCATGCAGATCAGAACTCGGTTGGAAACAGAACTACACAATGCAGAAGCAGAGCTTGACAACAAACAGAGCACGATCAGTAGTTTGATCAAAGCACTTGAGAAAGAGAAAGCGCGTACTCAGGATGAAGTTGTATCAATGGCAAAACAACTTCGACTGCATGAAAAACAGTTGCAGGCAAGACGCACTTTGGAAGAAGTGTCCAGAAGTGTTGATAACAAGCTAAGCACTCGCCTGGTTAAGAAAGTGGCCAGGGCACGGGGTTAGTCACCGCAAAAGGTAAAGAACGAAATTTAATTTAAGCAACACAAATTAGCGACAAAAAAAAGCGGCCTTCAAGGCCGCTTTTTTTCGTACTGTATATCACTACCCTGCTATCGCTACACTGCTATAGCTACAAAACGCTAAGCATGCAAGTGGTTCTGCCCCAGTACGTCTTCTTCGTCTTCTACAACGTGTTTAATGCGAACTCTGCGATCAGCTGCTTTACGATCGTAGTATCGTTGCGCTTGATATTCTTTACCGACGTATTCTTTACCGACGTATTCTTTACCAGCGTATTCCCTACCGTCGTAGAATTCTCTAGCGCGTTTTTGCATTCCAATCATGACCCATACGGCAACCAGATATACGCCGAGAAAGGCTAACAGCAATGGAACACCTTGCATGGTTAGCGCAGTAACAACCCCCGCGAATACAACCGTACAACCCACGATGATCGCCATAACTTGATATGGATTCATTGTCATCGCTCATTATGTTTATGCTTACCGAATATACCTACTGATCTGTAACAATACAATACTGTTGTGTTATTGACACGTAGTGTATTTGTAACCCCACAAAAGTAGGTAGCCGAAATTTTGACTCTCTGAGAGGCCCGAAATCACTGGCTTCTTGCGGTCTTCAAATATCCGACACCACATTCTCTATTACATTCAATAATTGTATAAACCGAAAACTTACCATTTATACAGAAAATTATTTTCAATTTTGAGCGCATTGGTGACATGAACCTCCGCGCATGAGTATTAATACGAACGAAAAGAACTAGCAGATTGGGTAGGTTACAAAATAATTTCTGGTGACCATTTCCGTACAGATAGTGCGGTTTTTACCCCTTACCGTAAAGTCAGATAACCAAATACAACGCGATTAATGGCTGTTATGAAGCAGATAAGTGCAAACAAAAACGCGAGTAGCACAAAGTGATTAGGTAATAAACACATTAACGCAAAGCACAGAACCGTCTCGGTGCCTTCGGCTAGCCCATTCAGGTAATACAGACCTTTGTAATTAAATTCAGGGTGTTCAATTCCCCGCTTTTGCGCCAGCGAAGAAAACGCCAGAAAGCTTGCGCCGGTCCCAACAAAACTGGCAATTAACACCGCTGCCGCTAATGCATTTGCCGATGGGTCAGCCAACGCAAACCCTAACGGAAACACGGCATAAAAAATAAAGTCTAATGAGATATCCAAAAATGCACCTGCATCCGTTGGCGTTTGCAGGCGTGCAATTTCTCCATCGATGCCATCGGCAAGTCGGTTAAGCAGCAAAAAAAACAGTGCCGTTAGTGCTGAGCCTAATGCCAAGGCCAACACACAAAGTAACCCCAACACAAACCCAATGACAGATACCCTATCGGCTGTCCATCCACGCGAATGAAGCTTGGTTGCAATCCGTTTTAAAGGCGGCTTTATAAGCGGAACGACGTGTTTATCCAGCATGATGAGGTTCAACCGTGTTAGTTGCTGTGCTGGATGCTTGATGGTCAGACAAACTCAATGTTTGAGCATGTGATGGTATGTCATCTATGTCGTGGGTCACTAATAAGGTAGGCAAACTGGCAGCTGACACCCAGGTAAATTCTCTAATGGTTGCGCGCAGTTGTGTATCCAGTCGCGAAAAGGGTTCATCCAATAATAACGCATGAGGGTTTGACAGCAGCGTGCGTAACAGGCTCACTCTTGCACGTTGACCGCCACTGAGAGTTCCTGGATGTCGATTGGCCATGTCTTTAATACCAGCTGATGTCAGACTAGATTCAACCATCGCCTGGCGTTGGGCACGCGTACCACCACGCAATCCAAACTTTAAGTTTTGCGCCACACTCATATGAGGAAACAGGTAATCCTGCTGCAGCATCAAACCAAGACAGCGCTGTTCAACCGGCAGATCAGTAATGTTGTTCTGTCCCAACCAAACCTGCCCATGCGCGCTGATGCGCGAGTCGAGCGTGCCGGTTATCCAGCTTAGAATAGAAGACTTACCGCTACCACTGGCTCCCATCAATGCCAGCACTGCACCGGGCTCAATCTCAAAAGACAATGATTTGCACAAGTAAGTGCCGTCGGGTAACCGCAAGGTTAGGTCGGAAACTTTAAGCGCTTGCATTGGATTGATGCGTGGTTGGAAATATCAACTTAGGTAAACCCAGCGCGGCTATAAACGCTACCAAGGGTAACAGACTCTGCAAGGCTGCCAAGGTCGCAATAACGCGCCGATCAACACCGCCAAAGCTGGTCACCAATTCTATCGCCAGCGTCTGATGCCGCCCCGCACCCAGCAGTAAGGTAGGTAAGTACTGAGCCACACTGACAGCTAGTGCCACAGCCGCAGCTTGCGATACCGGCTTAATAAGCAACGGTAAGCGTATGCGAAATAAAATTCGCCAATAACAAGCACCTAGAACAGCGGCAGCGTTATTCCAGCCGGGGTCGAATTCGCGCCAGGCTACTGCCAGTATAAGCACAACATACGGCAAGGTATAAACCCAATGAGCATAAGCCACGGTTAACCACTGCCCATCAGCGCGTATCAGTAAAGCCAAGGCCTGCCAGCCAAACAACAAGGTTACCTGCGGAATCAGTAAAGGTATGTACCATAACCAATCAAGCTTCGGTACTTTGTTAAAACGTTCGCTTTCCAGCCATGCAATAGCGGAAGCCGTGGTCACCACCACAACGAACAGCGCGAAAGTTAATGTACACAATAAAGGGTTTAGTAATAACTCCGATCGCGATAACCAATTATCGCCCGTCCACTGTGATGGTAGTGCGTCGGGAAAGCGCCAACGTCGGGCCACACTCCACACCAAAAGCATGACCATTGAAGTCACGCTCAAGGCCAGCAGCGACGCAATCAATACTTGCCCTAAGCGACGAAACGCATTTAGTGCTTTGCCGCGATGTCCGCTCTCACGCCGACGCCCCGCTACCCAGGCAACCAACACCTCCAACACCAGCACAGTACCTATAACCAGTAATACGCCTGCGGCAAGCAACACGGCACCGGCAGAAGCTGCAGCCCGCGACCCTGGGTCGTTAACCAAAGAGAGCAAAAAGACAGAAAACGTTGGCGGGTTACCTGGCCCTAACAATACAGCCATATCCACAACACTTAAATTAAACGCAAGAATAATAAACAGCGTTAAGCGAATGCGCGAGTACAGCTGCGGCAATACAAGACGGCTCCAGCATCGAGCTGGCGAATAACCCAAAGTACGACCAATTTTTAATGACGAATCAACGTTGATCGTGGCCAACTGAGCAGCGGCTGCCAGCAACAAAAACGGTGCCTCTTTAATAACCAGCCCCAGTATTAATGACCAGCCACCACTGTCGGGTACAACCCACGCCGTGGGGGGTCTGTCCAGCCCGGGTACAACAGTTGACGTTAAACGAACCAGCCAGCCACTGGGAGAAATTAAAAAAACCAGGCCAACCGCCATAGCCGCATGAGGCACGGCAAGCAACGGCGGCATGAAACCCATTAACCACCCCCATAGCCGAGTCCCATGCGCGCACACCAGGGTGAGCACAGTGACAAACAACACCAGCAGTGTGGCTGTTAAGCCCGTTTTAATTGACAGTAAAATCGATGGCCAGAATCTGGGATCTTGAAAAAGCTGAAGCAATCCATTGCCCGGGGCGAGTTGCGGCATTAAACCCACCGCGGGCAAAATACTGCCGGCCAAGCCAACCAGCAACGGCAGACCAAACAGACACGCTATCGAGTAGCCAATAAAGCGGGTCATGTTATACGGCTGGTATTACAGCTGATTAAACGTGCTTGGCTACTGTTCTACTTACCGTATCTTTCCAGCCAGGCCTGCTCTAGCGCGCCTGTCCACGACGCATGAGGCTCGGGAAGGATTTGCGCACCTGCTTGCAATACCCAAGGTCCAAGATCAATTGCTTCAAACGCTTTTTTGTCTTCGTCACTGAGTGCATTTACATCTAACACGGTTGGATCTCCCCACACATCGGGGTTGGCCTTACGCGCTTGCGCTTCTGATGAGATCAGAAAATTTGCCACTACCATAGCCCCTTCCTTTGCTTTCGCGTTATAGGGAATGGTGACAAAGTGCGTGTTACCGATGGTGCCGTTATCAAACGCATAGGTGCGAACCGAGTCAGGTAGTTGCCCTGCCTTTACTGCGGCACTGGCTTCGTTAGGGTTAAACGATATAGCAATATCTAACTCGCCGTCATCGAGCATTTGTCGTGTGCTTTCTGCGTTGTTCGGCCAGCTTTTGCCTTTACCCCAAAGACCCGGGTGCAGCTCATCCAGATAAGCCCATAAAGGCGCAGTCACTGCTTCAAAATCCGCATCATCTACTGGCTTGGACAAAGCCTCATGGCCGTTGCTGAGTTCATGAAGCAATTGCTTAACGATGGTGGTGCCATGAAACGCCGGTGGCGCAGGATACGCAAAACGCCCGCCGTCATTAACAAAATCTAATAACTGCTGTGCAGAAACCGGTGGTGTTTGCGTAATTTGCGTATCGTGCATAAAGACAAGCTGCGCCCCACCCCACGGCGATTCCAAACCTTCCACCGGCACAGAAAAATCCATCTCTATTGATGGGGATTTTTTGACAAAGTCAGTGTTAGGCAACACATCGGCAAAAGCACCCACGATGAGATCATTACGTTTCATGGCCGCAAAGTTCTCACCATTAACCCACATGAGATCAACGTTGCCATCCGTATCACGACCAACGGTTTTGGCCGCTTCAAGCTGCCCGACCACTTCGGCGATATCGCCGATTTTTACGTGCTCAAGCGTGACATCAAATTCTTCTTTTATACGCTTGGCCGACCACTCAAGGTATTCGTTGATACGATCACTGCCACCCCAGGCATTAAAGTAAACCGTCTGCCCTTTGGCAGCCTCTAGCGTTTTGTCCCACGACGCGTCGGTTTCGTTTGCATGGAGGTTTTGGACGGGCAGCGTGAATGCCAAAGCCAGGCCCAGTGAGCACAACCAACTGGCGCTGGTCTTAGTTTTTATTGCGTTCATTTAGATTCTCTGAAAACTGCTGGTTTTTTGATAACGATATCAGCTAATTACCACAACCTACCAACTCTGTGGATAACGATTCAATTTGAGCGTACGCTCCGAGTAACATGCCAACTATGGCGCGGGTTGATTATAGCCTCTAAGGGCTAAGAACTCGACAGATTCAGGAAGTTCCGACAGGCCATGGTGCCAGCCGACAGCTGCGTTTGATCACAGTAAAAAGTGCGATGGTGCCGTCAGATTTTTGCGGTATAGGCGGCGGTTAGCAGCTCACGCGTGTATTCGTGCTGGGGATCGTCAAATATGGACTGGGCATCGCCCATTTCAACGCACTTACCGCCTTTCATGACGATGATTCGATTCGCCATCGCTCTGACCACTCGCAAATCATGGCTGATAAAGAGATAAGATAAGCCGTGCTGGCGTTGCAGCTCTCGCAGCAATTCAATCATCTGTACCTGCACTGCGCGATCTAATGCTGAGGTGGGCTCATCGAGCATCAGCAATTTGGGTTGTAGAATCATGGCTCGCGCTACGGCTATGCGTTGTCGTTGTCCACCTGAAAATTCGTGTGGATAACGATTCAACGCATCACTGTCGAGGCCAACCTGGTCGAGCACACTCAAGGCTTTTTGTTCGTCGGCCTCCTCTCCCTGACTGAGGTTATGCGCATGCAGACCTTCCAGAATAATGGATCGGACAGACATCCTTGGGCTTAAACTGCCATAAGGATCCTGAAACACAACCTGCATATTTTGTCGCAAGGCTTTTAGCTCTTCACCCGTTGCATTGGTAATATCCCGACCATCAAATTCAATCGTACCCTGCGAAGGAATAAGCCTTAACAACGCTTGCGCCAGTGTGGTTTTACCCGAGCCGCTCTCGCCAACTACGCCTATGGTTTCACCCACATTGAGCGACAATGAAATACCGTCTACCGCTTTAACATGCCCTACGGTGCGACGAAAAAAACCTCGTTTAATGGGAAACCACACGCGCAAGTCATCGGCTTTGATAATGACCTGACCTTTGGCATCAACAACCGGCGCATCCCCAGTGGGTTCAGCACCCAAAAGCTCTTTGGTGTATTCGTGTTGAGGTGAATCAAAAACCGAATGCGTTGCACCGGTTTCATGAATAACACCATCGCGCATAACACACACTCGTGACGCAACATTTTTGACCACAGTTAAATCGTGCGTGATCAGCAACACGGCAAGCCCCAGTTTTTGTTGAAGCTCACCAATCAGGGTCAGGATTTGCGCTTGTACCGTTACATCCAAAGCCGTGGTTGGTTCGTCGGCAATAAGAATATCCGGTTCATTTGCCAGAGCCATGGCAATCATGACTCGTTGTCGTTGGCCGCCACTGAGCTGGTGCGGGTACGCCTGCAGCCGCTCGGTGACCTGGTCCAACCCCACCAGCCCCAACAGTTCGATCGTGCGCTCTCTGGCCTCCGACTTATCCATGCCTTTGTGCAGCAACAGCACTTCGTTGATCTGTTTTTCGACCGTATGCAAAGGATTAAGTGATGTCATGGGTTCCTGAAATATCATCCCTATGCGATCACCACGCACACGCTTTAGCGTTGAATTGTTTGCACCGATAAGTTCTTCACCACGATACAGAATGCTGCCTGTAGGGTAGCTGACTTGAGACGGGTTAAGCAGTTGCAGTATAGATAACGCTGTTACTGATTTACCCGAACCGCTCTCACCAACCAAGGCCAACGTTTCACCTTTGTACAATTCGAACGAAACGTTATGCACCACGGTTTTCTGGAATGACTGCATCTGAAAACTGATGCTTAAGTCATCAACCACTAATATGGGTTGTTCGCTCATAGGTGTGCCTTTCGCGGATCGAAAGCGTCGCGAACCGCCTCACCTATAAATATGAGCAAGCTGAGCATAATAGCCAGTACCAAAAAAGCACTGATACCCAGCCAGGGCGCTTGCATGTTTTGCTTACCCTGTGCCAGTAACTCACCCAAAGAGGCAGAACCCGGCGGTAAACCAAAACCCAGAAAATCGAGTGACGTTAACGTTGTTATGGAACCATTGAGAATAAACGGCAGCAACGTCAGCGTTGCCACCATGGCATTAGGCACGATGTGTCTGGCCAAAATACGCCAGCGGTTAACACCTAAAGCACGCGCAGCTTTTACATAGTCGAGGTTTCTTGCACGCAACACTTCGGCGCGGACCACACCCACTAATGACATCCAGCTGAACAACAACATAATACCCAACAGCCACCAGAAATTGGGTTCAATGATACTGGCCATGATGATAAGCAAATACAGCATGGGTAATCCAGACCATATTTCCATAAAACGCTGTCCCAGAAGATCGACCCAGCCTCCCAGAAACCCTTGCACTGCACCAACCGCCACACCAATAACAGAACTGAACAGCGTTAACGTTAAGCCAAACAACACCGATATACGGAACCCGTAAATAATACGCGCTACCACATCGCGGCCCTGGTCATCGGTGCCCAGAAGATTTTCACGTGATGGCGGCGCCGGTGCTGGCAGTTCGGATACATAGTTAATGGTGTCGTAGCTGTAGCGTATCGGTGGCCACAATGCCCAACCATCTGCCTCAATGAGTTCGGCTACGTATTCGTCTCTGTAGTCGGCTGCTGTTTCAAAGTCGCCACCAAATTGGGTTTCGGGATAATCAACAAAAACCGGAAAATACAATTGCTCTTTGTAACTAACAACTAATGGCTTGTCGTTGGCAATAAATTCTGCAAACAACGAAAAGAAAAAGATAATGCCAAAAATCCACAAAGACCACCAACCACGTTTGTTGGCTTTAAAACTGGCCCATCGGCGTTGCGCTATTGGAGAAAGCATGGGTTTAAATATCCCTGCCTTCAAAGTCTATTCGTGGATCAATAATCATATACATAATATCGCCCACGATATTCATGATTAAGCCCAGCAAAGTAAAGAAAAACAAGGTACCAAACATAACCGGGTAGTCGCGATTTATAGCGGCTTCAAAACCCAACAACCCTAATCCGTCGAGTGAGAAAATCACCTCTATCAATAATGAGCCAGTAAACAGAATACCGATAAACGCACCGGGGAAACCAGCAACCACGATCAACATGGCATTACGGAATACATGACCATAAAGCACTTGGTTTTCGGCTAGCCCCTTGGCTTTGGCTGTAAGCACGTACTGCTTGTTTATTTCGTCCAGAAACGAATTTTTGGTTAACATGGTTAACCCAGCAAAACCGCCCACCACCATGGCCAGAACGGGCAAAGCCATATGCCAGAAATAGTCGGTTATTTTTCCAAACCACGATAAGCTGTCGTAGTTTTCTGAAACCAAACCGCGTAACGGGAACCAGTCAAGATAACTGCCGCCAGCGAACAGCACCACCAGTAAAATGGCGAACAAAAAAGACGGGATAGCGTAGCCAACGATAACCACAGCACTGGTCCACACATCAAAGTTGGAACCATCGCGTATGGCTTTTTTAATACCCAAGGGTATGGATATTAAATAAACCAGCAAGGTGGTCCATAAACCCAGTGATATCGACACTGGTAGCTTGTCAACCACCAGACTAAACACACTTTGATCACGAAAAAAGCTATCACCAAAATCAAAGCGAGCGTAGTCGCCCATCATTTTCAGAAAACGCTCTAGTGGTGGCTTATCAAAGCCGTAAAGCTTTTCGATGTCGGCAACCAGTTCCGGGTCGAGGCCACGAGAGCCGCGGTACTTGGACGCACTTGCATCATTACTGTCTGAATTTTGCGATAACTCCAGGCCATCACTGGCCACACCTGAAACACGTGCGGTTGCATCAACTGCCTGGCCTTTCACCTGCGCGAGCATCTGCTCAACCGGACCACCAGGTGCCGCTTGCACGATCACAAAATTAATGATCATGATGCCGATTAACGTGGGTATGACCAGCAGCAAACGTCTGGCAATGTATGCAAGCATCAGTGGTTTATCCGACGTTAATAAGCTGGTTGATCAGCCTGGGCAACAAAACGCGTGCGCTACTGGTTGAGCGCTGCCTCTTTGTCCGGATCAATCCACCAGGTTTCCAGCGTTAACGCCCTGAACGGGATGATGTCGGGACGTTCAAACTTATTCCAGTAGGCCAAACGATATGTAGACCCAAAGTACAATGGAACAACGTAATGGTTATGCAACAAGACCCGATCAAGTGCTTTGGTGCTGGCAACCAATGCGGGGCGATCTGGTGCTTCTATGACCTTTTTTATGAGTTCGTCTACAACCGGATTATCAATACCAGCATAATTAGAAGAGCCCTGCTGGTCGGCCGTTGAAGACCCCCAATAGCCTACTTGCTCGTTGCCCGGTGACAATGACTGTATCCAACCCAGGAATATCATATCGAAATCAAATTCCTCAACCCGCTTTTGGTACTGAGAAGAATCAACGATACGGACCTTTAACTCCACACCTAATCGCTCCAGTGTCTTTTTGTAAGCCAGTGCGATTTTCTCGGCTGTGGGGCTGGAAAGTAGCATTTCAATTTCCATGACCTCACCCGATTCAACATGGGTTAGCTTCTGGTTTTTTATTTCCCAACCTGCTTCTTTAAACAGCTTTATTGCTTCACGGTATTGCTTACGTAAATTACCGGAGCCATCGTTAACAGGTAGTGTGAACGGCTCATCGAATACGCTATCGGGTACTTGGCCACGATATTCTTCCAGGATGTCAAGCTCATCACCTTCTGGCAGACCCAGCGCCATGAATTCAGAATTCTGGAAGTAACTTTGGTTACGCGTGTACGCATCGTAGAACAGATTTTTGTTCATCCACTCGAAATCCAACGCATAACCCAGTGCGCGTCGCACCCGCATATCGGAGAATTTCTTTAGGCGGTTGTTTGGAATAAAGGCCAGCAAGGGTTGCGTGCTTTCATCAGCAATTTCTTCTTTAACAACACGACCATCTGCGACAGCTGGAAAATCGTAAGCTGTTTTCCAGTTCTTGGATATAGTTTCTGATCGGTAGTCGATATCGCCCGACTTTAATGCTTCCAGTGTCACTGTGGCATCGCGGTAGTAGTCGAAGCGTAAGGTCCCAAAGTTATGGTGACCCACTTTGACCGGTAAATCTTTGGCCCAGTAGTCGTCGACGCGTTCGTAGCTGATGCTTCTGCCGGCATCGACTTTACTGATTTTGTACGGACCACTGCCTAACGGTGGCTCTAATGTGGTTTTTTCAAAATCACGAGTTTCCCAGTAGTGTTTGGGTAGAACTTGAAGCTGCCCAATGATCAACGGCAGTTCGTCGTTATTGCCTTCGCTAAAAGAAAACTTAACGGTGTGTGAATCAAGCGCTTCGGCTTTGGCAACCGATGCATAATAATTTCGGTAATGCGGGTGGCCTTTTTCTTTGATGGTATCAAATGTCCAAACGACATCGTCGGCTGTTAGCGCGACACCATCGTGCCAGCGAGCCGCCTTGCGTAAGCGGAATATAACCCAGCGTTTGTCTTCAGACTCTTCGATACTCTCAGCAAGTAGACCGTAATTTGAAAAGGGTTCGTCGAGCGATGCAACCGTTAGGGTGTCATAAAGGATGGTTGTGCCTGCCGCTGGTGAGCCCTTCAAAATAAACGGGTTTAAATTATCGTAGCTACCTTGGGCAGAGCGAACAATCGTGCCACCTTTAATGGCATCCGGGTTGGCGTATTCAAAATGAGTAAAGTCGGGGCCGTATTTCAGATCGCCGTACTTAGAATGGCCATGAGCAGTGTCAGCGGCCGCACTGCCACAAATCATTGGCGCAGCCAACAGTGTAGCGCCACAGACTTGACGGAAGGACTGAGGAAGTAAGTGCCGCAACGACTGGCGACTTTGCTTACGAAACAGCTTACGTGAACCCCAAAACATCATCATGAACACCTCGCAAAATAGAATTTCGGCACAGAAAACTTGGGCAAAGCCCTCTATGCACGATACATCATTTTCTTAGGTACAAGGTCTGTGCCGGTCTGCGCCAAGTACTACGTGTTAGTACCGAAGTGTGCGTGGAAGTTCGATCCTGCGCTGGTTGCCGAAAGGAATTTCCGGCCACTGCGATGACGCTGGCTCACTTCCCCAGTTTATTCCGGTTCTGCCCGTTATGCCGTTATCAAACTGGCTAAAGCCGCCGCTTTTGGACACACCAAAGGACACCACACCAATCATTACAGCACCACCAGCCAGGCTGGCAAGCGCAATTTTGATCATACTGAAAGGCCGCTCGCCTTTGACTTTACCGGTACGGCCGTTGACCACAAACCGAAACGTTTTACCGCGAAATTCGAATGCTGCACTCCAAAGCGGCAAAAGCACATGTTTGAACGTGGTTTCGCTGTGTTTGGTTTGCAGTCGCCCTACACGCTGCTGATCACCACCAATGGCACTGGCTACATCCTGACGAATAATACGATCCATATTACTTTGGGCGTGATTAAAACCCTGATCAAGCTCTACCTGATACACCTCACTACTAAAACCGCTTAGGTATTCTTCGGTGTATGGCACCAGGTTTTCAAGATCCCAGGGCTCAAGCCAGTCGGTTATTTTTCGTGGCAATGTTTGCGTTGCTCCAACCAATACATCATCGAAGTGACGTGACGTTCGTCCGCTAACATAAGTCCATCTGATTTTCGGTACTTGTTGCCGGCGTCTTACTCGCCTGCCATTAATAGTCGTGGTGACCATACGGGTAACATAGTAAACATCACCACGCTGCCCTTCGTAGGCAGTGACTGTATCGCTATCGTAGGTCCAGTAAGGAATATAAACACCATTAAGACCCGCGTCCTCGCGGGCGTATTTTTTAAGTTCACTTGGTGCAAACCAAAGTGTGTTCAGCCAGTTGACGTAAGCATCTTTGGCCTGCCGAGCATTAATCTTGAACGGCAGCAATCCTTTGGGCTTGATGGGCTTAGCCTGGCTGGTGGAGGTAACCACCGTTGTGCTGCAAAACGGACACTCTCCCGAATGAATATGTGCATCAAGTGCAAATTGCGCTGCGCAATTCGGGCACTTGATGATATTGGTTTCGGGTGCAATTTTACGCGACGTTTGTAAACGCCGAAGCGCTGCATGGAAATTGAGTTCTTCGATTTGGAGATTGTTCTCAGCAATCTGATTATTGTGCCCGCAGTACGGACACTCCAGCGAATGCGTGCCTATCGCGTAGTGCAACGTTGCGCCGCATTGCTGGCAGGGGAATCGCTTTTCCGTCAGGGCGGCCGTGGTGACCTCCCCGACGGAAAATTGATCTGGGTTAAACTCGAGCTTGTCGCTTTTCAACTTTTAGTTTCAACTGGATGGTAACGGCGGCGGCTTAACCGTGTTGCTGTTAAACAAATGCGCCAAGGCATCTACTTTGCTTGCTGGCGTCCACTCGCTCATGTCCGGCGACCATACCAGCGTCGCCGGTGTTAATGACCCGTCGGTGACTCGCGATTTTAATTCGATCACTTCAAACGGTCCTGCCGCCTTATCGCCCATGGCTACATGAAATTCAATCGGTTGTGGTACCGGCGGTGGCGTACCACCAACCACACCAGCACCCATGCGATTAGCCATGGCTAATCCAACACCCATGCCAATGCCGTCGGATGCCCCGCCACCGGGGTTACTGGCTGCACCTTCCATAGCAACACCGGTTTGGTATTGCAGGTAACGATCAAGATTACCGGTCATGCCCATGCTGGTGCGCTTATCTAATGCTTCAGACACGGCCGGTGGCAACGAAATATTTTCCACCAGTATACGAGTCAGCTCTAAACCATACTCTCCAAACTCGGGAGCAATGCGGCGTGTCAAAAACTCACCCAGCTGATCGTAGTTAGCCGCCATATCCAGCACAGGAATATTAGCGCCACCAATAACCGTTGCGAAGCGGGAAGTAATAAGGTTACGCAGTTGATTGCTAATTTCATCGGTTGTGAAAACCCCTTCGGTACCGACGATTTCTCGCATAAACTTCAGGGCATCAACTACTCTGACCCCATAAGTACCGAAGGCCCTGATACGCAAACCACCAAACTCGGCATCGCGCATCATTAGCGGTTGCTTGGTGCCCCACTTTAAATCCACAAATCGGCGCGCATTGCAGAAGTAGACTTCGGCTTTAAACGGACTTTGAAAACCGTGATGCCAGTTTTGCAAAGACGTCAGTATCGGCAGGTTTTTGGTTTCAAGCTCATAAGTGCCCGGCCCAAGAACGTCAGCCACTTCGCCTTCATTAACGAATACGGCAAACTGCGATTCGCGAACAATGAGTTTTGCACCGTATTTTATCTCGTTGCCATAGCGCTCGAAGCGATACACCATGGTGTCGCTGGTGTCATCTGTCCACTCGACAACATCAACCAGCTCACTGAATAGTCTGCTGAATAAACCCATGTTATGCCCCTACTTGATTAGCATCGCCACTGGCCCGAGCCGATGCCGCTTTCAATGTGGTTTTTAGTTCTGTTTCCATTTCTACCAGTGCCTTTTCAGCTTCCGCTCTTCGTCGCTTGCCTTCATCAGCGATTTGCAGGCTCTCTTCGACCGTGGCAATCAAGTTTTCGTTTGCCTTGCGAACGGCATTAACGTCAAACACACCACGTTCAAGCTCTTCGCGTACGGTGCGATTAGCGGTACGCAAGTTTTCAGCATTTTTTTCGAGTAAGTCGTTGGTTAAGTCGCTGGCCGCTTTAACACTCTTGGCAGCCTCTGCCGAACGAAAAATAGTCACAGCCTGGGCCAGCTGCTGGCGCCATAGTGGCACCGTATTAACCAGCGTAGAGTTAATTTTGTTAACCAGGCCTTTATCGTTTTCCTGAATAAGGCGAATGCTGGGTAAGCCTTGCATAGCCACTTGTCGAGTCAACTTTAAGTCGTGTATGCGGCGCTCAAGATCGTCACGACCGCTACGTACATCGCGAAGCTCTTGCGCGGCTAGCACTTCATCGGTCTGGCTAGCCTGGGATTCGGCTTCGGGAATCATTTTTTTATCGATGTAAGCTAACTTACGTTCACCAGCAAGAATGTAATATTCGAGGTTGTGAAAATATTCAAGGTTAGCTTCGTACAATTTATCTAAAGAGGTAATATCACGAAGCAATTGCGTTTTATGACCTTCCAGATCATCGGTAACAGTATCCACCTGCTTGCGCACACCTTCGTACTGCTGGATAAATTTGGCCACCGGCGTCACACCGCCAAACAGCTTTCGAAACAAACGCGTAAAAAATCCAGGGCGCTCATTGGGGTCATAGTTTTCTACTTTAAAGCCACGCAATACTGAAACCATATTGTTCAGCGATTCACCCGCCGAACCTAAATCTTTATTGCGCACACCCTCAAGCATATTGTCCGAAATGCTGGTGAGCTCCTGCTGGGCTTTGCTGCCAAAGAAAATTACAGAGTTACTGTCACTAAGATCGATTTCATCCATCAAGCGATCGACTCTCGCCTGTTCATCGGGCTTGCTTTCTTCATAGGTCACCATTTCGTATTTCACGTCTGGCAGCAATTCTGTGCCCGGTAGCAGATCAATTTTCTCTGCCAAGTCAACCTTTGTGTCCGACATATGTGTCTCCTCGTATAAATTCTGTATGACTTATCTTGACACTCACAAGCCTTGACCTGCGAACGCTTCAAGGCACAACATTTAGGTAATGCCTTCTTTTTCCAATTGCATTTGCAACACTTCAATATTCACATCCAGATCGCTGACGTTATTTTCGCGCAGCTTTTCCTGCTGATCTGAAATGACTGTTTCTATCGTTGTTAATACGCGCCGAAAGTTATCTTCGAGTACCGGGTTAGCATCGTTTCGGTGAGCTTTGACATAACCTTCGGTCACTTGCTGTGCACCATCGAGATACACTTTAAGAAACTTGCGCGCCCGTCGCGCGTCGGTCGGATCTTCTTCGATGGTATCGAGAACAGCACGCGCCTCTCTGACAATGCGACGCAAACGATCTTTAAACTCTCGGTTTTTGATTTCTTTGCTGGCTCGCTCAATGGCGCTAATACGATCTTCGGCTTCATCAAGCAATTCGATGAGCTCTTCTGTGGTGAT
Source organism: uncultured Granulosicoccaceae bacterium (assembly GCA_938035525.1). Taxonomy (GTDB): domain Bacteria; phylum Pseudomonadota; class Gammaproteobacteria; order Granulosicoccales; family Granulosicoccaceae; genus Granulosicoccus. The sequence continues at coordinate 26,375 of CALHOI010000045.1, forward strand.
GCCGACGGCTGCAATTTCGGGATCGTTGCGAGCGGGATCGAAATCGTAATACAGATAACTACCCAACAACACTGCAAGCGCGAAAATCACGCTTTCGATTAAACCGTAGTCGTTAAAGATACCCCAGTAGGCAACGATAAACATGGCCAGCGAGAGTACCCCTGCGCCAATAATGCGATACGGAATGGTACTGGCACGACGTTTAAAGCGACGTTGCTGGCCCTCGTAGTCTAAACGGATGCCTTTGCGAATCAAGGTCGCCGCCAACATGGCCAAACCGAACCCTAAAGCCCTGGCGAGCGCTGCCCCCGTATGACCACTGCTAAGGGCTACTATCGTGGCGGGTAGCAGTGGCAATGGCAACAGATACAACAGCCATCCACGCCAATGTACTTTGCGTGGTTTATCTGAGGAATTTATACGTTTTACAGCAGCCATATCAGCTTACGTTCATCAATGCCTGGCAAGACAATAAGCCCACCGTGCCCAGTAAAATGAAAAACCCGATTATACGTTGAAGTGATTTTGGCATCGCTTGTTTCCTTTAAAAACTAATTGCGCACAATGTGGTAAATCCGCTCATCCATGGTATCCAAACCACGATCTGCAAGGTTCCCCAGACGTTCTGGCCCACTGGATAAATCGATCTGCGTGACGCTAAAGTCATCTGCATACAGGGCTTGCACTTCATCATCTGTAACCGAAAAAGGCGGTCCACTCATCTTAGATGGGTCGTAACTTAGGCTGATCAAGAGCCCCTGGGCGCCGCCCGGCAGCAAAGAGGCCATTTTTCGCACATACCGCGCTCGCATTTCCGGCGGCAGAGCGATTAGCGCTGCCCGGTCATAGAACCCCATAAGAGGCCCGGTTTGAGCGACATCCAGCTCAAACAGATCACCAGCCAACAACCGTATACCAGTGGCGTTTCCCGTACCCGTGAACTCCTGTAAATTCCCCGTTTCGCGGCGCTCAAAAGACAGGTGGTTCTCAGAAAAAAACGCCTCAACGGCGTATTCACTGAGCTCAACCCCGATCACCGGATGCCCAGCCTTGTGCAGCAAGAGCATGTCTAGAGACTTTCCACACAGCGGAACCAAAACGGATGTGTCGGCCGGCAACGGCAAACCTGGCCAGAATTGCTCCAGTCGAGAATTGATTCTGGTTTGATGAAACCCTTGCTTTGTACCTGGTCCCCAGCGTTCCAGCCAGTAGCTTGCTTCCATAAGATGTACTACCTAAAAAAACGGGCGAGTCGCCCCGCCCATTCTACACGTTGGTGATAGCCAGATTTGCCATACAGCGCGTTGGTGCGCGTTAAACAATTTGGCCTAACAAGCTCAACTCAGATTTAAACAAATCAATCTCAGCACCGTTACCGGCATTTCGTTGCGCTTCGAGTAACGATAAGCTTTCTTCATAACCCTTCCCATCGCCAGAACCAAGCCGCCATTGCACCAAGCTGATTAAGCCGCGAGAAAGAATGACATTTAAATCAGGTTCGGCTTTGACGTGATTTTCAAACTCAAGCAGCTCTTGCTCTAACTTGTTCAGCCATGCGTGCTCGGCTGCGGAATAGTGCTTAAGTGAAAATTCGTGCACTCCCAGTATGAAATAAGCCATGGCGAACGCGAATGGTGGTTTGTTCAGCTGAGCCCGCAATGCCAGGCAACGATTAGCGGAGGCCACACCCGCTTCAAAATGTTTGCGCTCTCTGGGGCGCCGGTCATCAAACCAACAACTGGCCAGATTCGCTGAAAGATTATACGAAGTGGCGTTGGCGTACTGCAGCAGCTTTTCATTCCCGTCGGCAATAGCCAAGGCGTGGGCAATACAGGCCTCATATATCTCGTGCATCTTATCCAGTGATGGCGGAGTTTCTTGATGGCTGGCAAGGGCTTTTCTGACTTCGTCCAACGCTTCCAACCGTTGTGTTTTCTCACATTGCATGCTGTCCAACTGGGCATTCAGACCTTGTATGCCATCAGCATGAATGTACTGCTCAGATTATCTATGTCACGACTTTCCATTTAGGCCACCGCACCGTTTTTTTAACAACATAATCACCCGCTACCCACCAATAGAACAGGCTGCACTTGTAATGAGATCGAATATCCACGTATTTATCACCATATCAGGGTCTTGATCTATTAAAAATCAACTTCATGTCAAGTTTACTTGACACTCAGAACAGTCAGCCATAAGATCAATGTAAAGCACGCTTTACATTGATATCGGAGCCGCTGGATGAATGAAACACAGAACAGCAATGCCAAATGGGCAGCAGAAGTTAAGAGAAATATCAGCCGGCTTCACTATTGGGTCTGCGCATGGGTAATAAGCATCGGGCTACTGGCCATCGGCCCCAAGCTCCTGTGGAACCTGAATACGACTATGACCATCGTTGTCGGCCTGGCTAATCTCGCCATTGGTGTGGGCATGATTATGGCGAACATGCAATTTGTGAAAGGCCAGGACGAGATGCAACAAAAAATCTTTCTTGAGGCAGCCGCATTGACACTGGGTGTTATCGTCGTCTTTGGCGGTAGTTACCAGCTATGGGGCAGCGCGGCGCTAATAACGTTTGAACCCCAAGTGTGGCATTTACTCTGTGTCATGGGCCTGACCTTCATGATTGCCATGAGCGCAGTGACCAGAAAGTACAGATGAAAAACCGATTAAAGGTGTTGCGCGCCGAACGAAACTGGACGCAAGCGCAGCTGGCCGCGGAGTTGGCGGTGTCAAGGCAAACCATTAACGCCATCGAGAGAGAAAAATTTGACCCCAGCTTGTCACTGGCGTTCAAACTTTCCAGGTTATTCGATTTACCGGTTCATGATATTTTCGAAGACGATAACCCCAACAACCGCTAGAACAATTCCGATTGCACGGGGTGCGTTTGTGCACTTCCATCTGACTCACTGGCACCTGACTCGCTGTCACTTGATTGGCCAATGCCGGGCAGCTTCACTTCACGCCACGCTTGCATCAGTGGAAAATACAGCGCGGCTCTGATTGGCCTTGTTTCAAATCGGCCGACAATCGCTGCGTATCGACGTAATTGCTCGGTGTAGCGTTCCTGCTCACTATCCAAAAACGCTTCTATGTCTGCACCGGTGTGATCACCGGTTTTGTAGTCAACAATCCAACGCACGTCATTGTCCACAAATGTCCTGTCGATAACAATGCGATTGACAATGCCGTTGACAGGCGCTGAGAGCTCCCACTCAGATTTACTGTCCAAATGTGCTTGACTAAGAATCCACTTGCCGCGTTCGTCGCTGCGGGTTTTATCCAGCGCATCCATGACTTTACTCACCGCCTTTTCCAGTTGATCGTCAGCAACACCCATGTTGTTTAACTGCCGGCTAACGCGACTTTCAATAAGTTTGTTATCTTGCGCAGGCTGCAGTGATAACAGCTGCAGTTGTTCGTGCACGGCAGTACCAATATCTCGCGCCAATGTTCCAGCCCATAGAAATTCGACTTGAGGTGCTTTGGGTTCCAGCCGAGCGCTGTTGTCCGGCCAGACAAACACATCCATTTCAGGTCTGGACCAGTTAATGGGTAAACGCTGCAACTCGGGACTGACAATGTCGTCTGCGGCATCATTGTTAAGCGCTGTGTTTGTATCGTGCAATTCGTTTGCATCCTGCCCGGTGTTTGTATCCAAATTAGCGCCCTGCTCAGCTACTTGCTCAGATACTTGCTCAAAGATGGGTTCAAACAAAGGCCACAGTGGACTTAGCAGGGAACGTTTTTCAGGTTTAGCCAAGTCCCCATTGGTGCGCCTTTTTGCACTGGCCAACAAATGCAATTGTTTTTTGGCACGGGTGCATGCCACATACAACAAGCGAAGCTTTTCTTGCTCATCGCACTGTTGTCCAGCTCGACGAACCAACGCGTTTATAGGGTCAATGGCATTGCCAGACAAACCACGCTCGGATATGGGCGCTAACAACAGACGTGCGTCGGCATCGCTACCCGACTCAAACCAATTAAGGATTTTTTGTTGGTCGCCACGAGGCTTTCTGTCGAGCGACGGCAAGATAACCGTATCGAACTCCAGGCCTTTGGACTTATGCAAGGTCATGACTTGCACACGCGCCTCGGTATCGGCGCTGGCGGCATACAAAGATTCCATGGACGTGTGCAACACGCTGGGCTGCCAAAGTTGCCCGTCTTGTTCCAGTTTGCGCAATTGGGCGATGCAACGCTCCGCCGCATCAAGATCAATGGCATCACGACACACCACCGGACCACCTAGTTGCAACCAACACGATTCAACCCACGGCATAAGCGCGCCTCTTGATGAGCGCTCTACGGCTGGCGTAATAATCTGCATAAATCTGCCAACGCGTGCGCGGCCGTCTTCGCTTAGCTGTGCAAGCCGGGCTTCTTCGTTTAATAAATCAAACACGGTTTGTTGAGTTGCACCATCCATGACCTGATGCAGATCGTGCAGTGTTAAACCACACCAAGGTGCTCGCAACAACGATAACCAATGCAGCCGATCATGTGGGTAACGCAACGCCAGAGCCAAAGACACTAAATCTCGAACCACATGTCGATCGCCCAGCAACTCCAGATCAACCGATTGATACGCTATACCCAGCGTCTGAAGAGCCTTGAAAATCGGCGCGGCTTGTGAGCGCGAGCGCAGCAATATGGCCACTTTGCTTTGGTTGTTCTCACCATGTAGAGCCTGCTGGGTTAATTGCGCAACCTGGCTGGCTTCATCGGTGGGATCACTGTCCACAAAAGTGTGTAAGGCGACCGCTGCGGCAGCACTTGTTTGTTCGTTGGCAACATGCGCTATGGACGGTGCGTAAGACACCGCACCGGTAATGTCATCAGGCTCATCAGGAAAGACATCAGTAAATGCCTCATTAACCCACTCAACAATGTCGGGCGTTGCACGAAAATTAACAGTGAGCGTTAACGGTAGTAACGCAACCGAGCCGACACCACTATTACGCGCGTGAGTAAACAGGGTGACATCACCACCACGAAACCGATAGATCGATTGCATTGGATCACCCACGGCGAAAAATGTGCGTCCATCATCAGGCTGCCAGCCGGCTACCAGCAACTTATATAATTCGAATTGCGTACGAGACGTATCCTGAAATTCATCGACCAGAACATGTTTTATTTTCATGTCCAGGGCCAACGCCAAATCGGTTGGTTCGTCTTCGCTGCCTAAAGCACGCTGGGCGCGTCTTGTCATTTCAACGAAGTCGACAACACCCCGCTCGGCGAACACGTCCTGCAATTGGGACAATAATTCGGGCAACATGGTTAACAGCTGCGACAGCAAGGCCCAGTCTTTATCTTCGTATTGACCCGAAGGCAAGCTGCGCACTTCATCCAGCAGCTCAACTAATCCGGGGACTTCATCGAATTCTTCCAGCAATCCGATCATCCGGTCTTTGCGGGCTTTTAATTCTTCAACAGAAACACCAACCAAATCGGCATCTTTTGCCGACACGGGAAACGCTGGTCGTTTAATACCTTTGGGTTTGCGCAGCGTTGCTGGTGCGGTGGCTGTTAGCAACGCGTTAGCCAGGGCACGCCAGGCAGGCAAATCGTCAACCGTCGTGCCCGGCTCACCGCTTAAATTTGCCAGCGCTTCTGCTTGCGATGTATCCGCTTGTGCATCTGCTAACAATACGCGTTGTATTGGCCCCATCTGCGCCATCAGAGCCGCTAACCTTGCAGTGGAATCGGCCGGCATGGTTTCAGCCAGTTCCTGTAATCGACTTTCCACTAACTGCTGTAGCTTGGCTTCTAATAGTTCGCGCAGTTTGTCGTGCGATATGGAATGCAAGACGTAACCACTCCATTGATCACGGTTGGCTAATAACTCTGCCAACAAGGCCTGTACATGTTCCTGTCGATTACCCAATTGCAGCAGTAATAAATCAAGTTGGTCGGCTCGATGATCGAGTAGCTGTTCTGCGGCGCGACGATACAAAGGCTGCGCATCATCAACCAGCCCAGCTGGACCACCAAGGGCTGACACGACTGGCAGCCGATGTGCAAACGTTGTGCAAAGGGAATCAATGGTGCGCAGCGTTAAGCGCTGAGTATTGTTAAGTAGCTGCCAGTCACGTTCGGCATCACGTTTTAATACGGTTTGTGCAAGCTCATATCCTTCCAGCTGATAAGCGTTGTCAGGCTTTATACCCGACGCCGCACTTTGCAGCGTCTCAACAACACGAGCCCGCATTTCGCTGGCTGCTTTTCGGGTAAAGGTGATTGACAATACTTCCTCTGGCTCATCAACCAGCGTAAGCAACTTTAAAACACGGCGCGTTAGCAGCTCGGTTTTTCCCGACCCGGCTGGCGCCTGAACTATAAATGATTGCGTTATATCCAAGGCTTGTGCACGCACAGCGGCATCAGCAGGCTCGTTGCTCTCTGTTGGTGCAACATGGGTGTTCATACCAAATCTCCATCGGCACCAACATCAGCGTCTTCTGATTCTTGTGTGCTTTTGTTGATGCGGCACAAAGACGGCAACTCACAATAATCGCACGCCTTGTTTACAGGAGTGATTGTGGCAACGCCTTCGCGTACTTCTGTTGCCAACATACCCAGCGATTGCGCCCAGTGATCGCGGGCGTCTTCCCAACTGTGCAGGGTTTTCTTTAAAGATAGATTATTTTGTGGTGATTTTATACTTGCAACAATATTGTCTTCTGATGTTGTGCCGATAAACTTGTGCTGGTTGGGAAAAACCTGTGCAAAACAGGCACCTTCAACAGACGGGTTGGTTCCCGCGTACAGCGGCAGCTGCGGGTTTTCGATTCGTTCTTCACTCCAGCTTTTTATCTTGTTGTTTTGGCCGGTTTTATAATCAATGACCACCGTTTGCCCGCTTTCCAACCGGTCCATACGATCGACCTTTACATTAATAAAAATACCGGCTATCCCAATATCCAGCTCTTGTTCAAGCTCAACCACTTCAAAGGGTTGTCGAAGGCGTTCAACGGCAATCCAATCTGTGAGCAGCCGATGCAAATAACGCCCCTGCAAGTTTTGCAAGCCTGCGGGGACGGATTCTTTTTTCATGGCCTGCTCGATAACAGAGGCAAAAATCTCGTCAAGTTCTGCTTCGCTCAGCGAGAGCAATTTCACTTGGGTTCGAACTTGTTCCCAAAAAAATTCTATAGCGTGGTGAAACAAGGTGCCATGTTGTCTGGGGTCAAGCCCTATACCGGCCTCTTCCAGTTTCTTGATACCAAGTCGGTGTAGCGCGAACGCTTTAAACGGACAACGCGCCTGATTTTCCAACAAGCGCGCACCACCTTTGACTGCGCTACCAGGCTGAAGCTGGGGCCCATGAGTATCCACCTGCGATTCCAACACAGCGCTGGCCTGAATCAGTGCTGCTGGCTCTACTTGACCAGCGACGTCTTGACCAGCGACGTCCTGATCAGCGTTGCCCTGATCGATACTGAGTAGTGCTGAATCGACTACAGCCACGTCTGCGATGATGGGCGCAGGCTGTAGCTCATGCCCATCGCGCATGCTGGCATGACAAACATACAAATTATGAGCAGAGTGCTTCCACAATGCCATTTCCTTTTCGGCTAACTCAAGCCTCAAGCTCGGTGATGCGTCAGGCACCCCGGCGTCTTGCTGGGCTTTGATGGAGATAAACGAAGTCGGCGTTGCCACCGGCGGCCATTGCTCCGCATCCAGGCCTGTTATCAGCAGTTTGTCAAAGCTGATGCCATGACTTTCCAGCCGCCCCATTATTTGAATGGGCGTTGTTGCCGTCTCCAACTGAAACACTCGCGATCTACACAACTTGGTTAATAAACGAATGGCTCGCTTACTGTTGAACAATTCACCGTCGTCCAGCAACTGAAAATCATCAAGACAGCTATTCCAGGCCTCGACTGCCTGATACTCTTCACTGTCTATTGATTTTCCCGGCCAACCCAGATCGCGCACAGCTTTACCAAAGTGTTCAGCCCACTGTGCGGCACCTGCTTGCTTCGGCCATTTTTGTTTGGCGACCATTTGCAGCGGTTTTCGTAAGACGTCGCCTTTGGGTAACAGTTTAATGAACTCAAAAAAACTGACTTGCCTGACACGTCGGCTACGACAGTCACGATCAACTTTCTCACGCTCACGCAGGTCTTTGTCGCTACCGGGCAAGTAAGGACTCAGTAAAAGAGCCGACAGCTCGGTATCGGACACGCCTTTAACCAACAACCCTAGAAACAGCAGCGCTGTACGAACAACGCTTTGTTCATTTAATGGCAGACCAATAGACAAGTCGTAAGGGCGACCAATCGCATTGATCTCATTTGGATTAAGCGATGGAAAAAACGCTTTATCAAAAGCACGTAATACCTGCGCCCGACGTTGCTGTAAATCATGCACCACTATGCCGATATGCTGATCAGGTTGCTCTGCCAGCATGTTTCTGGCAAGCGAGGCCACAGAGTCTATGGACGCATTATCGTCTGTGTGCACCATACGGATTATGCTGGTGGTATGCGCAGGCTCAATAAATTCCAGCGCGACGCCGTTGTTTTGCAACAGGTCAAACAAAGCTTGCATCTGCTTTGGCACAGTTAAAAAACCTGCCAGCAGAATTTTATCGGGCAGCTTGATGCTGCTGTTCATTGCAGCAGGGCTTGCAGTCGAACCGGCTGCGAGCGAGATCAACTCCATAACATGGTCGGTCAGCGTGGCCGAGTCCAACCAGTTATTGTTTTTACATTGTTTAAAGTAGGCGCTGCACCAGCGCAAAAATGCCCTTTGATCTTCACTGGATTGATTTTGACCAGCGTGCGGCTGTTTACCAGTCAACACATCTTTTGCCGCCAGCAATTGCCATGCATGAGCCACTCGCCAGGCTTTTTGCGCGTGGTTGGCGGCAAGGTCAATGTCGAGTAAAACTGAAGAGGCAGAGTCGCTGGCTACAGCGTGCTGCCACAAGCGCTCAGATACAATGTCTGCCAGCAACGTCGCGTTTGATGAACCATTGGCAACGCAGTTTGTATGAATTTTTTTCAGCCACGTCGACAGCGGCATAATTTCCGGGGTTTCCCACCACTGTCTACCTACTCTTAGCTGGTGATCGGAGAATAGCTTGACGTAAAAACGCGATAAGCGCTGATTAACCGTGAGTAAAACTGCGCCCTGCTCTACTTCAGTACACCAGTTTTCGTTCATGGACGCGCCCGCTCTGCTAATCGATCAATATAGCAAAATGGTACAATGCCAGCTGCGAAATATACGCAACATAAAGGCAATGACAAACATCTTATGGAGACACAACCGTGTTTGATTGGATAGCAAGTCCTGAAGCCTGGGTTGCGCTGGCGACGCTAACCACACTCGAAATTGTCCTGGGCATCGATAACATCATTTTTATATCGATACTGGTAGGTCGTCTGCCTGAATCACAGCGAGACAAGGGTCGTGTTATTGGTTTGGCACTTGCCATGATTACACGCCTGGCGTTGCTGTTTTCTATCACCTGGGTGATGAGACTTGAAAACACCTGGGTCAGCTTTTTGGGTCAGGATTTATCAGGCCGTGATTTCATTTTAATTATTGGCGGGCTTTTCCTGCTCACCAAATCTACTCGCGAAATTCATTCAAGCCTGGAAATCGAGGAAGAAACACACACCGCACGCGCACAACCGAGCTTTTTTTCTGTGCTCATTCAAATTGCTATCCTGGATGTTGTGTTCTCACTTGATTCGGTCATTACCGCGGTAGGCTTGGTCGATCAGGTATCGATAATGGTTATCGCGATAGTGGTTGCTGTTGGCGTCATGCTTTTTGCGTCAAAATCCATATCTGATTTTGTCGATGCTAACCCAACAATCAAAATGCTGGCATTGTCATTTTTAATTCTGGTCGGCATGACGCTAATTGCGGAGGGCTTCGATGCACACATCCCCAAAGGTTACATCTACTTTGCCATGGCCTTCTCACTCGCCGTCGAATTTCTGAATATCACCCTGCGAAAAAGGCAGTCTCGCAATATGAAATTGCAAAAAACGATTGAAGAAGACGATTTCCGTTAAAAAAACGTACTTTTACCTATGGGCGAACACAGGCAAATCTTGTTAACGTTGCGCCGCAGACTTACTAGGGATCAAAATAACAATGACCAATAAAACAATTCTTGTCACCGGTGGTGCTGGCTACATTGGCAGTCACGTGGTCAAATTATTGGGCGAACGCAATGAAAAAATAGTTGTGCTTGATGATTTATCCACCGGCTATGCCGATGCGGTACTGCATGGTGAATTGGTTGTGGGTAAAACCGGTGACATGGACCTGGTTGAAAACCTGGTAAAGCAACACGACATAGATGCCGTGATTCACTTTGCGGCTCATGCCGTGGTTCCTGAAAGCGTGGAAAATCCGTTGAAGTATTACGCCAACAATACCTGCAGCACACGCAACCTGCTGGAAGTTTGTCAGAACAACAAAATAAAGCACTTCATATTTTCATCAACAGCCGCCGCTTACGGCAACATCAATAGCGACAAGCCTTGCGATGAATCACTGCAAACCGCGCCGATAAATCCTTATGGCACATCCAAGCTGATGTCCGAAGCCATGCTAGCCGATGTCAGCAAAGCCACAGAGTTAAAGCATGTGATTCTGCGCTACTTTAATGTGGCTGGCTCCGATCCTGATGGTCGCATTGGCCAATCAACCAAAAACGCCACGCTACTGATAAAAGTGGCTGCCGAAGTTGCACTGAAAAAACGCGAACAGCTTTATGTGTTCGGCACCGACTACCCAACACCCGACGGTACTGGCGTGCGCGACTACATCCACGTATCCGACCTGGCCACCGCACATTTAGCCTCGCTCGATTATTTGCGCAACGGTGGAGAATCTACACTGATGAACTGTGGCTACGGACATGGCTTCAGCGTTAAAGAGGTTATTGACTCGGTTAATCGAGTACACGGCTCGCCCATCAAAGTTGTTGAACAACCGCGTCGTGCAGGTGACCCAGCATCGTTAGTGGCTGCCGTTGAAAAAATTCACAACACTCTGGACTGGACACCGCAGTACGATGATTTAGACAAAATTGTTGAAACATCGCTGAATTGGGAAAAGATTCTGTTAGAGCGCCAGCATAATCAATCGTGACGGAAAATCGATTTGACGTGTCGAGTAACTTGAAGTGGCGGGTACTAGTTTGGCAGTAACTCGATATCCGGCTGCATCTTACCTTCGGTCGCCAGGCGAGCAACCAGCACATCGGAAATCACACGGTAGTAATGCAGGTGCACCTTAGGTGGCAAGTCGCTGAGCGAATCGGCGGACACCTCCAGCACATTCACATCGGTTAGTGCCTGCATTTTCTTGGTTTCTGGTGCGCCATGAATAAACCCAAGCTCGCCGATGCATTGCCCTTCGGCGCAAAGCCGAATCAAGTCATCGTTTTCAGTGACTTTCACCAGACCATTGGTTACGACAAACAAGCGACGTTCAATATCACCAGCGTCAATTAACAGGTCGCCCGGTGAGAAGGTTTTTACCCGCACAATTTCCAGCAGTTGCGCAATTTCAACATCTGAAAACGTATTAAAAAACTGCTGAGCCTGCAATTGTTTGATAAAACGTTGCTGAGCGATCGGCCGCTGCTCGACAATACGAAAGCGCTCGATAAACGGCACCAATGCGGCAGCCATATCGGCGCCTGACTGGTAACGTCGCTCGGCTTTCTTTTCCAGCGCTTTAGCTAACACATCAGCCAGCTCATCGGGCAAATCGGGCTTAACATCATTTAAACGCGGTGCGCGAGTGTTCACCACCGTCCGAAAAAGATCTTTGACTTTTTGAGCTTTAAACAATTGACGACTGGTTAGTAATTCGAACAACACAGTTGCCAGAGAATAGAAGTCGCTGGACGGCCCAAGGTCTTTACCAAGAATTTGCTCTGGCGACATATAATTGGGCGTGCCTAAAGTTGGGCCCTGTTTGCTGAGCCCGGCTTCACCGGTGAGGCCAACGGCTATGCCGAAGTCAAGAATCTTCACGGAACCATCATCACCCAGCATGATGTTGGCAGGTTTAATGTCTCGGTGAATGATGTCCTGCGAATGCGAGTAATCCAGAGCATGACAGCAATCAACAATGATTTCTAAAGAGCGATGGATGGGTAGCGGACTTTGCCCCTTTCCATATTGCTTTAACGACACCCCATCAACAGCTTCCATGACGAGATAGTTTAAGTCTTCGTACTGGCCTGCATCGTAGACTGTTACTATGCCCGGATGAGAAAGCCTGCCCGCGGCTACTATCTCGGTTTGGTATGCCCGTTGAGCACCCGGCACCTTGCCAGTTGACACATGGGCTTCGCCAATCGGGGAGAGTTTTATTGCAACCTCGCGGCGCAGCACGTTATCCAACCCCAAATGCACTACACCACAAGTACCTGAACCTATTTTGCCGCCAATGGTGTAACGCCCAATTTCGTCAGGAACAATGATGTCCAGAGGCTTAATAGCAGGTTTGGCTGCGGTTTTACCATCAGCACTGGCGGGAGGGGCAACGGAATCCTTCACTGTTGCCTGCCCTGTTGCCTTAGTATCCCGGTCACGCAAGCGCTCAGCCGCCGCAGGCCCGCCTGAGCTGTTAGAGGCTGACTGAGGTTGAGCTGTGGCTTTGCTGGATGAGGCTGGTGCATCCATGTATTCAGATTCAAATTAATAGGCTTTCGGCGAACAACAGATCATAACACTCTAAGAGCCTACGCCACAAAGTTGCGCCAAGCGATTGATCAAGCGTGGATAACGCACCATCAGGCTCTTACGCTCGCTGTCAAAAACACGCCACATACTGGTTAAACTATTATGTGACGCGCCACCAAGTCTGCGCTAAATTGCATCATTGACACAGCGTCAATATTCTCTTGAGGGGCTGGGAAAATTGTGGACAACACACTTGACACAAACAGGTAATACAGTAGTGCTACCCCAATACTGGTGAACATGCGTAGCTCAAACGTGTGCCGCAGGACGTGAGCCACTAATGACAAGCTCCACGCCAAAACCAACACACGAGAAAATATAAAGAGATTTCCAGGCGCATCGCCTTGCGGCACCACGATCAAATGGAAAATAGGTATCGCGGCTAAATTTAAAATGGCGCCCGCACCACAAATGGCACCAAATGCCTGATGAAACCGAGGTAACCGAGACGTGAACATCAGCGCCAGATACAAAAACACCCCAGTAAACGCGATATCCAATGCGGCATGCAGAGCCGATGCGCCCAGGCTGTACAATCCGACCAGAGCCAGAACATAGGAAACCAGATTCAGCACAATGCCGGTATACATCTGGTTTTCGCCAGCGGGCAAATCCTGAGGCTTCCCCATCAGAAAGGCGATGTTGAAATACTGTTTTAACAGTTCGATCACAAGTTCATCGTCAGCCTTGTTAAGAACGCCGATGGTATCAAAGTTATCAGGTGTATGATTCGTACCTGACACACAACGCAACTCTTAAAACATTACACATGTATCAGCCCGGACAACCTTTTCAAATGAGCGACCGCTTTCGCGGTTATTTGCCCGTGGTGATTGATGTTGAAACCGGTGGTTTTAACGAGCAAACCGACGCCCTGCTCGAAATTGCCGCCGTACTTGTTGATTTTGACGAAACCGGTAAATTGGTATGCACCGACAGCTACAGTACGCACGTTCACCCATTCGAAGGCGCTAATCTGGAACCACGTTCAATGGAAATAAACGGCATTGACCCTGACAACCCTTTACGAGCAGCGCGAGCTGAACGTGAAGCCTTGAAGTACATATTCACCCCCATCAGGCAAGCCGTACAGGACGCCGGTTGCAACCGCGCAATTTTAGTTGGTCACAATGCATTCTTTGATTTGAAATTTGTTAACAAAGCCGCCGAGCGAGCTGGTGTAAAACGCAATCCATTCCACCCGTTTAGTTGTCTGGATACCGTCTCGTTTTGTGGTTTGGCTTACGGGCAAACCGTTTTAGCCAGAGCAGCAGAGTCAGCTGGCATAGATTGGGATACAGGTGAAGCGCACTCAGCCGTTTATGACACACGCAAAACGGCTGAGTTGTTTTGTTCTGTGGTTAATCAATGGGAAGGCATGCATAAAAAGAGGCATCAAGCCCAATAGAGTCGCATAGGATTATCTACGAGCAGTTGACGCCTTTTCTCTTCGGTATCTGCGATCAACGGAATTAGTTCCAGCAGCTGACCATCATCTGGAACGTGCGACTTCATGTTCGGATGGGGCCAATCCGAGCCCCACAGCACTCTATCCGGATAGGCATCAACCACACGTTTCATGAATGGCACCACATCTGAGTAATTCAAATGACTTCCGCCATGCGTGGTAAGGCGTTCCGGGCAGGAAACCTTAGACCAGAACTTCTCATCTTCCATCAATTCTATAAACTGATTGAAATCATCGTGCGCAACGCCCTTACTGATATCCGGCCGCGCCATATGATCAAACACAACCGTGACAGGCAGGCTTTTTAGAAACGGTATTTGATCAGCAAAGTCAGCCGCCTCTATATATACAATGACATGCCAGCCAAGCGGCGCGATTTTATCTACTATGCTCTGATAGTGCTGTTGGGGCTTGGGATCAACCAGACGACGAACAAAGTTAAAGCGCACACCACGAACCCCAGCCTCGTGCATCGCACTAAGCTCTGCTGCAGTAACGCTGTCATCAACGACGGCGACACCACGAGCAAGATCACCTGCCGAATTAAGCCCGTCAATCAACGCGTCATTATTTTTTCCGTGGCAAGAAGCCTGAACGATAACGTTACGAGATAACCCAAGGTAATCACGCAAAGCAAATAGATCATGCTTAGAGCCCGTACAGGGAGTGTATTTGCGTTCCGCAGAATACGGGAATTCTTCTTCAGGCCCAAAAATATGACAGTGTGCATCCACCGCTCCTTCAGGGGGTACATACTTTGACTTACGTGGATTTTGATGCCACACCTTCCAGTCGGGATCCATTGGCATAGGGCAGGCTCCTTTGACAACACCTCGAGTTCAACCCACCGTTAAGCCGGTGAGTCGAACCGAATATTAAAATAGGCTGGTAACGCTACGAAGCGGCGCTGTCCACCATTTTTTGTAGCTCACCACTTTCTGCTAATTCGCAGGTGATGTCACAGCCACCAACCAGCTCACCGTTGATAAACAGTTGAGGAAACGTTGGCCAGTCTGACACTTTAGGTAAATTTTCGTGTACGCCAACATCGGCAATGATGTTGACGTAAGCAAATTCCTTGTTGCAGTTTTTCAACACTTCAACCGTGCGCGCTGAAAATCCGCACATTGGCATTTGCGGTGTGCCCTTCATGTACAAGATAACTGGGTTGTTTTTAATCTGGTCGTTAATACGATCGACCGGAGTTTCTTGATTATCGCTCATGATCAGTCTCGCTTATGTGCTCAGGCACTTAGCGCTGCAAAGCGCTCAGAAGTTTTCGCCCAATCAACCACTTCCAGCCAGCCGTCAATGTAATCAGGGCGCTTGTTTTGGTACTTAAGGTAGTAAGCGTGCTCCCACACATCAAGGGCCAGAATAGGTGTGCCTTGCATGTCGGCTACCGGCATCAAAGGATTGTCCTGATTGGGAGTTGAAGTCACAGCCAATTTGCCGTCTTTGACGATCAACCAGGCAAAGCCTGAACCAAAACGCGTAATACCAGCCTGCTTGAGCTGCTCTTTTAGTTTGTCCATGGAGCCAAACTCACCATCAATGGCTTTACTGAGCGCATCGCTGGGGGCGCTGCCACCATCGCACATGGAATTCCAGTACAAAATGTGGTTGTAGTAGCCGCCACCATTGTTACGAATAGCCGGTGAGGTTTTGGCATCGACGCCAGCCATGACCTCTTCGAGCGACTTGTCGGCGTTCGGCGTATCAGCCACAGCACCAGTGAAATTGTTGAAATAGGTTCTGTGGTGGCGGTCGTAGTGGATTTCCATGGTCATGGCGTCCACATGGGGCTCCAGTACATTGAAATCATAAGGTAGATCAGGAAATTCGAAAGCCATGTCTTCTCCGGTGTAAAAAGGTGAAATTGCTCGCCCAACGACTGACGCTGGCGAATCATGTGCCTATGTTCTCACCCCATATTGACTGTTGGCAAGCGTGCCCAACACTTATTCACGTAAATTTCAACACAAATGTGCCACCAGGGCCGGTATAACTTGGCTGGAGGCAGACCATGTAATACCATCAATGACTGATACTTAATAAAAGCTCAGGTTCAACCATGGAATATTTAATGTCTGCCTACGGACGTCTGCCGGTGAGCATGGTCCGGGGAGACGGCGTCAAACTCTGGGACGACCAGGGCCGTGAGTACCTCGATGCGCTGTCAGGCATTGCCGTTTGCGGCCTGGGACACGCAAACAAAGCCATGGCCGAGGCGCTTAACGAGCAGGTGAACTCGCTGCTGCATGTCTCAAATTTGTATCGCGAGCCACTGCAGGAAACGCTGGCTCAGCAATTGTGCTCAATTGCCGGTATGGACAAAGCCTTCTTCTGCAATTCGGGCGCTGAAGCCAATGAAGCCTGCATTAAGGTTGCCCGCTTGCATGGCCACAAGAAAAACATCGAAACACCCACGATCATTGTTACCGACACGGCGTTTCATGGCAGAACACTGGCAACCATCGCGGCAACTGGCAATAAAAAAATTCAGCACGGGTTTGGTCCGCTAACGCCAGGGTTTGCGGTTGTGCCTTACAACGATATAAATGCCATCAATAAAATCAAATCCGAACGTAACGATATCGTGGCCATATTAATTGAGCCAGTGCAAGGTGAAGGTGGTATCAATGTTCCGGCCGACGACTACCTAAGCCAGGTGCGCGCCATTTGCAACGAACAGGACTGGCTGATGATGCTTGACGAAATTCAGTCGGGCATGGGTCGCACCGGCAAATGGTTTGCGCATCAGCACACCAACATACAACCCGATGTCATGGCAGTGGCAAAAGCCTTGGGTAACGGCATTCCAATTGGCGCTTGTTTAGCGCGTGGCCATGCCGCAGAACTAATACAACCCGGTTCACACGGAACCACTTTTGGTGGAAACCCTCTGTCCAGCCGTGCAGGGCTCACTGTTATAAAAGAAATGCAAAGGCTCGACCTGGTTAGTCGCGCTGCCGAGCTCGGTGAGCGAATCCAAGCAGGCTTTCGCAACCGTTTGCATAATCGAGCAGGCGTTGTGGAAGTGCGCGGCAAAGGCTTGATGATTGGAATCGAACTGGACAAACCCTGCGCCGAACTGGTTCAACAAGCGCTGGATGCAGGCCTGCTAATCAATGTCGCGTCGGGCAACGTTGTACGGCTGCTACCGCCATTGGTGTTAAACGATGAGCAAGCCGACCATATCGTCAACACGGTAAGCGATCTGGTGATTGCCTTCACCGAGTCAGCCGATGCGCCTGCCAAGGTTGATGCTTAACCATGAGACACTTTTTATCTGTCGCTGACTTAAGCCAGCAAGAGTTTCGAGCCATCATTGCCAGAGGCAGCGAGTTTCGTCGACAATTTGAAGCCGGTGAACTACAGAGCCCGTTTCCGGCAAAAACACTGGCAATGATTTTTGAAAAGTCATCCACCCGTACCCGCGTGTCGTTTGAAGCTGGCATGGCGCAATTAGGCGGACACGCTTTGTACCTGTCGCCTAACGACACGCAGTTGGGCCGTGGTGAGCCCATGGAAGATACGGCGCGAGTGCTGTCGCAAATGGTTGATTTGATCATGCTGCGTACTTACTCACACGAAGGCTTGCAACGATTTTGTGAAGCGGCCACGGTACCTGTTATCAACGGCCTGACCGATTTATACCACCCATGCCAGCTACTGGCTGACATGCAAACCTACTTCGACTATCGCGGTGACATCAAAGGCAAAACCGTAGCGTGGATAGGCGATGGCAACAACGTGTGCAATTCGTTTATCAACACCGCCAAACTACTTGAATTCAATTTGCGTATTGCCTGCCCGGCTGGTTATTCACCCGATGAAGCCGTTCTAAAAAATGCGGAAAATGCAGCAACCGTCATGACATCACCCGATGAAGCAATGGATGGGGCAGACTTGGTAGTCACTGATGTCTGGTCCAGCATGGGACAAGAATCCGAAACCAACAAACGTACCGTTGCATTTGCCGACTATCGGGTGACCAAAGAGCGCATGGCACTGGCGGCCAAGGACGCCCTGTTTATGCATTGCCTGCCAGCTCACCGTGGCGAAGAAGTCGATGCCGATGTGATTGATGGCGACCAGAGCGTGGTTTGGGACGAAGCCGGCAATCGCCTTCACGCACAAAAAGCCCTGATGGAATTTCTGCTGCTGCAAAAAAGCTGATAGTTAAAGTTCGCTAATCGGGTTGTGAGCCAGACCTGGCACACCACAGTAAATCCCACCTAGCCCTCATTAATCAGCCATTTCTTCGGCCTAAATGGTTATTTGAATTACTTCACATTAGCAACTGCTTGACTGGCTCGCCGATTGCTTCAATTTGGTGTTATTGAACACATTGGAACGTCAGCAGACCATGACCGCAAGCACGACCGGACGCTGGGCCAACCTATCAACCCGCAAAGCGTTTGCCATTCATTTAACCCTGAGCTTATTGATTTTCTCCTCTCTGGTTTTCGCCATGTTGATGTGGTGGTTTCCCGGCGAGCTGTTCTTCCTTGATGGTGGTTGGCAAGGCTTGAAAATCGTTGCGTTAATCGATCTGGTCTTGGGGCCAGTATTAACGCTGATGTTGTACAAGCCTCAAAAGAAAGGCTTACTCATGGACATGTCGCTTATTGCGGCTTTTCAGCTGGCAGCACTGGGTTATGGGTTTTATGCTACTCACCAACAACGCACTGTTGCGGTGGTATTCGCAGACAAAGGCTTTGTGACTTTATCGGCCGATGCTGCCGCTAATGCCCATCAAGAATTGATGAACAAAAACGAAACTCCACGGGTAATTAGCGAACTCGATGCCAGCAAGCCGGCCATGTTGGTGACACCACCACCTGGTGCAGGTGAATTTCGTGAGTACATGTCACAGTTGCTTGGTGGCTACCCCGAACCTCACGAACGCTTGGATATGTTTGAAAAACGTGGGGCCGAACACGCTGAAATACTCACGAAATCGGCGGTGACCGAGAGCATACTCGAAAAAAGTCACACGACAGAAATAGTACAAAAAGCCATTGAAAAATCAGGTTACAAACCAGAGGACATTGAAGTTCATCGATTTAAAGCACGTTACGCCAAGGGCTTTGTATTACTAAGTAAAAGTGAGAACGAAATAGTGGATTACGTGCCGGTGGACTATCAGGCATTGGCTAAAAGGCTGAATGCTGAAAAACAAGCAGAAAACAGTGCACTAACTGAAGAGTCAGATGTTGAAGAAACGTCAATTGAAGCTGTGGCGGAAACGCTTGAGGAATAACCAAACTTAATGAAAAGCTAAGCTTGAAGAGTAACTAAGTCACAACAAGCAACAAGCAACAAGCAACAAGCAACAGGCAACAGGCAACAGGCAACAGAACAAAACCTAAGTTAATAGCATCCATTGCTCGTCTTTTTCAGACAATTGCACAGCATCACTCAATGGCCATTCGATATTAACTGCCGGGTCATTCCAACGCACACCCGCTTCTGACTCGGGCGCATACAGTGCCGACACCATGTAGTGCAACTCCGAATTATCCTCTAGCACTTGATACCCGTGTGCAAAACCTTCGGGTATGTACAGCATGGTCTGATTGGCTTCACTAAGCTCGGCACCAAACCATTGTCGATACGTGGCAGAGTTTGGGCGCATGTCAATCATGGCATCAAACACTGCCCCGCGTGTGCAACGCACCAGTTTGACTTCAGCGTTGGGGCTGTGTTGATAATGCATACCACGCGTAATGCCCTTGAACTTGTTATAGGCAATGTTCGCTTGCTTCCACTGGGTACACAACCCATGCTCAGCAAACTCATCCACACAAAAAACCCGGGCAAAAAAACCGCGCTCGTCTTTGCGCAATTCAGGTTCGATTAAATAAGCGTCTTCAAGCGGTGTGCTGCGAAATTTCATTTAGCCAGTTCAGCGTCTCTGATTGCCGAAGGCGGTGTGTATTTAAGAGAAAACAAAACCGCATTGCTCTCCCCGGAACGCGTATCAACTTGACTTTTTTGCCTCCGGTATCGATACGAGCCCGCCGCCGTCCAGGCACGAGAAAAACGCCAGATCAGCTTTGGTTCGATGCTGAGAAAACGTCGTGCAAATTCATTGTCGTTATCGGGGCTTAGCGCATCTGGCTCATAGGCGCGTATGCGCATCGAGAAATCCAGCAAGGGTCCTAACTCTCGAAATAAATCCCCTATTGCTTCCAAAGACTCAACCTGCGAGCCGACATCACTGGGCAACACATCTACACCAAACTTGAAGCTATAACGAGTGATGCCAGTCGATTTAGTCGCTGTGATGTTGGCCAGGAACCCACTGTTTTTTGTAACGCCGTTTGCTAACGCGTTTTGTCTTATTTCTTCGTTGGCATATTGGTCATCTTCACGCGCCAAATCGGTTTCATCGGTTTCATTGGTGTACACACCCGCTTCAAAACCCAATATCAAGGTGGGCGTAAACGCCCTGTCATAGCCCAACCTAAACGTTGTCGTGTTTGATCGCGATTCACGCTTGGGGTTTCGCGAAATACCTGGAACATCGTCATCAGGAATTTTATCGTCGAACGGAATAATGACGTCCGGGTTTGGTTCAGATTGAGCGATAAAGTCGCTGAACCCTGCAAAGAAAGAAAGCGTTGATATGGGAGAAAGCTTGTGCTTTATACCCACGTTTATCGCCGTTTCTCTGAAGTCATCCAGCTCATCGAGCACGGTAAATTCTAACGTGTCCTGGATGGTGACTGGATCGGGGCGTATATCACCCGGCTGAGCCGTTTCTGCCCAACGAGCGTTCAAAGTGTCTTGCGCACTGGGCAGTTCGTGTTCCACCTGCGTGTAGGTTAATTCAGTTTCAATGCTGGTTCGGCGAGTCAGGTTATAGCGCCAATTTGGATTAATGAGGTAACGCAGTCTGGCAACGTTTTGGTCTTGCGTTACGCTGGCTCCTGTGTCAGCCGCTACCGAAGAAATATCGGTAATATCGGCAGAGATATCACGACTGGGTGTATCTCGCTTAATGTTAAGGCCAATGCCATATTCTGAGCGGGCTCTGAAAAATTGCGAGTTCAAAAACAGCACTTGATTGGAAGACAACTCGTTGTCACGCAGATCACTTTGGGTGATGAGTCCATCTATGCGTGCCAAACCAGAAAACTTGACGGAAGGTGCTTCACGACTCAGGCCAACCGTGCCCACTAATCTGGTGGCATTGACTGCATCGGGAAAATCCGGATCAATGGTGTAGTTGGAGTCGACTCGCTGATCGATAGCCGCCGAAGGTTCAAATACCCAAACATCGGCAACGGCGGTGGCTGACGACACCAAGGCGGCCAGAATAGCCAGACAAGCGCGCGTTGCGTTGCCGATAATGCCGGTTCGCGGCCTGCTTATTCGCTGCATGCTTGTTCGGTGCATGCTCACTCGATGAAAGCGCATGTGCTCAGTTGTTATTGGCGACCTAAGTCGGTACTACTGAGTATGGCACAGCATTTTGAGGAGCTAAGACAATTTAAGGCGCTACTTCGTGACTAAGTATGAAACTAACGCCTTAACCCGCGAGACAGTGACCTCAGAGACAGAAACCTACGGAACGACGACAACGTCACCACTTTGTAAAATGATATTTTGTTCCAAATCCCGGCCTCGCTTGATGTCACGAAAATCAAAGCTGTAAGTCACCTCGCGACCATCTTGTCGACGCAATATCTGCATATTACGTTCGCTGGCGTAGGGAGTGGTACCGCCTGCCAGGGTTAGAGCCTGAACGACATCAACATAGCGCCCGAGGGTAAATTGCCCAGGATTGTTGACTTCACCCAAAACAAAGACGGTGTAACCAGAGATTTTATCGACCGACACAGTAACCTCGGCATCGGGCACGTAGCGCTGCAGCCGCGAGCGGATTTCGTCCTGAACCTCTAGCGGTGTGCGGCCTGATACCTGAATATCGCCCACCAATGGAAACGAGATACCGCCGTCGGGTCGTACGAGCACCTTGCGATCGAGGTCTTTTTCTTTCCAGACCGAAATATGCAGCACATCCTCTGGGCCAATGCGGTATTCGAGCCCACTGACTTGTTGCGCCGATAACTGCCCCGGCACCAGCAATGCCAAAACCATCAACGCCATGGCGCACGACGCAGCTAGCTTCGCGTACAAAGATTTAAAATAAGCCATATTCAGTGTGCTCCAAAACCCAGGCAACCCCATCGAGCTGATGGACTGCTGCGATATTTCACAATGTGCAAAGTATAGCGGACAATGCAGAATTATTAGTAGTCTGTGCAACTAAGGTTTACACACATTACACACTGCTCTTGACGCCATAGCGGGCGGTAAGTTCAGCCGTTATTCAAAGCTCTCCGTTTATGCTCTGTGTCACAGTCGAAATAACTTCATCGCGGAGGGTGGTCGAATCGTAAATGGTACGAAACATATCAACCTCATCAATTTGTTCAGATTCAGCAAATAATGACATCAGGCTGCCAAACGAAAATGGCTGATACCGAAGCTCCACCAACGCCGAATAGGGCGCTTTGCCAGTCACCGGGATTTCGTAGGTTACTGTGTCACTGCCATTGTTAAAATCGTTATCGGCTAATGCTCCGCCCTTCACTGCGACGTCTTCGGGCACGGTATTCTTATCAAAACCAGCTGGTGTCAATCGATTGTCTTTAAGGAACTGAGTTGCCGCCAGCAAGGAATGGGTTATTTCACCATCAGCGTCACCGACGATACCCTGGTACACCTGTACCTGAGTCGCTGACGTAATTCTGTCGTAATGTAACTCATAGCTGTCAGGGTTTGCATCCTCAGAGACACCCGCGATACTGCCGTCAGGGCGAATCAAACCATTTTCATAAATCAACTTGCCATCGGCATCAGTGACCAGAACATGCAAGTAAACACGTCGCGTGTGATAACCACTGGGTAGCTTATGGCCGGTTAAATTGGTGACTTTGACATCCATCGTAAGCTCGTCATCGCTAACGGCGACGTTTTGCAACTCAAGTGAGGCTGATGTTTTTATGAATTCTCGATTTCGCTCAATGGATTCCTGAAAAGCTTCAGCCGTGATGTCTTCACTGATACCCAGTTCAGTTTTGAAATTTTTCATCATGTCCTGCATAACGGTATTCGCACCCAGGAAGGTGTGTTCAGCAAAATTGTCGCGCACTAAATTTGTACCGGTACCTGAAAGCGCCACTGGCTGATCAACAACGGGCATATGACAACCCTGACAAGAAGTGGCTTGCGCAGCACCATCATCGAACGCGCTGTTTTCCCACTCGGTGTAAACCATCTGTTCAGCAAAGTGTGTGATACCAGGAATAGGCTCACCATTTTTATCAACAGGATTAGTTTTTAAATTGTGGCAAGAGCCGCAGGTCTCCGAGCCAGATATATGCGCACCGTATTCTGGTGTATACCCGGATTGCGCTCGCATGTAGCCTTGTTCAGGATCAGTGTATTGACCATAAGCTGGTCGATCATCCAGGTTTTCTTCAGGATACTCAATAACGGTCCAACCACCAGACATACCCTGATCGGTTCCCAGATTGCCATCGTCAGCAATTTGATGACATAAGGAGCAACTCACACCATCCATTGCATGGTTAAACAACTCGTTGGTGTCATCCTTACTTAAAAAGCCTTGCACCAAATCACCAGTCTCTTCTGACCCGGTATCCAGAATTTGCAAAGCCAGCCCTTCTTTCTTGGCAAAGTCGTTCGCCATGGGAGCATGACATCGAGTACAGGTGTCGTTAATTTCTTCAGACAGGTTGGGGTATTTGTTCAGCTCTGATGCAACCACCGCGTGCCAATAAGGGTCGCGTGCAGAGTTTGCCATGATACTGGTTTCCCATGCGCGCCCCAAGGACACATCACGAAAACCAGTCTCATCCTGGATAACCATCTTAGCGTCATCGCCGGTTGCCTGATCAGTGTGACAAGTTGAACAAGACCGGTTGCCAGAATAATGATTACTTTCAAAGGTGGCGTCGGCTTGATTAATCTGTGGCTTCAGACCACGCATAACGGGGAGTATGTCAATCGTACTGGTGCCACCATCGCCACCGCCACCGCCTCCACCACCGCAAGCACTCAGCAGCAGACTTGCGCCAAACAGCGCAATCAGCGATCGCTTGTGCGCCGATTTGCGCGAGGTTGTTTCCAGTTCCTTGCCAATACTGTGAAAAGTACTGTTTCGCATTCTAAGATTCACCATCGACGACAGACAATAAAATTGCCTTACCAAAAGACGCAAAAACGCTTCAACGTTTTTCGTCGGAATAGCAAACTAGCGGCTTGGAAGTGTTATGGCTTAACCGCTCGGGCACGCACAAGTGCGTACCCGGAGCGAAAGTGTCTACCTAATAGTCTGAAGGTTCGAGAACTGTGATGGTTTTCTCAATATAATCGGTGACCCAAATGGTGCCCGGAAACGCGCCATCATCGCCCTGAACAGTTAAATCCAACGGCACTTTACCCAAATTGGTGACCAGCTGAGACTTTGACGTCACATTGGTACCAGCCGCATTTAGCTCAAGACGATAAATCGACTTATTAAAACCAGCCACCAACAAATCACCTTGCATGGAACCAAGGAAGTTACTGCTGGTGTACTCATCCAAGCCGTTGGCTGACGTATTCACCGTGGTTAAAGCACCATCACCTGCACCCGGCTGTTGGTAATTACACTCTTGAGGTCTTGCAGCGACTTCAATGGGAGATTGCGGGTTTGAATTGTTGAATGTGTTGTTCTTGCTGCCACGGGTTGGATTGGGATGACCGCCATATGAATTTTTAGTAAGCAGGTGCAAGTTATCCCAATGATGCTTACCACCATCGTCGATATTGTTGGCGCAGTTGCCACCGGGGGTACCACCCCAACCAGCATTAGGCCCGTTATCAAACAAGTAGAGCTTGCCCGACTGAGTTAACGTGATGTCATAAGCATTACGATAACCGGTGGCGAACAATTCAACCGGACCGCCTGCAACAAGCTTTGCCTGGTTTTTGCCATCGTTGCCACCAAAGGGGTCGTTATTGTCGTTTACACCGTTACGGTCTTCGTCGTCTAATGTTGGCAAGTCGTAAGTACCGTTACCAATAGCATTAACGTCAATTTCCAGAACAGCCGCGCTTAAGGCGTACTCGGGTAACTCTGCAAAGTTGTTTGACGGCACGCCCATATTGGTGTGACCACCAATATTAATCAGTATTTTGTTGTTGTACATAAGCAATCCGTTTGCTATGTGGTTTTCCTCGGAACGAGGCAGACCACGAACCAAGTCTTGCTTGTTCCAGTTGCCACCATTCCTAGTCAGTTTATGCAATATGCCAGAGTTGGTATCCAGGTTTGAATCTGTTCCCGATGGGCCGGCGGCCTGACGCGGGTCGCTGGATGCGGCATAAATGACCGGATTGGCAGCACTACCCGTCACAAAAATACCCGTTAGCAATCGATCCTTAACGCCTGGGTTATTACTACCGTCATCGTTGTGATTAGGTGTATTTTTTATAACATTTATCGTTTCAAGCAAATTGGCTGTGTAGTTATTTTTGCCGTTACGTATTGCTGTCATCACCAGAATGCTACCGTCCATCTGAGCAACGTAGAGTTTGCCATCAGGACCAAATTGTATTGAGGTGCCGTGATCTACCGTGACATTTTTAAGTGTACTTTTAGAAAAATTAACCGGCACGTTTTGCGGAACTACCACGCTGCCGTCAAAAGTGGTTTCTACTGCAGGGTTGTTACCATCGTGAGTGACCAACACATTGGCCGCTTTAAACCCAAGCGTTGCCCCACTCATGGAAACCGGCACGTTCACCGATTGACCCGGATTTAACTGCATAGGATTAAAATTTACAGTAAACGCTTCTGGTGTGTCACCACTGAGTTGAATACTGGACACGTTTATAACCGGGGCATCGGTTTCACCCAGATTAGTCAGCTGGAGTGTCTTGTTAGACTGCCCGCCTTGAATGATTTGCCCGAAAAGCAGCTTATCGGTGTTAACGCCAAGATCACTGGTTAATGGATAACGTGACCAGCCATTAAACAACAAAATATGTGGAGCGCTAGCGCCTTCTATATTAAAGCGTAAACCGGCAGACTTGGTGCCTGGTACCGAGGGCGTAAACACAATATCAAAATCGAGTGTGTCACCAGGATTCAAGGTCACAAAACCATTGAAGTCAGTGGTGTATTCGGTTGCGCTTTTACCAAACAAGCTAACTTCACTGATTTCAATCGGGTTGCTGTCGGCAGCGCCAGTGTGTATTAACGTCACGGCTTGCGTTTTAAATTCGCCGATCTGAACAACGCCAGTATCAAAAGAGCTTGGATTAACCTGCAAGCCATCAACTGACTTTGAAGTTCCGGTTCCGGTTAGCGGTACCAGAATACGACCCGGCTCATTGCCACCATTAACCGTTGTTTCCGTGCTGGTGCCGGTTCCTGTTTCAGTCTCCGTACCCGTCTGCGCGAACGCCGCCGGCTGAGATGATAAGAACACCAGTACACTGGCAAGTAGTACATTTCCGCACCAGGTTAAAATTTTCTCTAACATTGCGCTTTTCTCATTGAGTAACCTGCCCGCACTGGTGCGAGCGTATCTGCCTGATAAAGTGCAATTTCCGTACTAATTTACGCACTGCGTCACAAAAAAATTTACCCTGATGCCGCCGCCATATCATGCCCTTGGCAGCGTTTAGGCCTAAAATACGCCTATGGAAAACGCACACAACACAACACGTACGATGTGGGGCTCTGCAAAGCTTCTCCTTGCCTGCACTATTATGCTTTCTTCCGCTCTATCAGCCACGCATGTTGTAGCCGATGACGCCGTGGCCGGTATCATCGATCAGCCCGCCGCCAACGTTGGCTTGAGCGAAAAAGATCGAACAAAGCAGGTTAAAAAAGAGCAGGCAGCGCTGGAAAAAGAATCTCGCGGCAAAGTAAAAGAGAAAGCAGAAAATGGTGAGCGTTTAGCCCAAGTTGTGTTGGCCAATGAGTTTGCTGCCGAAGCTCAACAGTTAACGTTTGCACCAGTTGCAGCAAACACGGCGCTGAGTGATTCTTTAAGGTGGTATGCCATTGCCGCCCAACGCGGTTACCCAGGCGCAATTGCACTCGATAAAGCCGGTGTCAGTTTCTATCCCGTCAGAGTGGTTCGAAACCGATAACCGCCAATCTTAAGCAACAAGCCTAAGCAGCAAGTGACTTTGCGAGCGCCCAAACTTCTTCATCGATAGACACCTCGCTCGGTAATTGCCGCTTAGCGCCCGGTAGTCGAGCGCCTTCTTGTTCGTCAACGGCATCGCTGAGTCTGGCAATGCGTTGCCAGAAAACATCGCCGGACACAGCTTCTGGGTCCATGAGAAAATAAAATTGCCCTAAGTTATGAGGCTCACCCTCGGGCACTTTTAAGCCTTTTACATCCAGCGAATTCACACTGCCTGTAATCGCGGCAGCCAGCACTTCAGCCATTAAGCCAAAACCATAACCCTTGTAACCGCCGGTGGACACGAGTGACCCTTTTAAAGCCTCTGCCGGATCAGTGGTAGGTTGACCATTGGCGTCCACTGCCCAGCCCAACGGTATGGATTCTTTGGCTGCATTGGCCATGGTGATTTTTCCAAGCGCAACCGCGCTGGTACTTTGATCAAATTGAAATGCCACCCCACCTTGTTGCGCAGGTATAGCCATGGCAATAGGATTGGTTCCAATAATGGCTTTGTTACCACCTGGCGGTGACACCACCGCAGATGCGTTAGTAAAACCAATGCCTACCATGCCTTGCATGGCAATTTGCTCGGTAAAGAAACCTAATGATGTACACGTGTGAGCGTGACAAACCGATAACGAGCAGGTACCAGTTTCTTTAACCACAGTGATGGCTTTTTCCAGACCCTTTGTAAATGCAGGTTGTGCGAAGCCTAAACCTGCATCCACTTTTACTGTGGCAGATTTTGGCAAACTGACTACAGGTTCCACCGTGCCTTTTACGCGACCAGTTTCAAGCTGCTTGCAATAACTTTCAAGATAGTACAAGCCACAAATCAAATTGCCTGTGGCTTCGGCTTTGCGAACCGCTTTTGCAACTTCACCAGCCACCCACTCAGTGGCACCATGACGGACTAACGCTTGTTGGCTGATTGTTGCGATGTCATCAAGCGAAACTGTGGTTTTACTCATAGTATATTTTTTTCCGTCTTTAGCACCCGCTATTTTGTACGCTCAGGATTTCTCTTGCAGGCTTTGCCACGACGGCAAAGTATCATTCGACGCCGATGTTGCCATATACACGCCGCGTGCAATTGCTCTGGACATACAAACAGCCGCAGCGTGCCCCAAAGCCATTTGTACAATGGCGGCGTCTGATTCGACCAGCGGTTTTTGACGCGTTGACACACCAAAAATCAAGTCACCATCAAATAAAGTATGAGACGGCACAATCGCTCTGGCTATGCCATCTTGTGCCGCCACTGCGAATCGTTTTGCCTGCGCTTTATCCAGCTCGGCATCGGTGGCAACAATGGCTATTGTTGTATTGGCTTTTGCTTGATAAGCGCTGAGCTTTTCGTTCTTTGGCATCACCAATGGATTGGCCTGTGTGCATACACCTAAACCACCAAACTCTTTATCCACCTCATACGGTGCGGCCCAGAACTGGTTAGTGTCAGATACAACGGGACTGCCATGTGGATTCACCACAACCAATGCACCCACCGTATGTCCACTTGGCAACACCAGGGACGCCGAACCCAAGCCACCTTTGAGAGTGGCTGTTGTGGCACCGATACCTGCACCTGTACTGCCTAAATTAAAATCAACACTGCAGTTGGCTAATGCATCACGGCCCAATTGCTTGTAGGGGTTTTCTAACCAGGATTTATCACCTCCATTGATAAGGTCAAAAATGATGGCTGCTGGCACAATGGGCACGTTAACCGGACCAACCTGAAATCCTCTGTGCATTTCGGCTAACGCATCAGTCACACCAGACGCGGCATCAAGCCCAAATGCTGACCCACCGGAGAGCACGATGGCATCGACATCTTCAACCAGATTTTCTGGCGCCAGACAATCGGTTTCCCGAGTGCCCGGTGCGCCACCCATGACATCAACGCTGGCTAAAAAAGGCTGATCTGCAGAGAATACAGTGGCACCGGTTTTTATTTCATCGCTAGCCGCATTGCCAACCAGCACACCAGGCACATCGGTAATCAGATTTCTTTTACCAACAACACTGTCCATAGGATTATCTCCACGCTTATCCTGACGATTATCCATGCGCAACCGCCACTGTTTTTAAAGTTGAAAAACCATACAAGGCTTCAAAGCCTTTCTCGCGCCCATGACCCGATTTACCCACACCGCCAAAGGGCAACTCTACACCACCACCGGCACCGTAATTATTAATAAACACTTGACCGGCCCGCAGGGCTTTAGCCATACGCATTTGTCGCCCGCCATCGTTAGTCCATACCGAGGCCACCAGACCAAACGGCGTACCGTTGGCGATAGCCAGCGCATCGTCTTCATCATCAAATGGAATAAGCACTTGCACCGGGCCAAAGATTTCTTCCTGTGCCAGCACATGATTTGGCGACACATCGGCAAATAAGGTTGGCAATACAAAGTAACCATTGGCCGCCGCTTCATGAAGCTGACCTACAGCCACCTTATTCAAGTCGCTGCCTTGTTCTATGTAGCTACTGACTATGTCTTTTTGGCGCACGGAAATAAGCGGACCAAGGTGTAGATCGTCAAGCGCATTACCCACTTGCAAGGCCGTGTAGTGTTCTGCCATGCGGGACAACACCGTTTGATACACGGAACGTTGAATTAATATACGCGACGATGCAGAACAGGTTTGACCGGCATTTTGAATCCCGGCGTTTACCAGAAACGGCAAAGCGGCATCCAGATTGGCATCATCAAAGACAACTTGAGCCGACTTACCGCCCAGCTCTAACGTTACCGGTACAACCGATTGCGCTGCGGACGTCTGAATTTTTACACCCGTATCGAACGAGCCGGTGAACGATATGTGGTTAACACCAGTGTGCGCACTTAGTGCACTACCTGCCTCACTGCCAAGGCCCGGAACCACATTTAACGCGCCGGCAGGCAAGCCTGCTTGTGAGGCCAGCTCGGCAAATACCAGCGCGGTTAAGCAGGCTTCTTCGGCAGGTTTTAACACGCAAGCATTGCCCATCGCCAATGCCGCACCAACCGAGCGCCCAATAATTTGCATCGGGTAGTTCCAGGGCACAATGTGCCCGGTAACACCGTGTGGTTCGCGTAAAGTAAACGCGGTATAGCCTTCCATAAAGGGAAGTGTTTCGCCATGCACTTTATCTGCAGCACCAGCATAAAATTCGCAATAGCGGGCCAAGGCCACGGCATCGGCACGTGCTTGCTTTAGCGGCTTACCAACATCCAGTGATTCTATTTGCGCGAGCGCATCAACGTGGGCCAGCACCAACTGGCTTAGTCGCTGTAACGCACGACCTCGCTCCACGGCAGTGGACCGACCCCACCCCGTTTGCATGGCAGTTTGCGCAGCAACTACGGCGGCATCAATATCGGTTTGTGTGCCACGTGCAATGGAACATAAGCGCTCACCCGTTGATGGGTTTTCCAGTTCCAGCACACCACCTTCAATCGCTGGTTTCCAATCGCCACCGATAAAGCAATGGGCAGAATCAAATCCAAAAGCGGCAACAGGAGAATCAGTTATTTTTGGGTTCATTATCGTACTCATGTATCGGTTGACAGTGCGGCAGATCGAGGCAATTGGGGTGCCGCAGCCAATAACTTTTTGGTGTACTCGTGTTGAGGTGCACTGAACAGCGCTTCGGTTTCGCCACGCTCAACGATCTGGCCTTCTTTCATGACCAGCACACGATCGGTAATGCTGCGAACCACTGATAGGTCGTGCGAAATAAACAGGTAAGCTAATTGATGGGTATCGGCCAGATTAGCTAGTAGGTCTAATACCTGTGCTCTCACAGACACATCCAATGCAGACACCGCTTCGTCAAGCACAATAAGTGCAGGCTTTATTATAAGCGCGCGAGCAATGGCAATGCGTTGCCGTTGACCACCAGAAAATTCATGGATGTATTTATCAGCATCATGTTCGCTCAAACCAACACTTTCCAGCGTGCTATTAATAAGCCTGACACGTTCTTCTTTGGATGGTGGGCTATCCAATAAATATAAAGGTTCAGCCACCAGTCTGGCGACCCGATGCCGTGGATTAAACGAGCTATACGGGTCTTGAAACACCACTTGCATTTCACGCCGCAATTGCCGGCTTAACACCCCGCCTGGCTTACTGACCGTACCTCCAAACTTGATAACACCGCCTTGCACCGGCGATAAACCCAATAGCGCTTTTGCCAATGTTGATTTACCACAACCACTTTCACCAACCAGACCAACACTCTCACCGGCATACACAGACATGCTAACTTCATTAACCGCCCTAAACCGACGACGCGGGCCAAACAAGGAGCGACGCGGCATCAGATATTCACACACCAGCTTATCCAGTTCTACCAAAGGCACCTCTGTTACATCAGTTGTATTACGCTCGGGTGTATGGCTGGATGCTTCATACAAAGCACGTGTATACGGATGGGCTAACTCATTAAATACAACACCTGTTGGACCACTGTCCAACACTTGCCCGTTACGCATAATCACCATGTGATCGGCCACTTCCGACACCACTGCTAAATCGTGTGTGATTAAAATCATGGCCATGTTTGAATCACTAACCAGCTCTTTTAACAGCTCCAGTATTTCTGCCTGGGTTGTTACATCAAGCGCTGTTGTGGGTTCGTCGGCTATCAACAGTTTAGGTTCAAGCGCAACTGCGATGGCTATAACCACTCGTTGACGCTGACCACCGGATAATTGGTGCGGATAACGTGATAACGGAAATTCGTTATTAGGTAAGCCTACTTTTTCCAGTACTGCTGCAGCCTCAACAAGGGCTTGCTTGCCCGACACCGATTTGTGCAAAGCAATGCACTCAGCCACTTGCTCACCGATGTTTTGCACCGGGTTTAAGGCTGTCATGGGCTCCTGAAACACCATACCGATATCGTTACCACGAATATCGCACAGCGCACTTTCGTCCATATCGGTGATTAACTGCCCATCAAACCGTATGTTACCTGTGACACTGGAACCCAGCGGCAGTAACTGCATAATAGATAAGGCTGTCATCGATTTGCCCGAACCACTTTCGCCGATAATACCCAGCACGCTGCCCGCTTCTAGTTGCAGTGACACGTTTTCTAATATGGATGTGCCATGTATGGACAGGTTTAAATTCTGCATGTCCAGCAGAGGGGCGTTATCGTTCACGACGCAACCTTGGGTCTAGCCAGTCACGCAGACCATCGCCCAATAAATTTAACCCCAACACCGTAAGCACAATAGCAAGACCAGGTATTAACGCCAGCTGAGGCTCTGTCATGATCAATGTTTGACTGTCGGATAACATACGCCCCCAACTGGGGATGGGAGGTTGCGCCCCCAAACCAACAAAGGATAATCCGGCTTCGGCCAGTATGCCAAGAGAAAACTGGATAGTGCCTTGCACAATAAGCAGGTTAGTGATGTTAGGCAGTATGTGTTCTAAGGATATTCGCAGCGCGTTTTTGCCTGCTGCACGGGCAGCCAGAACGAAATCACGCTTCCAGACGCTTAACGCTGCCGCGCGCGACAATCGGGCAAACACCGGTATATTAAATATCCCAATAGCGATAATCGCGTTAACTGCACCCGGGCCATAGCTTGCCGTTATTAGAATGGCTATTAACAAAGCTGGAAATGCAAACACCATGTCGTTGGTTCGCATGATGACTTCGTCAAGTAAGTTACCGGTATTGGCCGCCGCCGCCAGCCCCAGCGGCACACCCACCAACATACCAATACCCACGGCCACTATGGCCACAAAGATGGATGTTCTTGCACCGACCATTAACATAGAAAACAAATCACGACCAAAGTGATCGGTACCCAGCCAATGGGTGGCATCAGGTGATTGAAAACGCGACTTGATATCGATCAGCGTGACATCAAACGGAGTCCATACATATGAAACAAGCGCTGCTGAAAAAAACAACAGCACCAAAAAAGCACCAGGTACGAGGCTGCGCAGTTTCATCGTGTGCCTCGCAGCCGGGGGTCAACCCAGGCATACGCCAAATCAACTAAAAATGTAACCAGTACAACCGCCAACACCAATAGCATCACCACACTTTCGACAACAATAAGATCACGACTGGCAATACTTTGGAAAATAAGGCGTCCCAAACCGGGCAGGTAGAAAACGTTTTCGATGATGATCGCGCCAGCGAGTAAAAACGAAAACTGCAAACCCATGATGGTCAATACCGGAATCATTGCATTACGCAGTGCGTGTTTCCATAAGGCTTGCCGCCGAGTTAGGCCTTTGGCTCGTGCGGTGCGCATAAAGTCTTCGTTTAATACATCCAACAAAGATGAACGCATAACCCGCGTCAGTATGGAGGCCTGCGGCAGGGCCAATGCGATGGCTGGTAGTGTTAAGGATTTCATGGCTTGAAAAAAACCGGCGTCCCAGCCTGGAAAACCACCAGCAGAAAACCAACGCAGCTTAATGGCAAACAACAACACCAACAACATAGCGAACCAAAAATTAGGGATGGCAACGCCGAGCTGTGTAAGACCCATTACCGTTGTGTCGCCTGCGCCACCGCGACGACTAGCGGCATACACACCCGCCGGAAAAGCGATCAGTGTTGACAATGCCAAAGCATAAATAGCCAGTGGCAGGGACACCCACATACGATCCTGCACCATATCAGCCACCGGAGTGCGATAGGTATACGAGGTACCAAAGTCACCGGTTACTAAACCACTCACCCAACTGAAGTATCGCGCTATTTTTGGCTTATCCAGACCAAGCTCGGCTCTTAAGGCGGCAACAGTATCTTCTTGGGCGTTAAGTCCGAGCATGTAGGATGCCGGGTCACCAGGGACTATTTCAAGTGAGACGAACACAACCAAACTGGCCACGATTAACGTGGCCAGCAGAATCAATGTGCGCTTGAAAATATAATGAAGCACGAGCGTAACTCAGTGTTTATCAGGCTTATGCAAGCCTTGCACTGAGCTGGAGAATTTATCCCTTCCAGCCCAGTATTCCTTATGTGGTTTGCTTAATCTAATTTTCTACTCTGTTTTTACGTGGCTAGTCTTCCCAGTAGACACCGGTCAAATCGTTTGCCTGAGTTGGTGAGTTTTCCCATAGCCCCTTAAGCTTGGCGCTGGCCACACCAGTTTTAGCTAACTGAAACAGGTAACCATTTACATAATCATCGCTAATGATGTTTTGTGCCTGCTGCAACATACTGGTGCGTTGCTCACTGTCAGTTTCTTCAGCAAAGCTTGCCAGCAAGGCTTGCAAATCAGCATTGTCATATTGAAAGTAATACTCTGGATTTGCATAAATGCCAATATCCATGGGCTCTGTATGCGAAACAATTGTCAAGCCAAAATCCTTACCCTTAAACACCTGCTCCAACCATTGTGCCCATTCAAGATTACTGATTTCAACATCAATACCGACAGCGCGTAGCTGCGCCGCAATAATTTCGCCGCCTCGACGCGCGTAGGCCGGTGGTGGAAGCTTTAAAGTAGTGCTGAAGCCATCCTCAAGGCCTGCTTCTTTTAATAAGGCTTTTGATTTCTCAGGATCGTATTCAGACTTGGCCGTTAAATCGACATAAGCTGGGTTATGCGGTGCAAAGTGAGTACCGATGGGTGTGCCATAACCGTACATAGCACCATCAATAATTGCGGTGCGATCAATAGCATGAGCTATAGCTTGTCGCACTTTAATATTATCCAGCGGCGGCTGTTTATGGTTGGTTGACAGTATGGTTTCGCCCTCGGTTGAACCCAGTACCACGGTGAAACGCGGATCAGCTTCGAACTGTGCCAAATTCTCTGGTGCTGGAAAAACCGGAAACGCATCAACATCACCGGCCATCATGGCTGCAAATGCCGCCGTGGGCTCACTGATGAATTTAAACGTTGCCGTGTCGAGCTTAACAGCCTCACCCCAGTAGTCCGGGTTTTTCTCAATGACGATTTGATCGCCTTGTACCCAATTTTTAAATTTAAACGGCCCAGTGCCAACCGGTGAAGTTGCCAACGTTTCTATAGCTTCAGCGGGGACAATAACCGCATCACCCCAGGCCAGGTTAAACAGTAAATTACCATCAGAAGCTTTTAGTGTAATAACAGCAGCGCCATTAACATTCTCCACAGAATCAATGTTGGCAAACAACTGCTTTTGAGCATTGGTTGAATCTTCAGCCATGGCCCGATCAATTGAAAATTTAACGTCGTCAGCATTGAACTCACTGCCATCATGGAACTTCACACCTTCTTGCAAGGCAAACGTGTAAGTCAGTCCATCGTCGCTGATTTCCCAGGATTTAGCCAAGGCCGGTAGTACAGCACCATCGGAACCAAAACGCGTGAGACCTTCAAAAATATTGGCATACACAACTTCATCGATTGCCGCCGCCGCACCACCGGTTGGATCTAAATTAGGTGGCTCTAATTGCATACCAATCGTGACATCGGTTTTAGCCGCCTGCGCAGAACCGATAACCAACATTGTCAGCATGCCTGCCCGAAAAAGTGCACGGGATAATTTAATTGTTTTCACGTTGTACTCCCTATAAGTTTGTTTCTACATCCAGCAAAGTCACAAGCGCTGTTGCCATGACTTTTGCCGAGTCAATCATGTCTTGCACACCAACATACTCGTCTGGTTGATGCGCTAAATCCAAAATACCAGGCCCGTAGGCAATACAGTTTTTTAACCGGCCAATGCGATCAATGTGTTTTTGATCGTAGGTGCCCGGCGACACCACATAATCGGGTGTACAGCCCACTTCGCTCTCTATTGCAGAGGCCACCGCTTTGACTACCGGAGATTCACGGTCAGTCATGGACGGCAAAACCGAGAAGAGCTCTTTTAGCTCATAACGGAAGGTTTCTCTGCCCTCACCGGCGGCTTCAAGTACATCATGCAACTCTGCGCGAACATCTTCAAGGCTTTCCTCCATTAAAAACCGCCTGTCCAACACCATTCTACAACGGTGTGGTACTAAAGCCGATGGCAAACCTGTGTATCCCTGCTCAGGTTCACTTTGCCCACCATGAATAGAGTTAATGTTTAACGTTGATTGGCGAGCACCATCGGGCACCACCGGCATGGCTGTTTGTTTTTTAGCCAACGCCGGGTACAGGTTTTCTTCAATAGAGGCAACCACAGCTCCCATGTGCCGGACAGCACAGTCGCCAAGGAACGGCATGGAGCCATGAGCAATGTGACCAAAAGTCTCAACCTGGGTCCACAGCACACCCCTGTGTCCCAGACAAATACGATCTTTGTTAAGCGGTTCGGGAATAATGACATGCTGAACACGATCGGGATTAAACCAACCCTTTTGCGCTAAATAGGCGACGCCGCCAAAGCCACCGGACTCCTCATCGCAAGTGCCAGAAATCTCAACAGCTCCTGCGTAGTCGGGAAAGATGTCAACAAACGCTTCGGCAGCAATAATAGATGCAGCCAGCCCACCTTTCATATCGCATGCACCGCGACCAAATACTTTGTCGTCTTTTAAGACACCTGCAAAAGGATCAACTGTCCAGCCATCGCCAGTGTCAACAACATCGGTGTGAGAATTGAAATGCACACACTCCCCCGAATGCTTACCTTCGTGCCGCGCAATGATATTCCAGCGCGGATAACGATCGCTGTCACCCAATGCGCCATCAGCACGAACGCGTTCAATACTAAAACCGCGTTTGCGCAAACGTGCATCCAATAATTCACACACAGCAAGATAACCATCACCCGGTGGGTTGATTGTGGGCAATTGAATCAGTGACTGAGTCAGCTCAATGAGATCGTCTCTCGACTGCTCGATAGATTCTCTTAGTTTGATTAGCCGATTTTCAACGGTGCTCACGGTATACTCAGGGTCAGCCAGATAACCCCACATTAACACCAATGGATGAGAAAATTCTCGCAAGACTGCCCCACGACGAGGACGCCACTCGATTCTGGTGGGTCAGGCATGCGCCAGTGCCCGAACATGGTGATGTCATGTATGGCAGTTTTGACCTGGATTGCGATTGCAGCGACGAAGCCGTATTTCAGGGCGTGGCAGCCAGATTACCCAACAATGCCAAGTGGTTTTACAGCCCGCTAAAACGTACCAGGCAAACCGCCGATGCCCTACTTGCCGCAGGCGCGAACTCGCAAAGTCTGACGCTTGATGAGCGTTTAATTGAAATGGACTTCGGCGACTATAACGGGCGCAATTTACAAGAGCTGATCACCGAGCGAATCAACAATAACCAAGATAGCTACGTAGGATTTTTCCCTGCGTCCCCGTTTGAGACCACACCCAATGGTGAAAGCTTATCGGATGTAGCCAAACGCATTGCCGCCTTCACCGAAGACATGCACAACAAACACACCGGCGAAGATATCGTTGTGATTGCGCACCGCGGTGTGATACTGGCCGCGCTGCATAATGTGTTGCAGCTCCCACTGCAAACCAGTGTGTCGTTTCGTATAGACAATGTCTCGTTGAGTCGAATCTGGCAATACCCCAACATCCCTGCCGATGGGCCGCAGTATAAGTTGGGGGAAGTTGGCTGGTTGCCTTAAGGCGGGGTAACATCTTTAGATGACTTGCGATTAAGTCCGCACACTAAATGCGGACTTAATCTTTAAAACAATCTGCGCTTTGAAAGAAACTGTTCTTTGAAACAAACTGTCCCTGGAAAATAAACCACGTTCAGAGTTGATCAACCTCTACTGTACTTGTCATGGTAGATCCATCATCATTTATTATCTGAATGGGACCGTAACTACCCATGTCATCAAATGCCACAATGTAATACCTGCCTGTCAGCGGCGGCTCAAATGAAGTGACGTCACGCACCGTGGCAAGGTACTCAAACTGATCGATGTGTATGTTGTAACCAGTGGCGCCTTCAACAGCATCCCAGGTAATTAGCTCACCGTCGTATGCAACGCCCATCACCAATGACAAGCCAGTTTGGGGTGGCTCTGACTCTTCACCCAACGACTCAACGGTGACAGAGTTTGTAACGATGGTCGTGGAACCTTCCACTATTTGAAAAGGACTGAAGTTTCCGGCGTCATCATACGAAACAATATTGTATGTGCCTGTCATTTCCGGCACATAGGAGGTGACATTGCCAACGGTGACCAAATACTGCCAGCCGCCGGTACCATCGGGAAAGAAGTAATGCACGTTGTAGCCAGTGGCACCCTGCATGGCATCCCAGGTAATGGTTGTACCATCGTAGGCAGCCCCTGTTACCAACTCAAGCTCACCGTCTACCGGGTCTGTTGTTTCATCTGTTTGCTCATCTGTTTGCTCATCTGTTTGCTCATCTGGCAAATCGTTTGGATCCGCAGGCTCTGCGGGCTCACCAACCGTTGCAATGACAACCGAGTTGGTAGCAGGAACCACATCGTCGGTGATAACTTGAATGGGACTGTATTGCCCCTGATCATTGTACGCAACAACATAGTATGTCCCTGATAGTTCAGGTGTATACGACGTGGTATTGCCTACCGTTGTAAAATAATCAAAATCAAGGTGTATGTTGTAACCCGTAGCGCCTTCAACTTCGTTCCATGTTAATTGTTGACCATCGTAGGATGCGCCAGACACCTGAGGTAACGATTGAGCACTTACCGAAGATGTGAAAGCTATACCAGCAATCAGCATCAACAAAACCATTCTGAACTTCGATACAACCATAAACTTTTCTCCTTTTTATAAGTATCTTTATCGACAAACTTCAATGAGTGAAACTCACCGCGTTAAAGCGGCGTGAAAAATAATACGCTCATTGGAAAATGGAACAAGCAAACCGGATGGTTTTACGTTACGACACGGTATCAATGCCATAAACGAATGAGACAACAATGGCATTTTCACCGCTAATTTCAGCGGTATACAGGCGTTATGCTAATGTTGATTTATACCAATTGGGAATACTACAGTGAGGAAAGAAGATGCAGCCCGGGCTTGCCGGGCTGCATCGTTAATGAAGCGAGGGTTAGGTAGTGCTCTTTGTTACTTTGAATTTTTTGCTCTAATTATTTCAACCGCTCAAACACAGTAGCCACTCCCTGACCCATACCAATACACATAGTCGCCAATCCAAACTGGCTGTCGTTTTGTTCCATCACATTTAACAAGGTGGTGCAAATACGCGTACCTGAACAACCCAGCGGGTGTCCTAATGCAATGGCGCCGCCGTTAAGGTTAACTTTTTTATCCATGTCATCGAGCAAGCCTAAATCTTTCAGTACGGGAATCGATTGCGCAGCGAAGGCCTCATTAAGTTCAACGTGGTCCATGTCGGCCACACTCATACCCGCACGCTCCAGTGCTTTTTTAGATGCTGGTACCGGACCATAACCCATGGTTGCTGGGTCACAGCCACTGACCGCCATGCTCTTCATGCGAGCGATGGGTTTCAAGCCACGCTCTTTGGCTTTCTTGCCAGACATAACCAACATGGCCGAAGCACCATCAGAAATGGCCGATGAAGAACCGGCGGTCACCGTACCAGAGCCTGGCACAAACGCCGGTCGCAGTGACGCTAGCGCCTCAAGTGAGGCATCGGCACGAATAACTTCATCGTTTTCGATTAACGCAAACATGCCGTTTTCATCGTGACCTTCGATAGGGACGATTTCGTTATCGAATCGGCCTTCTACCATGGCTGCGTGAGCACGCTTGTGAGAACGCAAGGCAAATTCATCCTGTTGCTCTCGACTCACACCGTGAATGTTACTCAGCATTTCTGCGGTTAGACCCATCATCATGGAACCCTTTGCCATGTAACGGCTCATGGCAGGGTTCAAGTCGACGCCATGCATCATGGGTACGTGTTGCATATGCTCCACACCACCCACAACAAACACATCGCCGTAGTCACTGATGATGCCTTGGGCCGCAATGTGCAAAGCACTCATTGATGAACCGCACAAACGACTGACTGTTTGCGCACCCGCACCTTTAGGTATGCCAGCCATTAAACCAACCGCCCGAGCAACATTGAACCCTTGCTCCAGTGTTTGATTAACACAACCCCAGACGACATCTTCAACTTCATTGATATCAGCATTTGGGTTTCGCTCAAACAGCGCTTTAACGAGTTCTGCCGATAAGTTTTCCGCACGCACGTTTTTAAAACCACCGCCTTTTGAACGACACATGGGCGAGCGTACACCGTCAATAATAACGACATCTTTATCTTCAAAACTCATGACTTATCCCCTTTTGCAGCGTCTGCACTGGCTGCGTAAAAACCTGTGTTGTTGTTGGCCATGTCACGCATTTTGTCAGTGGGGTGAT
This sequence comes from uncultured Granulosicoccaceae bacterium, assembly GCA_938035525.1. Lineage (GTDB taxonomy): Bacteria > Pseudomonadota > Gammaproteobacteria > Granulosicoccales > Granulosicoccaceae > Granulosicoccus. The sequence goes on from CALHOI010000045.1 coordinate 67,109, forward strand.
ACAACGGTCCCAAGGCTTCATATTTATCAGCGCTTTCGCAGAATTTGGCTAATCCGATTTTATCAACATGGTGCAAAGCACCGCCTCTGAATGCCGGGAAACCAACTCCGTAGACCAGACCCATGTCTGCCTCTGCTGGAGAGCTAACAATGTTGTCTTCAACGCATCGCGCCGTTTCTATACACATGGGAATCATCAGACGTTCGATAATTTCCTGCGCCTCAAATTCCTTCTGACCAGATTGCACCGACGCCACCACTTTATCGCCATCAGGGTCAGGGATTTTTTTGGGTTTTCCCTTACGATCAATTTCGTATTTGTAAAAGCCAATACCATTCTTTTGTCCATAACGCTTAGCGTTATACATGGCATCAATCACACTGCCTTCGCCGCTGGACATACGATCAGGAAAACCCTCGGCCATAACGGCTGCTGCATGCTTACCGGTATCCAAACCAACCACGTCGAGTAAATAGGCCGGACCCATAGGCCAGCCATACTTTTCCATGACCTTATCAATTTGCTTGGGGATACCACCATCGGCAATGAGTTTATCAAAGCCACTGAAGTAGGCGAACAGAATGCGATTAACCAAAAAGCCAGGGCAGTCGTTAACCACGATAGGTGTTTTGCGCATGGCTTTGGCATACGCTACCGTTGTGGCAATGGCTTTTTCAGAAGATGAATCAGCTCGAATAACTTCAACCAACGGCATGCGATGCACAGGATTAAAAAAGTGCATGCCACAAAAATTCTCGGGGCGCTTCAACGCGGTGGATAATAAATTAACCGATATGGTTGAAGTATTAGTGGTAATAATGGTGTCATCACTAACCTGGCCTTCCACCTCTGCCAGAACCGATTGTTTTATTTTCGGGTTTTCAACAACGGCTTCAACCACTAAATCTACATCATTGAATTCACCGTAACTCAACGCCGGTTGAATGGCATTCAGCACATCTACCATACCAGCCGGTTTCAACTTACCCCGCTGGATTTGCTTGTTAAGCAACTTCCCGACTTCTTCAAGACCATCATCGAGTGCTTCCTGACGAATGTCTTTCATCACAATGGGAACACCATTGGATGCAGATTGATAAGCCACGCCCCCGCCCATAATACCGGCGCCAAGCACAGCGGTTTGCTCCACCTTACCCGCGGCACCCATGTATTTTTTAGCGACCCGATTAATGTGCTGGTCTTTTAGGAAAATACCAACCAGGCTACCAGCAACATCCGTCTTGCATAGCTTGACAAAATTATCAGACTCGAATGGCAGCGCCTCATCTCGGGATTTACCCGCGTGATCTTTGATGGTTTCGATAATGGTCAGTGGTGATGGATAGTGTGGCCCGGCCTTAGCACCAACCACACCCTTGGCTGACTCGTAAGCCATCGCAAGTTCCAGCGGGGATAATGTCAGCGGACTCTTCTTTAATGCACGTCGCTCAGCAATATCAAATTTTCCGTTGGCACATTGCTCGAATATGGATTGCGCACCGGCAGCAAGCTTGTCATCGTCAAGTACTGCATCAACAGCACCCTCTTTTAATGCAGCGTTAGCGCGCTTGGTTGCACCCGTGGCCATCCATTCAATGGCGTTATCAATACCAATGAGCCGGGGCAACCGTACCGTACCACCCCAACCGGGCATGATGCCCAGCTTAACCTCGGGCAAACCCACCATTGCGGTACTACCCGCCAGACGAAAATCGGTTGCCAGACAAATTTCAAACCCACCGCCCTGCGCGTTGCCGTTAATTAAACTCACGGTTGGGTATGGTAAGTCCTCAAGACGATTGAACATGTTGTTGGCGCGGTCAATCATCTCGCGCAGCACATTATCGGGCTCGCTGAAATAGCCCAGAAATTCGGTGATATCGGCACCAACAATAAACCCGCTGGGTTTGGCACTGCTGAGTACTAAGCCGGCTACGTCTTTTTGCTGCTCTAATAAGTCAATGACTTCGCCCAGCTCGGTCAATGCCTGTCGATTCAGCACATTGACTTTTCCATCCTGGCTGTCAAAACACAGCTCAAGCACATTGTCACGCAAACTGAGTTTTTGCGTATTGCCGGTAAACAGCATAGGGCGGGACTCCAAAAAAGGTTTTAACGGGCAATCACACGAACGTGATTGACTCATAGACAAAGGTATAGCCCAAGTTTATCAAATTGGCGCCGTTACCTGTTTGTCACCCCAGAATCGGGATTCTGAGCGCGGAAAGCTCAAATTTTACTTGTGTGAGAATTTGAACAACGATAGCCTAAACAGAAGGCAAGACTAATGCCGTATAAATGCGGCAACGGACAGTCATTATTGGCACATCTCAGCCGTCATTGCCCTCAATTTTGCATGGCTCAACTGCTGGCATGGATAAGGAACCACCTCATGAAAAAACTACTTTTGGCTTTACCACTTTTCGCAGGTGCAGCCTGGGCGGGAACAACCGCTTACAGCGGCGCACAAACTGAGCCTGCCTACAAGCTTCTTTTGGAGCAAATGGACAGCGAATTGTTTTCGGTAACCCCGAAAGACTTTGACGGTGGTTTCATGAACAGCGAGGCAGTGACTGAGGTACGCTCAAAAGAGGAGCCAACTGCAGAACCGCTTTTTCTGTTAAATCATAAAATAAATCATTCACCCGTTAGCATGATTCCGGAAACTGCGCGATTTGGCGCGGCTAATATTATCACCACCCTCGACATTGATTCAGTCAAAGACGAAGAATTAAAACAAATATTGCAAGCATTTGATACCGGTGAACCGTTTGTGGTTAACACGGATATTTCAATAGACGGCGATTCCAACAGCAAAATCACGTTTAACGCAATTGACCACGCCCACCCGGACGGCAACATAAAAGCAGATAAATCGGTTTACGAAATTAACACCACAATGGATGGGCACATAACAGGCAATGGCAACCTGAACAACATCCAATTACTGAACAATAAAAATGGCGGTGAAGTATCGCTAAAAGGCGCGTCCTTAAACTTTGATATCAACCGGATTGATGCAGGCACAACCATGCAAAGCCTGTTTGGTGACGCCAAGATCGAATTCAACATGGATGAAATGAATATCGTGGAACGAGGCCGACCACTTGCCAACCTGACTGGTGCTCGTTTGGAAATGGTCCAGCAATTAACCGATGCTGACCCGGAATTTAAATTTGGCATTGGTGCAAAGAAGGTTGAATCGGCAGAATTGCCTTTACAGTCGTTTGACTTTAGTACCGCGCTAAGCGGTTTTTCAGTTGAGAAAATAAGAAGCCATACGGCCTTTTTAGTGCGCCTGCAAGAAGCGGCCGACCCAACCCAAATTTTGATGAGCCCCGAAGGTATCGATATGCTTCGATCTACTTTTTCACCGGGCACCAAGCTGGCCATGGATGTAAAAGCAGACTCTACCGAGGGCAACACCGACGGTAAAGTCAACATCTGGTTTACCGGCAACGGCACAGCCGATGGCTACACCGGCATGAAAACCGTTGGCGACTTAGCCAAAGCCATTGCCGGCACGGCAAATATCGAAATGGACCGTTCACTGCTGGCTTTAAGCCCGATGGGCGATATGCTCGATGACCCCATTACCCAAGCCTATTTAACCATCACCGACGATTCAGTCATTCTGAATGCCGATTTGGACAAGCTCATACTGAAACTCAATGACCAAATGCTGCCGCTGGAATTAATGGGTGGAGAAATGCTGCAAATGCCGCTGGAGTTTTTGACGCAAATGTAGTGGTTGCGAAAACTGTTCTTGGCTACTGAGAGCCCAACTACTACATAAAGCGTATTGTTTGAACGCGACCAGTGCGAAGGACTCGCACTGTTAGTGTCATGCTTGCGATTGACCTTCCCCGTTAAGTGGGTAGAGCCGAGCCGTAGAGCCGAATAAGCAACCGGCGATACAATCACAAAAAAGAAAAAATGGAGCTGGCGATAGGAGTCGAACCTACGACCTGCTGATTACAAGTCAGCTGCTCTACCAACTGAGCTACGCCAGCACACAAGACACGTATTCTAGGCATAAACAATGGCAAGTGCAATGCCACATTCAACCTTGTTGCGCATCATCTTTGTGAATTGTATTGCGGCAAAGCAAATATTGGCCACTTAAGCCGGCCGAACCGAGACTTCCCCGCTAAAAACCGCGCGCCTGGCGCCATCGGCCTCCACCAGCAGAGCCCCTTGCGCGTCAACGCCGACTGCCAGCGCTTCTTCCGCGTTGTCTCCACTTAACACCCGGACCTGCTTGCCTTTGAGGTAATCAAACCGGTCCCAGGTGTCGGCGAACGCAGCCCAGCCTCGCTGATTAAACACGGCATAGCTCGACAACAATCGAGAGCACACATCGGCTATTAGCTCCGCCCGGGCAGGCGGCGAGCTATTCAGGCTGGGCAAACTGACGGCTTGGTAGTCGCTGGTTTCGATTTGCGCGGGTATTTTGTAATTAATGCCAACGCCCACATTAATCTGTGTCACACCTTGCGGACTGGAGATAAGCTCGGTTAATAACCCAGCCAGCTTTTGACCGTGCACCAACACATCATTCGGCCACTTCAGCTTAACCGGCACCTGTCCAAGCGTCGTCAGGCTTTGCGCCACACAAATACCCGTGACCAAACTCAAACCCAGCAATTGTGCCGGTGGCCGTTGCATTGGCAACAACAAAGAAAAAGTCACGTTGCCGCGCTCCGTGACCCAGGTTTTGCCACGCCGACCATGACCGCTGGTTTGCCAATCGGTTGCGCACAGCTGAGGCGCACCGGCTAATAAATCATCAGCACTGGCAGCCGCCATTTTCTGTTGCGCTATTTCAGACAGGTACTCGCTGGTTGAAGGCAAGCTGTCAAAGACGTCAACGTGAACGCCCGATACATTTTGCTGAGCCAGCGCTTGTTGAATCGATTGCGCCGCTAAAACATCAATTATTTGCGTCATGCCAGGGGCACACTGGGCCAAAGCACATCGACATCACTCTTAGCACTTAACGAGCAAGTGTCCTGCGGCGCCATCATGATCGGCAATTGAGCGGTTCGAAGTACACCGTGACGACTGTAATGCAGCGTCAACGATGAATCACCAGCATGGCGATTGAGCAGTGCTGGAATATCACTGGTACTCACAATAATGTTATCGATAGCAATAATAATATCGCCAGGTGCCAAGCCCGCTGTTTCAGCCGCACCGGTATTAAAAACATGCGTCACTGATACTCGCCCTGCACTGCCATCCACATTAGCCCCCAGCCATGGCTTGGGGTCTGCAGATTTATCCGAACCACCACCAGCATCACTGGTGGATGTTCTTGCTCGCCAGTGAACATCAACTCCCAGGTATTCAAGGGACGATTCAACCGGTAGCTCTTGGGTGGAATACAGCGCTTTTGCAAAAAAATCAGACAGGTCTTTTCCCGCGATTTCGCTGGCCAGTTGCTCTGGCTCTTGCTCATGTATACCCGCTTTGGTTTCTAACCAGCGCGACCACAGCAACTTCATTAAGTCGTCCAGTGACTTTTCGTTATTAGTGGCTTCACGGATTTGCGCATCCAGACACAACGACACCAATGCGCCTTTTGCGTAATAGCTGACAATGGCATTGGGCGCATTGGCATCCTGTTTATAAAATTTGTTCCAGGCATCAAAACTGGAATCGGTCACACTTTGCACCAGGCGACCGCTACCGCGCTGTATGCGCGTGATTGTTTTAGCCATTAAATCAAAATACTGTTCATTGGTGATTAACCCGGTGCGAATTAAAAACAGATCATCGTAATATGAAGTGATACCTTCAAAAAACCACAATAGCTGTGTGTAAGACTCTTCTTCCAGTTTGTACGGAACAAATTCGGCTGGCTTTATGCGCTTAACATTCCAGGTATGAAAGTATTCGTGACTGCATAGGCCAAGAAATGACAAATACTGATCATTTACCGAATCATCGCCTTTTATGGGCAAATGCTCACGAGTAATAAGTAACGCGGTTGAGGCGCGATGCTCAAGCCCGCCATAGCCATCCCCAACGACCATAACCAGAAAAACGTATTTGTCCATAGGCGCAGGCTCACCAAAAAAACGGATTTGCGCTTCACAAATAATTTTTAAGTCGTTGGCAATGCGTTGGTTATCGGTTGTGTATTCGCCGGTAAGAATGACCTCGTGTGCTACACCACAGGCCTCAAACTCAATGCGCTCAAAGGTGCCCATTTCAACGGGGTGATCAATGAGCTCGTCATAATCAGTAGCACTGTATTGCCCAAACCCTGCCACATCAACGTTAACAGCGGTCATGCTGCTGGCCAGCTTCCATTCTTTATACTCAGGTGCATCCGGCCTTTGCATGTCCACGTGATGCACTTGCCCTTCCTGACCGGCGACCGACATAAATACGCTAGTGCCATTAAAGAAACCATGCTCGTTATCAAGGTGAGCCGAGCGTACCGATAAATCCCAGGCATAAACCTGATACGTTAATTCGATTTCTTTTAGTCCTGCTGGCGCCAGCCACGATGATTTGTCTTGCTTTTGAAGTGTAATGGCCTGACCATCACCTCGCGCCCGAACAGACAGGATGTTTTTGGAAAAATCGCGAATCATGTAGCTGCCGGGAATCCAGTTGGGCAGCTGAAACAATTGCCCGGTAGGGTCAACATCAGTCGCTCTTAACGTGACTTCAAATTGATGGGCTTCAGGATTGAGCGGTTTTAATGTGTAACTGACACTCACAATGCGGTACTCAGGTTAGTGATTGATGGGCTTTTACTTGGTATTCTACGCGCAAGCACTTAAGGCAACAGTCAAGTGAAAGAGAAAAACACCATGCTGGATACGCTGCTAAACCGTACATCCATTCCTGCGGTTCAGCTGCAAGAACCAGCGCCGAACGAAGAACAACTTCAACGCATTCTCAGCGCGGGGCTTTGTGCGCCTGATCACGCAGCCATGCGTCCCTGGCGATTCATCACCATAAGCGGTGACGCGCGCAACGCACTGGGTGACGTGTTGGCCAGGGTGGCAGCCCAATACGAACCCGACTTACCAGCTGAGAAAATTGCCAGAACAAGGCAAAAACCGCTTCGCTCTCCTCTTATTGTGGTGATTGTAGCAACGATAACCAACGATCATCCAAAAACACCCGTGGTAGAGCAAATTCTTTCTGCAGGCGCAGCCGCAACGTTAATTCAATTAGCTGCCACAGCCGAGGGGTTTGGTTCTATCTGGTTAACCGGTCCAAACACCTACCGCCGCGAAGTAAACGAGGACCTTGGCATTACCGGCGATGATCAAATTGTGGGCTTTATATACATGGGCACAGCATCAAAGCCTGCAACCAGCAAACCGCGGCCTAATCTGGCCGATCATGTCACTCAATGGCACGGGCCTAAATCGTGACAGACTTCTCATTCGTGTTGCACATTTGTTAGGCATGTCGCGTTCGGGTCGATGATTTGGTAGGTCAAACGCGAAACCGCACACACGATGTGTCACCTGAAATATTCCAGTAAACCCAACACAATTAAATCCAGCGCAAAGAATTTGATGGTTCATGCTCAACTGGCGCTGGGCCTGTTACTGATTTGCATTGCTGGCCTGAGCGTTGCCGCCACACCTATTTTTACTCAGCGCGGAGCAAACGGCGCAATGATATTCTCCGATGCACCTGTGGTGAACGATGATATTCAACGAACCAGCTATCAATCACTGGGACGTCCAGTAGCAACATCGTCTTGCGTTGGGCTTAATGCCACTGAGCTGGCCACTCGCGCCAAAGCCATTGATAACGAAATTAAAAACGCCGCGGCCACCTATAACCTGGACGCCGAATTGCTCAGGGCGATTGCTGAGGTTGAGTCCTGCTACGACATTAATGCTGTATCCCGAGTTGGGGCGCAAGGCGTTATGCAGCTGATGCCGGCAACGGCAAAAGAGCTCGGTGTCACCAACAGTTTTGATGCCAGACAAAACATTGATGGCGGCGCAAAGTACTTTGCGAAAATGCTGAATCGGTTTGAGCAGAATCACCAACTGGCGCTGGCAGCCTACAATGCAGGCCCCGGTGCGGTGGAAAAACACAACGGCATCCCACCCTACCCTGAAACTCGTAACTACGTTAATAAGGTGCTGGAGCTATACACCAACGATTAGCGGCCCCAACACACACGCAACTGGCTATACTCTGACGAGCACCTAGACGCCAGACAATCTCATGAATAAGCCTGAATCCGCGGCCACCAGTAATTTTATCCGTAACATCATCGATGATGATCTTGCGGCTAATAAAAACGATGGTCGAATCGTTACTCGTTTTCCACCTGAACCAAACGGTTATTTGCACATTGGCCATGCGAAGTCCATTTGCCTGAACTTTGGCATCGCGGCTCAATACAATGGCAAGTGCAACCTAAGATTCGATGACACTAATCCGGTTAAAGAAAACGAAGAATTTGTTAAAGCCATAAAAGATGACGTGACCTGGCTTGGTTTTGAATGGGATGGATTAAAGCATGCATCCGACTACTTCAACGAACTTTACAATTTTGCTGTCGAGCTTATTAAGCAGGGAAACGCCTACGTCGATAGCAGCACTGCAGAAGAAGTGCGTGAAATGCGCGGTACATTAAAAGAGCCTGGCAAACCCAGCCCCTATCGCGACAGAAGCGTTGAAGAAAACCTGGATTTGTTTGCACGCATGAAAGCCGGTGAGTTCGACGACGGCGCCCATATTTTGCGAGCCAAAATTGATATGGCCTCTGGCAACATCAATATGCGTGACCCTACCCTGTACCGTATTCGTAAAGTACATCACGTGCGAACCGGTAACGACTGGTCTATCTACCCGATGTACGATTACACGCACTGTGTGTCTGATGCCATGGAAAACATCACGCATTCTTTATGCACGTTGGAGTTTGAAGACCATCGCCCACTTTATGATTGGGTGCTCGATGAATTAAAAACACCGGCACACCCTCAGCAAATAGAATTTGCGCGCTTGATGCTGGAGTACACCATTCTAAGCAAGCGCAAACTGATTCAATTAGTTGAAGAAGATTATGTTAAAGGCTGGGATGACCCTCGCATGCCAACCATCACCGGCATGCGTCGTCGTGGTTTCACACCGGCAGCCATTCGGGATTTTTGTGAACGTATTGGTGTCACCAAAAATGATTCATGGATAGAAATGGCCGTGCTTGAAACGTGCATTCGTGAAGACCTGAACGAACACTCCCATCGTCGTATGGCCGTGCTTGAACCTATAAAAGTGGTGATCACAGACCTGCCAGACGGTTATACCGAAACGCTGTCCTTTGCTAATCACCCACAAAAAGAAGACTTTGGCCGTCGGGATATCGTGTTCTCTAAAGAGATCTGGATAGATAAAGACGATTTTTCCGAAAACCCACCACCCAAATACCAACGATTGGTACCCGGCGGGGAAGTACGCCTGCGAGGCAGCTATGTCATTAAGTGCGAAGAGGTGATTAAGAGTGACGCCGGCGACATTATTGAGCTGCGTTGCACACACGACGCAAACACCCTGGGCAAAAAACCCGAAGGTCGAAAAGTAAAAGGCGTTATCCATTGGGTTTCGGCCAGTGCCGGTGTACAAGCGCAGGTGCGGGTTTACGATCGCCTGTTCAATCAACCCAATCCGGGCTCAGCAGACTCCCTGGAAGCAGAGCTCAACCCTGAATCCATGGTTGTCCATAAAACCTGTTACGTTGAAGCGGCTTTAAGCGAGGCGCAAGCAGAGGAGCGATTCCAGTTTGAGCGTTTAGGGTATTTTGTTGCCGATCGCTATGATCACACCAGTGAAATGCCCGTGTTTAATCGCACGGTTAGCTTGCGCGACACTTGGGCTCGCTAAAAAACCCCTTCAACTCATAAGCACATTTAACGACTACTAATGGCGCAATACTCGATTGCGCCATTATATTGACCTCCGCCAGCAAACGCTTTATCCCCAATAAAGCAACAATATGCGCATAACGTTGGCATGAAGCATTGACGGCCCCTGTTCTAGCTACTATTAAATCTAGTGTCATTTTCGTCGATTAGCTGACGGCTGTAGCAGGTTTTGCATCCCCGGCCCTGATCACGAATCCCGGATAAGCCCCAAAATAGATCGCTGCGAGGTCGTACTAAATGTCTCATCTCTATAAAACTACTTTTCAACTCAGTGTGCTCGCTGCGGCGATGTTGTCGCTGAGCGCCTGTTCAACCACTCCAACTATTGCAGGAGTCGACTTGGGAAAAGTTGCCAGCAAAACCGCTGCTGTCAGCTCTAACGCCTGGGAAGGTACTAAGCGTGTGCTGAATATTGGCCCGCAACAACCTGAACTACTTGATGAAGTTGATTTGGCCTTGATGGAAGAAGACGCCAACCTGCAAGATCAAAGCGATGTTAAATTAGCAGCTGTAGATACCCAACAGTTGTTGCCACAGGGCGAATCACGGCCATCCCTGAGCGATGTGCAAACCACACAACAACCACTGGCCTTCGGTGAGGTACCGCAAGATCTGTCGAATGAGCTTCCGCAAGATATAACACCATCTGATCAAGAGAATCCTGCTGGCGAAATCGTCGTGCTGGCTTCTGCCAACGATGCACAGCCGGTTGTGTTGTCTGACGAGCAAATCGCTGCTGGCGCTGAAATGGCACCGAGTACGTTGCAATTGGGCGACACTCAGGAAAACCCGGTTGAAACCGTTGCATCACAAGACCTGACCCACAAAGTGCAGGATGGTGAAAATCTTTGGGGTATCGCTAAAAAGACAACAGGAGATGCTAACAACTGGCACGTTATCGCTGACATCAATAACCTGGCTCCAGACGCCTCCGTCAGCGTTGGGCAAAATCTGATTATTCCTGCCGACATGGTCAAGACCGACTACAAAGGTCAGCAGGATGTCACGGTCGTTGCAGCGGTAGCCGAAGGCAGTGACACACCTGTCATTAAGCAACCAGAGGCAGAAGCGACAGTCGCTCTGGAAATACCTGAAAATCAATCCGATATTGTGACGGCAGCTGCAGACCAAATGACGCCTGCAGCACCTGACACCAACCCAGCCAATATCATGGCCGACGCCACCGCATTGAAAGTTGGCGCTGGTGAAACCTTGTGGGATTTCGCCAAGCGAACCACTGGTGACGCAACCAATTGGAAAATGATTGCTGAGAAAAACCAGTTCACCGAACAGCAATTGGCAACCATTCGTCCGGGACAAAAAATCTATGTACCGGCTGACATGGTTCGCGCTCGTGATGAAAACGGCGTGTTGATCGCTAAGGGTGAAGAGGGCTCAGTACCCACTGCCACCATTGGCGGTGCGGTACCTAATAAAGCGGCTATTGATGCTTCTGCAGCGGTGCTGGCGGGCACCAACACCCCAGCAGAAAGTGATATTAAGATTGTCGAAGCGGCGTACCAGCCAGAAAATGGCATCAAGCCTGTGACTACTGAATCACTGGCCGACGAAGCGAAAGCGCAAGTTGCCATGAACGAAGGTGAGCTGGGCAAAGTCATGGTTAAAGGGACCTACTATCCGAAAGCGGTTTACAACCAGGCTGACTTCTCCTCTAGCTTGTTGATGCGGGTATCACCAGGCACTCAGCTGCTGGTATCAAAAGCCATTGGCCCATGGTTGGAAGTGCAGACCGATAAGGGTGTTGGGTACGTACATTCGCGCGACATAAAATAACGCAGCTAACATACTTAAAGTCAAAGCCGGTGCTTTTAGCACCGGCTTTTTTTTGCGCGGGTATTTGTTGCCAACCCACCCGACTCATTTGCATTACGATATACGCACTTCACTTCCATTTCAAACTCACCCCGTTACACTGGATTTTTTGCGCATCCGAGCACTCTACAAACAATGGACAGTGCGCATCAGTGGCAAATTGTGGATTGGTTCACATTTAGCGTGACAGCGGGGTTCAAATTGCTCCGGTTTTTGCACGATAACTGTTGAAACCACGCTCGACAGATCCGGGACTGATGACAAACCAAAGCTACCTGACACTTATAACGGTTGTACCCCTAACCCTGGCCTTAGCTGCCTGCGGTGGCACACCGGTGCGTGGTGACATTGAGAATATCAGCGGTTCAGCTCTTGGCACTGACGCGCCTTATGAAGTAGTGGAAGACTACAACAGTGGCGTCATACGCTATACCGTGCAACGTGGCGACAGCCTGGGTGATATTTCGCGAGAATACACCGGCACATCGAGTAAGTGGCGCGAAATCGCCGACTTCAATGGTATTGATAACCCACGCCAATTACGTGAGGGCATGATTTTAGAAATCCCGACTGGACTGATACCCGGATACGAAGCCCCAAGCAAAACCACTGCGCTACCGATAGCCGAAACACAAACTCAGAGCGTTGCGCAAACTTCTGCACTGGCTGTGCGTCGCGAAAAAATTGTCGAAGTCGCGCCTGTGGTGGTTACCCCGATTAACACCAATCGAGACTTTGAGCTCAGCCCTATTGGGGCAGGCAACAGTCAACCACAAAGCTTCGCCGGTGTGGGTCAGCAAATCAAAGTCATTGGTAGCTATTACCCTAAAGGCATTTACACCGAGCCTGCACCTTACTCAAGGCTAATAATGCGTGTGGCTCCGGGTAGTAAGTTTTCGGTCACTGATGAGGTTAATGGCTGGTACAAAATCGACACACAAAGTGGTACCGGGTACATACGCACATCTGATGCAGAAATTATTCAGTAGAAAGTTGTAAACTGCACCCTACCAGCTGATTAACAGTTAAGTAGGGATACATGAAACAACTCACGCTGCTGCGCCACGCAAAATCCAGCTGGGCCGACGCTGCTCAGCAAGACTATGACAGGCCATTAAACGACAGAGGGTTGCGCGATGCGCCGATGATGGCACAACGCCTGGTCGAACAAGCATGCATCCCTGATTTTATCTTATGCAGTTCGGCTCAACGAACAAGACAAACAGCACAGTTTTTCCTCGACGCGTTCCAGCTCGACGGTAACAACATTAGCTATGTCGATGCGCTTTATCTGGCATCACCGGGGACTCTGCTCGAGCACATCCAGCAAGGCGACTCGGCCATAAACCATTTGATGATTATTGCCCATAACCCAGGACTCGAATCACTGGGTCGTCAGTTGCACCACAGCGCACCCAGCCAGTTGCCCACCTGCGCGGTGCTGAGCTTTACTTTGTCGTCCGACAGCTTCGTTATTCAACCAGACACAGAGATCGATCTGGTTTTACATGATTATCCGAAGAACACCTGACACGGCCTCTCACCCGCCGAGCACCTACTGGTTAGGGCAACGGCGCGGTAGCGCGTTATTGGGCTTGCGCCATAGGCAGTGGCGCAATTTAGGGGTAAGACTATTTGGGGTCGATTTTTTCCAGCACGATACTGGGCGTATCGCCCCGTCGGTAATAACGTGGATGGTTCTGCATAGAGGCCAGCGCGACATCACGCTCCTCGGCTGACGAAAACCACCGGGTGCCAGTCCAGTCGTCACCGAGCAGGTGCGGTGCCGACATGGGGTCGTTCTCCGGCAACTTCACGCTAATACCATATTGTTTTTCTGCTGCTGCCACGACGAACTCTCTTAAGTTTGTTTGCACATATTTTAAATGTACCAGCGCGTTCTGTACGCATTTTAATGACCAATTACAGCGGACAATTAACGAAAAATTGCTTGTCAGACCAAAATCCACATTCAAATACCCGCTCAACCCGATACACTGTGTGCAAATCTATCAATGGAAGTAACAAGTATGAAAATCGCATTATCTTTGGTTGCCCTGCTGTTTTTAGCCGGGTGCACACAAGAATCCCAAAATAAGCTGGGCCGCGCCGTACAAAACTGGACTGGCACAGACGGCATTCTGGAGGTCTACGCTGGTGACAAGCTGGTTAAACGCTTCATGAAAATCGACAAGCTGACCACAGCCTCGGGCACCAATTCGGGTGAGTCACGCCCTTATCGCTTTGGCTACGGCATTCTAGACGGTAACTTGAATGGCGAGGTCGACAGTGGCGAGCAAAAAGTGTATTTCGAATTCAGTGACTACTCCACCTCTTACGTTTTTTACGGTAACCCGTCTTAAACAAATGACAAAGCCGGGGTGACACCAGCAAGTGCGAGCGGCCTGCACAACCAGCGAGCGCAATCATTATGCGCAGTGAAGGTCAATTTATTGTGGTCAAATCAATGATTTAATTGACTTTACGACAAGCACTACTAGTCTCTTTACACGTGCCCCAGAAATACATGGTGTCACGTTCTCACCCCCAAATAGGGCTCGCCTGTCGAGCCCTTTTTTTTTACCCGCCAACAATTGCGTATAATCTCTGTTAAAAGCTACTTACCCGTCAAAAGCAGCTTTACCGCTAACAAAATTTAAGAGTGCAATCTAATGCGAATGGATTTTTTCAGCAGCCTGGTCGAAAAAGAAATCGAAGGTGCTAAAGCCACGGTCACAGCCGAGGGCAGTAAGTTTGAGGCCGTTGTCGTCAGCGATGCGTTTGACGGCGTCAGTCCGGTTAACCGGCACAAGATGGTGTACTCGGTTTTGGAAGAGCATATTAAATCTGGGGCTATTCACGCACTGACTATTAAGGCACACACCGAGGCTGAGTTTGCAGCGAAGCAGGGTTGAAGCAACATAAGCTGGGGCCTATCAGGCCCCAACGTTGTATAGATTCATATTTATTTCAGATAGCGCCAGCGCAAGAGATAACGTAACAATAACTTCCAATCTACGTAATCCGTTCAATGCTATCGGCAATTTCGTCGGGCTCAAAAACACGTTTCCAGTCGTCCTTCATTAACGCGGGTTTGCCAAATTCTATTGCTTTGTTGCAAGCGTCTGAAAAAACCCCATCGACTTCTTTAAAAATAACCGCACTGAGTATATTCATGTGGCCCAATAAAAAATCACGTGCAGCCTCTTTAGGGACACCGCGATCTACCACTTCATCCATGGCCTCACGCATAATATCCAGCAACGATGCACAAACGGTTTCAGATAAACCCGGCTCCAGTAAAGCCATTTGCTCCACCGTGACGCGATGTGATCTTGCAACAGGTGCAAAAATTGTTTTGCCCACTTTTTCACCCAGAGCATAATGCTCGTCTGGCCCTTGCATTAAGGCATTGACAATACCTTGCGTCGCTGAGATACCACCAAAATAATCTTTACGCTCTTCGGTGGTGTTCTCGTTGTTGAATATCGGTGGATGGCACGGATGACTAACAAAGTAGGTAACGTCTTCGCGTTCTGGCAGGTGCCCAGCAAATGGAGCCGCGGCATCCAGACACATCACAATGGCACCGGCCGGCACTTTGTCGATTATTGATGCAGCTACCGCCTTGATAGCGGTATCGGGCACAGCCAGCACAACCACGCCTGCACCTTCAAGCGCTTGGTCTGGTGCTATGCACGAATGAGCAAGCTCTGCCTTGAGACGCTGTTGCCCTTCTGGTGAAACTTCCACGTGAGCGGTCTGAAAATCTGAATCCTGCAGATTTTTGGAAATGCGCAAACCCATTTTTCCACCCGCGCCGAACAGTGCAATTTTAGTCATTGGTAAGCCCCAACCGATCATCTTGTTATAGCATCGCTTGCTGGTATGATGACACAAACTGTCCTTAGAGCCTACCCGACGTGCAGACAGGTAAAGCATCCAATTCACTTTTACTCTGCTGGTATGCCGATGACTTCACCGGCGCTGCGGCTGTACTTGAAGTGCTGGCGTTTGCAGGGGTTCAATCGATTTTGTTTCTCAACACCCCAACAAAAGAACAACTGAATCGATTTGCTCAAATGCAGGCCATTGGCGTTGCGTCCACTGCCCGCGCACAGTCACCCGAATGGATGGACAACAACTTGCCTGCTGTTTTTAGTTCACTGCAGGCATTAAAGCCACAGCTTTTGCACTATAAAATGTGCACAACACTGGATTCGTCACCGACCATTGGTTCAATTGGTCGAGCAATCGAAATTGGGCACGACTTTATAAAACCAAAGGCTGTGCCCGTTCTGGTAGCTGCACCTCAGATGCGACGTTATCAAGTGTTTGGACACTTGTTTGCCGCACTGGACAATGACGTTTTCAGGATTGATCGTCACCCAGTAATGACGCAACATCCAGTAACCCCCATAACGGAATCTGACGTTGCCAAACATATTTCGGCGCAGTCCTCGCGCTTACACGCTTCCAATTGGTCTATCGAAGATATCGAAAATAACAAGCCTTATAAACTTGCGCCAGCATCAGATCGCATCACGGTTTACACAATTGATTGCGCCAATGACCATCACGAACTTGCCGCCGGCAAGCTTTTGTGGGAACAAAGACATCAACAACCGTTTGTTGTAGGTTCACAAGGCGTTGAGTTTGCATTGGTTCGTCATTGGGTTGATACAGGCGCACTGCAAAAGCAAGATCCGCCTGGCAGCGCTGGTCGATCAAATGGCATGGTAACCGTATCAGGGTCTGTCTCCCCCACAACAGCAGAACAAATAAAGTGGTCGCGTGCAAATGGCTTTCAAACCATTCGTTTTAACGTGTGTAGCGCATGTACCACTGAAGCGACATTAGAAAACGAAATAGCTCGGGTGGTTAATGAAGGTGTAAAAGCTATTGATAACAACATCGATCCACTTATATTCACGGCTGAAGGACCAGATGACGCAGCGGTAAAGCAGCTCACTGATGCAGTTAACGCATCTGATTTATCAATGTCTGAAGTTAACCAACGCATTGGTACAGCACTGGGAGTCGTGATGCGCCGTTTGCTGACACAATGCAACATTAAACGCGCTGTTATTTCCGGCGGCGATACCTCAGGCCATGTTGTAGAACAACTGGGCATTATTGCCCTGTCAGCACTGGCACCAACCATTCCCGGCGCATCATTGTCCCGCGCATACGCAGACGGGCCTATGGATGGATTGGAGCTGGCGTTAAAGGGTGGCCAGATGGGAAGCGCGGATTATTTTGGCTGGATTCGCGACGGTGGAGGCGCAAGACAAAATGAATGCACATAGCCAAACCATACGCCCATTCTATCCAAACGCATGAATCGCATAAAAGCCACATACGAAATCGAAACACCAGTTGGGCTGGCACACGCCGCAGCAGTGATAGCCGGTGAACAATCCACCGGTACTTTTATAAAAATTGCATCCGAAACTAATGCGTTACGCGAACGCTCAGCAGCAACTGTTGAATCTGTGTCGCTAACTAGCGAATCCAAAAAGCCTTCACTGCCGTGTCGCAAAGGCGGCAACAATTACGAGCGTGGCACCATTGTATTGAGTTGGCCTATCGATAATTTAGGGTACTCATTGCCAACACTGCTTTCCACCATTGCGGGCAACCTGTTTGAACTTGCCGAGCTATCCGCAATCCGCTTGATCGATGTTGATCTTCCAGCAGACTTTGCAACCCACAACCCAGGACCACAATTTGGCGCCAGTGGCACACGGAAAATCATTGGTGATCACACAGGTCCAGTGATTGGTACGATCATCAAGCCCAGCGTGGGACTTAGCGTTACGGAAACTGCACAGTTGGTTAAACAGCTCGTTGAAGCGGGTATAGATTTTATTAAAGACGACGAATTGCAGGCGAACGGACCAGCCTGTCCTTTTCATGATCGTCTTGAAGCAGTTACGCAAGTTATTAACCATCACGCCCAAAAAACCGGTAAGCAAGTACTGTATGCCGTGAACATCACCGATGAAATCGAGCAGATGTGGCGCAACCTCGACAGCATGCAAAAAGTCGGGGCTAATTGCGCCATGGTATGCATGCAATCGGTGGGACTCAGTGGATTACGTGCAGTTCGCGATCACAGCGAATTTCCAATCCACGGGCATCGCGCCGGCTGGGGATTATTTTCACGATCACCAAACATCGGTATTAGCTTCAAGGTTATGCAAAAACTCTGGCGGCTAGCAGGAGCCGATCACTTGCACGTCAATGGCTTGGGCAATAAGTTTTCCGAAAGCGACGATATCGTGGCACAGAGCGCTCGTTCAGTTCAACAACCACTGTTCCATCAAAGTGATGCAAACTACATTGCTATGCCAGTATTTTCATCAGGACAAACCATTTGGCAAATTGGACCAACGCGAGCCGTTACGGGTAACGATGATTTTATTTTTTGTGCCGGCGGCGGCATTATGGGTCACCCTGATGGAGTTGCTCAGGGTGTATTAGCCCTACGAGAAGCAGCAGACGCGGCCCAAAAATCCACGTCACCGGAAGAATACGCACAGCCCGGCTCAGCCTTGGAAAGCGCACTGGCTACCTATGCCAAACCACAGTCATAAATGGTAAAAATAAAACAACAAAAAACAATATGAATAAATTGAATTTGCTTCGCCCTTTATGTCTTGTGCTAATGGTGTTCTTTGCTGTCCCTGCCTTTTCTCAAAGCCAGGTTAACGATCAAGCAGGCGACCGAACAACACAACTTAATGTCATTCAGTCTGTTTTGGAAGCAAAAATAGCTGAGCGCAAAGAACTGCGGGAACGCATTGTGGTCGCGGGGCCAGATGACATTGCCGAGTTGGAAGCCGAGCTTAAGGAGATAAATGAGGAAATTAGTGAGGTCAGAGATTCCTTTGAGCAACTGGCCGTTGGCTCTGTAGACCTGGGTATATTCGCCACTGAAAGCGGTAATTTCGATTGGCGTACTGAAATGACACAAGTCATGATGCCGATAATACGCAACCTACAAGCGCTAACAGAAAAACCTCGAAAAATCGAGGCATTACGGTCGCAAATTCAAACCAACAATGAACAACTGAGCGCTGCCAACAAAGCCATTTCGGCAATTGATGAAAGCATAGCGTCTGCAAACAATGAGGCAACCAAGCAAACACTTATTGAGCTGCAATCTACCTGGCAAAACCAATCGCTCGAATACACCCGCAACATGGAACTGGCTAACGTCAGACTTAAAAACCTACAAACAAGTGATGCCAATTTTTTTGAATCGCTTAAAGAGGGCATTGTCGGCTTTATAACTGGCAGAGGCCTCACACTATTTATTGCGTTTCTTGCTGCTTTATCTGTTTGGTATCTCGCTAAATTTTTAACAAAACTACTATCAACAAAATCTCGTGGTGAGGCAGTAAAAGATTTTCGAACACGTCAACGTGTAGTGCAGTATTCGTTCACTATTCTTACCGCTATACTCATGACCATAGCTGTTATCGTCGTTTTCTACATTCGTGGCGATGTACTCTTGCTTGGCGTCTCTTTTTTGCTGGCTGGTGCAACATTACTTGGTCTTCGGCACGCCATACCAAAATTTATCTCAGAAGCCAGACTACTGCTTAATCTAGGATCAATTCGAGAAGATGAGCGCGTCGTCTACAACGGGCTGCCGTATCGTGTTAGCGCACTTAACATGTACTCAATCCTCAAAAACCCTGAACTCACCGGCGTTATTCGATTGCCGCTTGAAAGTATGATGGGCATGATTTCACGTCCTGCTGGAAAAGAAGTTTGGTTTCCTGCATCAAAGGGTGATTACATTATGCTGCCGGATGGAAAGCTGCTGGAGGTTTTAGAGTTAACCACTGAGCTCATACAGTTGCAAAATCTGGCGGGAACTAAAACATCCATCCCTGCTGCAGATTTTTACAACATGACATTCGACAACCTCAGTCGCGGCGACACCTTTGCTGTTACCAGTGCTTTTGGGGTCGGGTACTCGCATCAAAGCATCAGCAACGACAGCATACCAACCCAGTTAAAACAAGCGGTAACAGATGCCTTGGCCAAATCTGACGTTTCAGAACACGTGGTTTCTGTCGCTGTAGAATTGAAAGAAGCCGGCGCATCGTCACTTGATTACTGGGTCGGCGTGACCATGGCAAGCGCTGCCGCACGCTCGTATTACAAAATAAGCAGAATCGTCCAACAAACTTGTGTTGATACGTGCACGAATGAGAACTGGGATATCCCATTTCCACAGCTAACCATACACAATCAATAAAGCAATGACCTCACACTGCGCTCAACAAATATTATGACAAAGCAAACTGTGTCACTTGTTCTTGGCAGTGGCGGCGCGCGAGGCTTAGCTCATATTGGCGTTATTCATTGGCTGGAAGAAAACGGCTACGATATTCGCTCGATCAGTGGCAGCTCGATTGGCGCATTGATTGGAGGAATATATGCTCTGGGCAAGCTTGATACCTATGAAGAATGGGTTCGAGCTATTAACAAGCTCGACATGATAACCCTGCTCGATTTCGCCTGGGGCAAACAAGGCCTCGTTGAAGGCGATCGCATTATTAGCGTACTTAAAGACTTGGTCGGTGATAGCCAAATTGAAGATTTGCCCATTGAATACACAGCTGTCGCATCTGACATAGCACACGAAAAAGAAGTTTGGATACAGGATGGATTGCTGTTTGATGCTATTCGAGCATCCATATCGCTACCGTTATTTTTCTCTCCGGTAGAAATGAATGGCATGGATTTGTTGGATGGGGGGATACTTAATCCGGTACCCATCGCACCCACGTTTAAAGACAAAACCGACCTAACCATAGCGGTCAACCTTGGCGCGCCTCCATCCGGCACTCAGCCACCAAGCAAAACGCCTACCCCCGAAATAAATAAAGCAGTGAGCACGAACAGTTTTCAATTGAAAATCAGCAATTTTATCGCCGAACTAAAAGATCAGAACCCACTGACAGATGCGGGCCAGGGCTCAACGCTTGCCATCGCCAATCAGACCTTCGATGCCATGCAAAATGCCATAGCCAGACAGAAGCTTGCGGCGTACCCACCAGACCACACCATCACGATTGCGCGCGATGCTTGCGGAATCCTGGAGTTTGATCGTGCCGACGAAATAATCACCTTAGGTTATGAATCAGCCGCAAGCACATTACGTAAAATCGATTAGTCGGAAGGCTTGAAGATGGCACTGGCCCGACAGATCACGCGATAAAACATCGCTTGGCCCGAAAATCGCTTCCAAACACCTGACTACATCGCTACGTTCAGGGGCCGATTTTGGCTACAGCAGAGCAAACACAGATAATTCCAGACAGCGAGTCGTGGATAAACGGCCTGTCGAGCATCATGCGTTTAAGCGACACCAGGCTCGACCCCAGCCTGAAAACCGTCATTTCATCGGATGTCAAAAACGGCAAGCTGGCGTTATTTGTACCGCCGGAAATGTCAGAACTGCAACCCGAAAACCTGCGGTACCTGCACGCTCTGGCCAGCCGCAATGGTTGCATGCTAATCGAAGATCGGCGCACCAGTGATATTCGTCCTCTGGTTGAACAACGAGACTTAAAGCCGCACCAGCTTGCTATTGGTATTGGTGAATTGCTGAAACAAACCGGCATGCCAGGAGCTCAGGCCAAGTTATCCAACCCACATCGGCTGATACCGGGCAATCCACATATTGATGTGCCCGAGCTGGTTGACATGGTGTCTGCAACCGTTTCTAAATGTAAGCAGGTGGTGGTGCTACCTACCCCGGCCATGGTTACAACCACAGGCAATGAGACTCACCCAATTAGGGCTTACGCCTGCAAGCTGGTAACAGCAGATGCAAACCTGACCTTGAGTTTTTTCGATTCGCCCGGTTTTAAAGCCATTGGATATGTAGCCAACAACCAATTTGTGATTCATGTGTTTATCGGTGGCGGTTCTCTGCGTTCGCCCCATATCTGGGCTAATTTTGACGCCATGCTGAAAAACCGTTTCCGGTTTCAGTTGTTTCGCAGCACACAGCCTGGGCAGGATTTTGGGTTGTTGTACAACACCTTCTATTTGGATATAGACACCAACCAAGCTGGGCATTCAGTCAATCACAATAGCGTTAACCTGTAATTCGTGTCTGTATCAGGCTGCTGCTCTCACGCTGTTCGACGTTTTAGCGCATAATAGAGCGCTTTTGCACACAGAACTTTTTCATCGTGGCACTGATAAGAGCCCAGTCACTCAGCGTTGCTTTTGGCGCAGTCCCTGTTTTGGACGGCATCAACTTCGCCATACAAGCAAACACACGAACTGCCCTGGTTGGTCGCAACGGCGAAGGTAAATCCACCCTGCTCAAAGTTATCGGTGGCTTCATAGAACCTGACTCTGGCGAGCTAAGTAGACGCAGCCAGCTAAAAACCGCCTACCTGCAACAATCCGTGCCTACCGAAATGACAGGCGATGTTTACTCTGTTGTTGCGCGTGGCCTGCCCGAAGCAGGTGATTTGCTCGCCCAGTTCCATCAACTTTCTACTGATATGGACGCGTTTGATGCTGACAAACTTCAAAAAGTACAAGATCAGATTGAAGCCAAGGATGCCTGGGCGCTGGGGCAACGCGTAGAGGAAACCATTTCGCGCATGAGCCTGGATGGCAGCACAGATGTATCTGGACTGTCAGGTGGCATGAAGCGCCGAGTATTACTGGCAAGCGCTATTGTTTCTGACCCGGATATTCTTTTGCTCGACGAACCCACCAACCATTTGGACATTGGCTCTATCGATTGGCTGGAAAAATACCTAATAGGACTTAACTGCAGTGTGGTATTTGTCACGCACGACAGATCGTTTTTAAATGCGGTAGCAAACAACATCATCGAACTTGACCGCGGTGTTCTCAGTGAGTGGCCAAGCAACTACGAACAGTATCAAATAAAAAAACAGGAACAGCTGGAAGTTGAAGCCACTCACAATGCTTTATTTGATAAAAAGCTTGCGCAGGAAGAAACCTGGATTCGCCAGGGAATTAAAGCACGACGCACACGCAATGAAGGACGGGTAAGGGCTTTGGAAGCCATGCGTGAACAACACCGGGCACGACGTACGCGCAGTGGCACGGCAAAAATGAATGCGAACGCAGCCGAGCGATCGGGCAAAATAGTATTTGAAGCTGCTGAGGTAAGCTTTGCTTTTGGCGACAGTAAAATTGTGTCTGACTTGTCTGTGTCGGTTATGCGAAACGACCGTATGGGCATAATTGGTCCTAA
>CALHOI010000046.1 GCA_938035525.1 uncultured Granulosicoccaceae bacterium
CCTCTTCTCGGCACCATCTCCACAGATAAGTACCAATGCTTTTTGCTGTGCGCTGGGGAGCATATGCTCGTGAGAGCAATTGCATTGCGCGTACAAGTCCTCTTCTCGGCACCATATCTAAGACTAATCCAGCCCTAATAATTGGGTGACCTTGTCCATATTGTCAAAGCACGTTAAACCCAGTTCTTCGAATGCGGGGTTGGGGCGTTCGGGGGTGTAGGCCAGGCATGGCATTTTCGCGTTGATCGCACCTGTTACGCCGTTCAGGCTGTCTTCAATAACAACACAGTTTTGCGGCGATACACCAAAGTGTTTTGCGGCACTCAGGAATAAGGTTGGGTCGGGTTTCCAGCTTTGAATTTGATAAGCGGAAAACATGGCCCCTTCAAAAAATGGCAGTAACTTGGTTTGACCTAAAGTCAGGTTCATTTTGTCGATAGGACCATTGGACGCTACGCAAAACGGCAAGTCGATACTTTGCAAATGCGTCAGTAACGTATGAATGCCGGGTATAGGGTCAACACCTTCACTGAGCTTGGATTTGACCTTTGCGTAAATAGTTTCTATCCAGTCCGCCGGTAAAACCAATCCTTTGGCTTCAACATTGGTTACCACATTCTCCATGGAACCACCAACAAACAAGCCCATGCATTGCTTTAAATCCAGATCCAAACCACGTGCGGCCAAGTCATCTCGGAGCACCTGATTAAAAATAACCTCCGAGTCAACCAGCACACCATCGCAATCAAAGATAATTAATTGCGGCGGTTTATTAATGGCCATATTCAAGCGAAAGGGTGAACGCTAATGACGTTTTGATTTCGCTCTGGCCCGGTTGAAACAATGTGCGCCGGCAAGCCAACCAGCTCTTCCAGACGCTTAACGTACGCAACCGCAGCTGCCGGCAATGCGTCTACCGAGGTTGCACCCTCGGTATTTGACTGCCACCCAGGCATTGACTCATAAACCGGTTTGCAGCGTGCCAGATCGTCTGCACCCAATGGCGGATGGTCAAGCATTTGTCCGTCAAGCTCGTATGCGGTACAGATTTGAACGGTTTCCAGGGTATCCATTACATCAAGCTTGGTTAAACACATGCCAGTAACGCCATTGATTAAACACGCACGCCTGACACCGACGGCATCAAACCAACCGCATCGGCGTGGCCGACCTGTTGTTGCCCCAAACTCATGACCCCGTTTTGCAAGCTCAGCACCAACGTCATCAAACAGCTCGGTTGTAAACGGACCCTCACCAACACGTGTGGTGTAAGCCTTCACAATACCCAACACGTAATCAATCGCATTAGGACCACAACCCGAACCACTACAGGCTGCACCCGCCACGGTGTTGGACGATGTCACGTACGGATAAGTACCGTGATCAACATCCAGTAAAGTGCCTTGGGCACCTTCAAACAAGATACGGTTACCGGCACGTCTGTGTTCATCAATCAACCCAGGCACATCACACACAAACGGCTTTAACAACTTTGCGTAATCGCGCGCACGCTTCTTTAATGTGGCTAGATCATCTGTTTCAATTTTATAGCGCGCTAAATTAGCTTCATGATGATTAAACAAAGTAGTGAGTTTTTCATCGAAACGGTCAAGGTTAAACAAGTCTTGTACACGCAATGCTCGTCGCGCCACTTTATCTTGATACGCAGGCCCTATTCCACGCCCGGTAGTACCAATGGCATCTTTACCGGCGGCTTTTTCTCGCGCCTGATCAAGGGCACTGTGCAAAGGCAATATTAGCGGACATGCACCACTGATTCGAAGCCTTTGTGCAACCGGCACGCCACGCTTTTCAAGCATGGCAATTTCTTCCTCGAGTGCATCAGGCGATAACACCACGCCGTTGCCGATAACGCAAACAACCCCGTCACGCAAAACACCACTGGGCACAAGATGCAACACTGTTGTCTCATCACCAATAACCAGAGTATGGCCCGCATTGTGTCCGCCTTGAAAGCGCACAACCAATGAGGCTTGCTCAGTCAGCAAGTCAACGATTTTCCCTTTGCCCTCGTCTCCCCATTGGAGACCGAGCACCAAAACACTATTTGCCATGCGAGTCGTATTCCTAGAGTAGTTTCTTAACGGCCATTTGAAGTTAGATAAGCGCGGTTAGATAAGCGTCATCAGCTAAGTGTGTTCAGCTGCCACTGACCATCATTAAAGATGAGTTCACGGTCGCACTGCACAGTTTGCAGTGAACGATCAATGCCGGCCAGCTCAGTTAGCACCCGCTCGCCACGGTTTCGCAACTTGACGATTTCCAGCCAGGCTGCATTAACATTGGCAGCGGCGACGTAAATAGCCTCTTGTGATCGGTTGGCCGGTGGCATTTTGTCAGCCAGCTTTTTCAGATCACCGCTAAACCCGGTTGCAGGGCGCGGTCGCCCAAACGCAGCACCGACATCATCGTATCGCCCACCTCGTGCAAGCTCTTCGCCGTTTGACGTGTAGGCCGCAAACAATACCCCTGTGTGGTAGCTGTAGCCGCGCAACTCGGCCAAATCAACATTAATCGCGATGTCGGGGTGTGTGCTTTTGACACCTTCTATAACCGCCTGCAAATCGTCTAAAGCATCACGTGCTTCTGTGGGCGCATCAGCAAATGCCGTTCGAGCATCATCAACGATGCTGTCGTTGCCCCGCAGTTGCATCAGCTGAGCAAGCATGTGTTCGATACCGGTTGACTGTGCTTGCGGTACATTGGCAAGAATAGCGCTGACATCGGGAAATGAGCCACGCTGAACGCTTTGGAATAACTCGCTGGCTACCTCATCTGATAACGCAAGTTTGGATACCAACGCGCGGTATACGCCGACATGGCCAAGATCGAGTATCAGCGATGATGCGTTGATACCCGCTTCGCTGAGCGTATCCAACATAAGACGAATAATTTCGATATCGCTGTGCGGGCCACTGTGACCAAATAACTCGGCGCCAAATTGCAATGGACTGCGACTCCCGCCAAAGCCATCTGTTCTTGTGCGCAACACGCTACCCGTATAAAAAAGACGGTTAGGCCCATCGCTGCGCAAAGAATGCGCGTCGATTCGGGCAACCTGCGGAGTCATGTCAGCACGTATTCCCAAAGCACGACCATTTTGCTGATCGACCAGCTTGAACGTCTGCAAATCCATGGTTTCACCGGTGCCGGTTAACAGGCTGTCCAGGTATTCGATCATCGGCGGCATGACAAGCTCGAATCCCCAGCTTTGGCAACGCTCAATGATTTTTTTTCGAAGCGATTCTACCTGCCAGGCGGCATCGGGTAGCAGCTCGTCGACGCCATCAGGAAGCTGCCATCGGTCTGAGGAAAGTTGATTCACCGGTCTTATTGCACGCAGGTCAGTAGACAAACGGCCTCAATCATACTGGACATGGTCGCGATGCGCACTAGTTGTGGAGGATTACGACCAGTTCCTGCGTGGAATTATCGCCGAACTGATACCAAGTTGGGGCAGCTCGGGGCAGCTGACACCTTAATCGAAGCTAAGGTGTCGGCGCTGGCCCACAATCTGAACCAAACTTACTTGGCCGTGCCAGGCCCGTTAAAGTAACGGAAAAACTCCGAATCAGGCTTTAGCATGAGCACGTTGTTATCCCCGCTGAACGCCTGACGATACGCACTCAAACTGCGATACAAGCTGTAGAACTCAGGGTTCTCGGTGTACGCTTCGGCGTAAATTCGTGCCGATTCCCCATCTCCGGTACCTCGGGTGGTCTCGGCGGTGGCATACGCACTGGCCAGGGTTTCTTCCCGTACACGATTAGCGGTTGCGCGAATTTTCTTGGAACTCTCTTCACCCTCAGAACGGATTTCACGGGCAATTTTGGCACGCTCCTGTTCCATTCTGCGGTAAACCGACTCTCGCACATCTTCGGGTAGTTCGACTTTTTTGATTTGCACATCGACTATCTCAATACCCAGTCCGCTGGCCTGCTCATCGAGCTTGCTGCCAACTTCTTCGGTCAACGTTGAGCGAGCAGTAGAAACAACCTGTCGAATGGTACGGCTCTTTATCGCATTGCGGACTTCGTTGTTACCCAACTGCGTAATACGACTATCTGCGCGTGACTCAACAGTACCAATACGTTTGTAGAACGTGTTGGCATCAACGATTCGCCATTTGATAAAGAAGTCGACGATCACGTTTTTGTTTTCACGCGTCAGCATCCTTTCGGGCGGCACATCGAGCGTGAGAATTCGGCCATCAAACTTATGTATGCGATGCAGCAATGGCATTTTAGTGTGTAATCCCGGCTGCAATTCGCTGTCGGTGATTTCACCCAACCATACTTTAATGGCCAGCTCCCTTTCGTTTACGGTAAACACAAAAGCGGATGCAATCAGCAACAGTAATGCCACCAGAGCAATGAAAAACGGATTCAGTATGCGGCTCATCGCAGTGCTCCTCTGTCACGTGAACGGGTTGAATCGCGATTCAACTCGGTTTCATCGAGCGGTGTGTTGCTAAAGCGCGGTGCATCGGCGGTAGAACTGTTTAAGGTATTGGGACGGGCAGACCCGGAAATACCCTGATTGTTGTTACCGCCTTGGTTTATCAGCTTATCGATGGGTAAATACATCAAGCTGTTACCTTCGTTTGAATCAACAAGCACTTTACTGGTGTTAGACAATACGCTTTCCATTGCCTCTATGTAAAGTCGCTCGCGCGTCACCTCCGGGGCTTTCTCAAACTCTGCCAGCAGCGACAAAAAGCGCCGTGACTCACCAAGTGCAGATTGTTCGACGCGGGTTTTATAACCTTCCGCTTCCTGAATAATGCGTTCCGCATCACCACGCGCAATAGGCAGTATTTCGTTTTGATAGGCTTCAGCCTGCGAGATGATTCGTTCTTTGTCTTCTCGTGCTTTGATGGCATCAGAAAACGCTGCCTGTACTTCATCAGGTGGCTGCGCTTCTTCTAAACTGACGGCTGTGATTTCAAGACCTGTTTCGTACTCATCAAGGATGGATTGCACGCTGACCAGTACCGTCTTTTGCAGCGCATCAGTATCGACAACCTCAGTTTCAATTTTGTCGTCGCCTTCCTCGGCCTCTGGTATGGCGGCAGTCGTCAATATAGCTTCCATATTCGCTTGACCAATAGCTGCGCGAACCGCACTTTCGACCACTTGTTCCAACGTGGTGTCCGGCCGACTGACTTTAAACAGGTAATCTTCGGCGTTTTTAATGATGTACTGCACCGACAAGGTGATCTTGACCAGATTCTCGTCTTGAGTCAGCGTGATTTGCTGATTCATTTTTGCGCTTCGAACCAGCTCGACATCAACGCGTTCCACGTTTTCAATCGGCCACGGCATGTGCCAATGGATACCGGGGTTGGTGGTTTTTGTGTGCGCACCAAATCGTGTGACAACACCGGCTTGCGCAGGCTCGACAATGTAAATGCCTGAGGCAATCCACAGCATCAAGCCGATAACGGCCAACGCCATCAACCCATAGCCACCAATTTTGCCGCCGGGCATACCACCGCCCGAGCTGCCCGACAGGCTGCCGTTACCGGAGCCGCCCTGGCCGCCAAACAAGCTGTTGAATCGTTTTTTCAGGTTTTTGAAAACTTCGTCTAAATCGGGTGGCCCACCACTATTGTTGCCGCCACCACCGGAATTATTCCGGTTGCCCCAAGGGTCGTTGTCGTTTCCACCTGGCTCATTCCAAGCCATAGGTTATTGCTCCACTGCCGAGTAAAGACGGCCGGTTAAGTTATGCGCGTCCAGATGCCGCAAGTTTAGGCGAATCTGGCGTAAATTGGTCTGAAATCTCGTGCTCTCTTTCCATTTTGGCGAAGTCGATAGTATCCATGTCGACGTGCAACAGCGAACCACCGTCATTTTCGGTGCGTTCTTCAAGCACCGCGCTGGCGTTAAACAGCTGCGCCCGAATTTTACCTTGTGCGGGAGTCAACTTTAACCATCCTATAGTACGGTGTTTTGACACTCTTTCTGTGACGGCGTCGAGCAACAGCTCGATGCCGTCGCCAGTAACGGCCGACACCCACACCGCTATGGGTTCGCCGGTGTCTGTACGATCGATACGAGCTTCGAAGCTGGTTCGATCAATTTTGTTATAAACAATCAGCTGCGGCACAGCATCTGCGCCGATACTCCCCAAAACCTCATCAACGTCGGCAATTCGCTGATCTTTCAAGTCATCGCTAACATCGATCACGTGCAACAGCAATTGCGCCTCCCGGGTTTCTGTCAATGTAGACAGAAACGCTTCAACCAACTGGTGCGGTAAATCGGAAATAAAACCAACTGTATCGGCCAGTACCGCCGCCGTCCCACCTGCTAATGTAAGGCGTCTTAGTGTGGGATCAAGTGTAGCGAACAGTTGGTCCGCTGCATAAACCTTTTCCAGGGTCATGCGATTGAACAAGGTAGATTTACCCGCGTTGGTGTAGCCAACCAGCGCCACTGTGGCAATGCCCGATTTAGTCCTCTGGCTGCGCCCCTGCTCCCTCTGCTTGCGCACCTTGGACAAACGCTGTTTGAGCATTTTAACGCGCTCATTCAGTAACCGGCGATCGGTTTCCAGCTGCATCTCACCTGGTCCGCGCAAGCCAATACCACCTTTCTGGCGTTCCAGGTGGGTCCATCCGCGTACCAAACGCGTTGATAAATGGGTTAACTGCGCCAACTCAACCTGCAATTTTCCTTCAAAGGTTCGGGCACGTTGCGCAAATATATCCAGTATCAGTGCTGCTCTGTCTAGCACTCTGACTTTGAGTTCTGATTCGAGGTTTCGTTCCTGGCTTGGCGAAAGTCGCTGACCAAACAGCACGACATCGACTTCATGTTGTTTGAGCAAGAAGCGCAACTCCTCAAGCTTCCCCTTACCAATGAAGTGCCTGGAATCGGGTCGACTGCGCGAGCCAACCAACAGATCAACGACTTCCAGTCCGGCAGAATTAGCCAGCTCGACAAATTCGTCTCGCGAGGCTTGCACATCGACAGGAAATTCACTTTTGTGGGATCCGTGTTGGATATCGATATGAACAAGGAGCGCGCTGTCTCCAAAATCGGGTCTATCAAACAATGGGGCAAACTACTCCTGAGTGTGGCACCCGACGGTGACTCATCTTGTCGATGTTATTCGAGCTGTCTAGCTTAACAAGTTTTAGCAGGCCACCGGGTTCTCATAGGCGGTTCTCAGAGGCGGTTCTCAGAGGTAGCTCTAGACGCGGCCCTTTTACGCGGCTCACTAATGGGTGCGCAGGCAACAAACAGACGCGCAGTTGCAGGTGCGGAAATCTTAAGTGACTTTTTCCGCTACTGCCGCTTCTTCTTCACCAGGAATCGCAATTTTTACAGGACGGCTGGGAACCACCGTTGATATGGCGTGCTTGTAAACCATTTGATTCACAGTGTTTTTCAGCAGCACCACAAACTGATCAAACGATTCTATTTGACCTTGCAGTTTGATTCCATTGACAAGATAGATAGAGACGGGTACCCGTTCTTTGCGCAATGCATTTAAAAAGGGTTCCTGCAGTGACTGCCCTTTCGCCATTTTGTTTTATCCTTCTTCTTTGTAAGCGTAAAAATGTAAGCGTAAAATTGCCAAGCGTTTTATGCGCACCTGCGCACCAGTTATGCGCAACCTTATGAGCGTCGGTCTGCTAAGTAACGATGTGTAACTGAAATAACCATAATTTAGTGACACAGCTCCCTAATTGTGCGCTCTCTGCCGGTGTCGTGTCAATGCGGAAATGTAAAGTTTGCTTTTTACATCAATCGCTTAGCTAAAAAGTAGAACTTTTATGCAAGTCGGCTGGCCGTCACAGTTTAATCCATTGCGGTTCAGGCACCGTTCAGTGACCCATATTTAGACTGCAGTCATCGTAATAAACACGAGGACGCAAAAATGAACAACAAAACCACAAGCAACTCCACATTAACGGCTACAACCACGGCAACAAACACTAAGCCAAACCGCTTCGGGCCTGCGTTACAGCACTGCTTGCACATTATCCTTGGTGCAGCAACGGGCCTTGCACTGAGCACACAAGCCATTGTCGCAGACACTCAGGTTCGCATCACATCCGAGAACCATACGGCAGCTTTTTCCGAAGGCTATGCACTGTCAGTTGAAGACTGGAACGCGCAAACCCGAGCTTTTCGCAACGATCTTTCAGGTACTTTTCACCACCAGTCTCAAGAGCGCTCACAAGTGTGGATTAGCGACATCGGTACATTACTGTTCGACGACAATGATGGCGATGGTTACCATGCCGGCTTCAGCTTGACCCTCGATGTGGACAGCGAGTATGGCGACACGGAAGTGTATGCCAGCATCTACCTTGAACCTCAGAACTCACCCACGATTCTGTTACACACCACAGGCCGTTTTGCTGTTTACGGCAGCACCATCGGTGACGAATACCGAGTGGACACTGAACTACGTAATAGCTTCGCGTCCGATGACTACAACGTGATCATTGATATTCACGATGCCTGGTCAGATAGGTTGCTGGACACAGCAAATGCCCGCGGTTTTAGCAATCTGAGTCAGCTACCACTGGAATCAGCCGATTTAGACTACGGCAGCGAGACGGACCACACGTCCGAGCAAAACCAGGGTTCAGCCGATGTGGTTGTGACCGAGTACGCAGGTCTGTTTCATCCAGCCTTGTTGTTATTGCTGGCAGGCGTAGCATGTTTCCGGCGCTATCAAGTGAGTAAATAGTCAGCATAAAGCGACACAGAGATAAAAAACTAACCAAAAAAAACGACCCTATATATAATGTTTGCCATCGTCGCCTGACCCTTGGTCGCACAGATTTCTTGTGCGGCCAAGCCAGCTTGAGAGCAAACACATGAGTCAATACAAAGAAACCTTTCAACGCGCCAAAGCGTCACCAGCCGAATTCTGGAGCGAAGCCGCAAAAGACGTTCATTGGGATACTTTCCCAAGTAAAACGCTCAACACGGACAATTCGCCGTTTAACAAATGGTTTGAAGACGGGCAAATCAATGCTTGCTACAACGCACTGGACGTCCATGTAGAAAACGGACGAGCTGATCAAACAGCGCTGATCTATGACAGCCCCATAACCGACACACAACGAAAAATATCCTATCGCGAGTTGCGCGACTCAGTAGCGCTATTTGCCGGCGCTATAGCAGCCGAAGGCGTCAGCAAAGGTGATCGCGTATTGATTTATATGCCGATGATTCCCGAAGCCCTTATTGCTGTGCTCGCTTGTGCAAGATTAGGGGCTGTGCATTCGGTTGTGTTTGGTGGCTTTGCTGCGAACGAATTGGCAGTGCGCATTGATGATTGCGAGCCCAAACTGATACTCAGTGCTTCATGCGGGATTGAACCTGCACGAGTGGTCGAATACAAACCACTGCTGGACAACGCAATTGAACTTGCAAAGTATAAAGTCCCGCGCTGTATTTTGTTTCAGCGTGATGCGCTGCAAGCACCATTGATCGAAGGTCGCGATATCGACTGGAATGAAGCTGTATCAAATGCATCGCCTGCCCCTTGTGTGCCCGTTGCCAGCACCGACCCGCTCTACATTCTTTATACCTCCGGCACAACCGGCCAGCCCAAAGGTGTGGTTCGCGATACCGGTGGCAGCGTTGTGTCGTTAAAGTGGAGCATGTCTAACATCTACGGTGTACAGCCGGGTGATGTTTACTGGGCAGCTTCCGATATCGGCTGGGTTGTTGGACACTCTTACATTATCTATGGCCCTTTGTTTCACGGCTGCACCACTATCTTGTATGAAGGTAAACCGGTAGGCACACCAGACGCCGGTGCCTTCTGGCGCGTCATCAGTGAACACAAAGTGAAGGTCTTGTTCACCGCACCCACAGCATTTCGAGCCATTAAAAAAGTGGACCCTAATGGCGACTTTTTAAAGCAGTACGACATGAGCCAGTTTGAAACCTTGTTTCTTGCCGGTGAACGATGTGACCCAGATACACTGGAATGGGCGCAACAAAAACTCGGTGTTGATGTTATCGATCACTGGTGGCAAACCGAAACTGGCTGGGCAATTTGCGCAAACTGCCTGGGCATAGAAAAACTGCCCGTTGTTTCCGGCTCTCCGTCTGTGCCTGTACCGGGTTACGACCTCGATGTACTCGATGAACAAGGCAATCCAGTGGCGGCAGGTGAGATTGGCGCGTTAGTGGTTAAGCAACCGCTACCACCAGGTACATTTACCAACTTATGGGGTGCGCCTGAGCGTTACCAAAGCGCCTACTTCACCACATTCAACGGCTATTACGAAACCGGCGACGCAGGCTATGTCGATGAAAACGGCTACGTGTTTGTCATGGCGCGAACAGACGACGTTATTAATGTTGCTGGTCATCGACTATCAACGGGCGCTATTGAAGAAGTACTGGCTGGGCACCCTGATGTTGCAGAGTGCGCCGTCTTGGGTGCCGCCGATGAGTTAAAAGGCCAGCTACCCATTGGGCTTGTCATTATTAATGATGGCTGCGATCGTTCCAACGATGATATCAGTGCAGAGTTAGTTAAACGCGTGCGCGAACACATTGGTCCGGTTGCGGCATTTAAATCTGTTGCGGTAGTCAACAAGTTACCCAAAACTCGTTCTGGAAAAATTCTGCGCGCTACCATGCGTTCCATAGCCGACTCATCCAATTGGAATACGCCTGCAACCATAGAAGACCCAACCGCACTGGATGACGTTACCGATGCATTAAAACAACTGGGCTATGCTGAAAAATCATGAGCACTATTGCTTCAAGACTGGCTGAAAAACGTGCGGCCGCACTCGCAGGTGGTGGTCAGCGACGAGTGGATGCGCAACACGCAAAGGGCAAACTCACTGCACGCGAACGGTTAAGCGTTTTATTCGACAAAGACACGTTTCGCGAATGGGATATGTTTGTCGAACACGACTGTACCGATTTTGGTATGCAGGACAATCGCATACCCGGCGATGGGGTTGTTATCGGTTACGGACAGATAAACGGCCGGCTCACTTTTGCCTTCAGCCAGGACTTTACCGTGCTTGGCGGATCACTGTCGGCTGCGCACGCAAAAAAAATCGCTAAGGTCATGGATCACAGCATGCGTGTGGGTGCGCCGATTATCGGCATCAACGATTCTGGTGGTGCGCGCATACAAGAAGGCGTTGCATCGTTAGGTGGTTACGCCGACGTGTTTCAGAAAAACATTCTGGCCTCTGGCGTGGTCCCGCAAATATCGTTAATCATGGGACCGTGCGCCGGTGGCGCGGTTTACTCCCCTGCCATGACCGACTTTATTTTTATGGTGCGCGATTCATCGTATATGTTTGTTACCGGTCCGGACGTGGTTAAAACCGTCACACACGAAACCGTCACGCAAGAAGAACTCGGTGGCGCGGGCACACACACCAGCAAAAGCAGTGTGGCCGACTGTGCCTTTGATAACGACATTGAAACCCTGGAACAGGTGCGTCGGTTTATGTCGTTCATGCCGCAAAACAATCGCGAGGCGGTACCCAACTTACCGACTTCAGATGCTGCCGACAGACTATGCCCAGCGTTGGATACCTTGGTGCCTGAAAACCCCAACTTGCCATACGACATCACTGAGTTAATTCGCACCGTCTGTGATGAACAGGATTTCTTTGAACTGCAGGCTGACTTTGCTGGCAATATTATTATCGGGCTTGGCCGCATCAATGGTGAGACTGTTGGCTTTGTTGCCAATCAGCCAATGGTTTTAGCCGGATGCCTTGATATCAATGCCAGTCGCAAAGCGGCGCGCTTTGTGCGCTTTTGCGATGCGTTTTCTATTCCTATCGTGACCTTTGTTGATGTACCTGGCTTTTTACCTGGCACCGCTCAAGAGTATGGCGGCATTATTAAGCACGGCGCAAAGTTGTTGTTTGCCTATGGCGAAGCCACGGTTCCTAAAATAACCATCATCACGCGCAAAGCTTACGGCGGTGCCTATGATGTTATGGCATCAAAACACTTACGTGGTGATATTAACTACGCATGGCCGTCAGCAGAAATTGCCGTCATGGGGCCTAAAGGTGCCGTAGAAATTATTTTTCGCGCCGACAAAAACGATCCCGAAAAAATAGAACAACGCACGGAAGAGTACCGTGAAAAGTTCGCCAACCCTTTTGTTGCAGGCAGTCTGGGGTTTATAGATGATGTTATCGACCCACACACAACGCGCGCTCATTTAAGTATGGACCTGGCGATGTTGCGCAGTAAAACGCTGGAAAATCCGTGGAAAAAACACGACAACATACCACTATAAAAACTGGCAAATGACTAATACAATCGACAAAATACTGATTGCCAATCGCGGTGAAATCGCGTGTCGTGTCATCAGAACAGCCAAAGAACGCGGCATCAAAACCGTAGCCGTTTATTCCGATGCCGATAAGTATTCATTGCACGTGCAATTGGCTGACGAAGCTGTGCACATTGGCGGCAGCGCCTCCAGTGAGAGTTACTTGAAAATGGACGCCATCGTTGATGCCGTTAAAGCCACCGGTGCTCAAGCCGTACACCCCGGCTTTGGTTTTTTATCTGAGAATGCTGACTTCGCTAAACGTTTAAATCACGAGGGCATTGTTTTTATCGGCCCTGGCGTGCGCGCCATTCAGGCCATGGGCGACAAAATTGAATCAAAAAAGTTGGCCAACGAGGCAGGTGTTAACACGGTTCCAGGTCATCCGGATGCTGTTCCAGATGCCGACACGGCTTACGCTGTGGCGCAAAAAATCGGTTGCCCCGTGATGCTCAAAGCCTCCGCCGGCGGTGGTGGTAAAGGCATGCGCGTGGCCAATACACTTGATGAAGTCAAAGAAGGTTTTATCAGTGCGCAAAACGAAGCTCGAACCTCGTTTGGTGACGATAGGGTGTTTGTCGAAAAATTCATTGAACAACCACGCCATATAGAAATTCAGATTATCGCCGACCAACACGGAAATTGTTTGTACTTGGGCGAACGCGAATGCTCCATTCAACGTCGGCACCAAAAAGTGCTCGAAGAGGCGCCCTCCTCTTTTATCAGTGACGCCACGCGAAAAGCGATGGGTGAACAAGCCGTGTCACTGTCACAGGCAGTTGACTATCAATCAGCAGGTACCGTTGAATTTATTGTCGATGCCAATGAGCAATTTTATTTTCTGGAAATGAACACTCGCCTGCAGGTTGAACACCCAGTAACCGAATGTATTACCGGTTTAGACTTGGTCGGGTTAATGATAGATGTGGCGGAAGGTAAAAAACTGCCCATGCAACAAAGCGACATCAAGCTCAACGGCTGGTCGTTCGAGGCACGGGTTTATGCCGAAGATCCCGACCGCGGTTTTCTGCCATCCATTGGTCGCATTACGCATTACCAACCACCGGCACAAAATGCGTTTGATGCACCAGCAGGGGTACGGGTGGATACTGGCATCCACGCCGGTGGAGAAATTTCCATGTACTACGACCCCATGATTGCCAAGCTGGTGACCTGGGCCCCCTCTCGTATGGAAGCTATAGCAAAAATGCAGGAAGCCCTGGATAACTATCAAATTGAAAGTGTGCAACACAACATTCCGTTTCTGTCGGCCTTGTTTGATCACCCTGCGTTTCAGGCAGGAGAGCTCACTACACGGTTTATCGAAGACCACTTTGCCGATGGTTTTAACAGCGCAACTTACCGTTCTGCACTGATCGACCAACTGCCTGTGGTTGCAGCAGTCATAGAGAGTCGGCACCGACAACGCCTGGGCGCGTGCAGCGACAGTGATGTTGGCGATCTGCATGTTATCGACAGCCTTGATCCGGATAACAAGACCGTTATAACCGCTGAAGAAAGAG
This sequence comes from uncultured Granulosicoccaceae bacterium, assembly GCA_938035525.1. Lineage (GTDB taxonomy): Bacteria > Pseudomonadota > Gammaproteobacteria > Granulosicoccales > Granulosicoccaceae > Granulosicoccus. The sequence continues at coordinate 13,851 of CALHOI010000046.1, forward strand.
CAGAGCTTGGCTCAGGCTGGCAGCCAGGCGAACCTCTACTGACCGGTACACTAAACTCAGATCAGGTTAGCGTCGGTGTCAAACGCATTGGTAATCAATGGCAACTAAGCCATCGCGGCAGTGTCCGCCGTTTTCAGGTTATGCCCTCCCACGTTGCATCGCTCATGGTGCACATGCCAGAAAAGAGCGTGCAGGATTTATCAAAATACCTGCTCTCACCCATGCCTGGGTTACTGATGAAGGTACTGGTTAACGAGGGCGATAGCGTCAGCGTTGGGCAAGATCTGGCTGTTATAGAAGCAATGAAAATGGAAAACACCCTGAAAGCCGAGAAAGCCGGCACAGTAGAGAAAATAGTGGCCAACAGCGGTGACAACCTCGCGGTCGATGCCGTTATCATGGAATTTACATGATCGGGCGATTAAATCACGTGGCGCTCGTGGTAGATGATCTTGCTGCTGCAACGGCAACCTACAGAGACACGCTGGGTGCGCAGGTGTCTGAGCCTCAGGCATTGCCCGAACACGGTGTCAGCGTCGTTTTTGTCGATTTGGAAAACACCCGCATCGAGCTACTGCATCCATTGGGCGATGGATCGCCGGTCAGTAAATTTCTGGAGCAACATCAAAACGGCGGTATACATCATATTTGCTTGGAGGTTGACGATATAATGACGGCAGCCGCCCAGCTGCAAGCCAAGGGGGCTCGTGTTTTGGGTGATGGTCAACCTAAAATTGGGGCACACGGCAATCCTGTTTTATTTCTACACCCTAAAGATTTCCACGGATGCCTGCTTGAACTGGAGCACGTCGGCGGCGATAAGCACCATTAAGCACCGCGTTTTGGTACTAATACCTTGCTCGATCACGCTGCAGGTATTAACTTATACCCAATAACCCGTAGAATGGGCACTCAGTAATTGCTCAGCCAGAACTGTTATTACCGACATGGACTCCCCTGTATCCAATAAACCCTCACTGCAACGACTCAGCGACAGGTCGGTGCACGTGCTGGAAGAAACCACCATTATTGGCCGACACGAAGATTGCAATCTGGTGTTGAAATCAGAACGCGGAGCATCGCGCAAACACGCCCGCATCACGGTTGAAAACAATGCTGCCGTGCTGATGGACCTGGGTTCGCTCAATGGCACAACGGTTAACGGTCGTGAAATCAGTCGAGCGGTGCAACTCAGCGATGGTGATATCGTTGTATTCGACGAACAAGAGTACCGCTACGCAGGCCCGGTCTCACAACCCAGCACCAATGGCGACAACGTGACTGTGATTGCAAACAAAGACGAAATTGGCCGCCCAGAAAGCATCAAACCAGCCATTCATGTGGTCGACCCCAACACCATGGGCGACAACAACGCTCAGCAATCGCAACAATACGCCGAACCACCGGTACTGCAAACAGCAAGCCACGCACAACAACCACGACCAGAACCTCATGCACAGCAAATGGCCGAAGCCGGACCCTTTGATGACACCGAGGCCTGGCCAGTTGAGGATGTTGCAGCAGATTCACAGCACAACGATCAACAGCAAGGCCACACTGCCATACCGGCAACATCACGCCCGGGTGGTGATGTGCCAAGGCCCAAACGCCTGCAGGAAAAACTCGCACCCTACCCCAACGAGCAAAAACCTAAAGCGAGCTGGTTAAGTTGGGTGGCCATCGTGCCCCTGATTATTTTGTTTATGCTGGTTGCCTTTTATTTTGCCTACAAAGCAGGTTTTAGCGCCGGGTCGTTATGACAACAAACGCCAACGCGGCCATTGCCGGTTTAACCGACACAGGCAAGGTTCGACAGGTTAACGAAGACGCCATTTTGATCAATAGCGAGCTACGCCTGTATGCCATTGCTGACGGTATGGGCGGGCACGGCGCTGGCGATGTGGCCAGCCAACTGGCGTTAGATACCCTGTCAAAGTGCCTGCAATCTGATTCGGTTTCTGAAGCGCTTTCGAACGAGAATATTGCTGATGAACAAGCGCTCGCACTGATCTTTCAATGCATTGTTGGCGTCAATCAATCGATCTTTCAACGCAACGAGCAACTGGGCCAAACTGATGGCACCGGCATGGGAACCACACTGGTTGGCTTGTGTGTATTCGGGGACGGCAAACGCGCTGTTTCATTTAACGTAGGTGATAGTCGGCTTTACGAGCATCGAAATGATGCGCTTGTGCAGCTTACGCGCGACCACACCATGTACCGCGACTGGGAAGAAGCAGGACGCATTGGCCCTGCACCGCCGCGCAACATTATCATGCGCGCGATGGGTCTTTTTGCCGAAGTCGACATTGATATGGAAGTGATTCCCATGCGCACCGACGCCGGTTATTTACTGTGCTCCGACGGGCTAACCGGTATGGTTTCTGATGAACAAATAGCGAAAACCATGAGTGACCATCAGGATGCCAACGAGCTGACAAAAATGCTTGTTCAACAGGCAAACGAGCTGGGCGGCTCGGATAATATTTCGGTGGTGGCAATCACAGCCATCAATTAAGGCAATTTAATGGTAATGCAGGCCATAAAGTGTCATATGCAACCATTTTGCATGCTACCGCTCTTATAATAGACCCACTCAAGCAAGCGCAACTATATTGGCATGACTGTTTTTTTTATTGCTGCCTCAGTATTGGTTTTTCTGGCCTTATTGAGCATTATTCCAAGCACCCTGAAAGGGTCGTCCCGTGCCGAACTCGATCAGCTTGAAACCAATGTCGGTATTGCCCGGGAACGGCGCAAGCAGTTGCAAAGTGCGCTGGCCAGTGGCGCTATGGACCAGACAACCTACGACACCGAACTGACAGAACTGGAAAACAACCTGGCTCTGGATATTACCGCACAGGAAAAACAACAGGGCTCCACCCGTGGAGGCATGATTGCCGCTGGCCTTATTGCCCTTTTTATTCCCGTTGCATCCGGCGCATTATATTTGCAGCTGGGTAATCCAAAGGCTGTCGACACAGCCACGATGCACGAGGACGCGGTGGCAGCCAAAGCCGAACTGGGCGACCAGCCACCTGCGTTAGCCGACCTGCTGCCTAATCTGGAAAAGAAACTGGGCGCTAACCCCGATGATCGTGATGGTTGGCTGTTATTGGGTAAAAGTTATTTGTCCATCAGCGATTTCGGTAACGCCAAACGCGCACTGTTAAAAGCATACAACCTGGATAAAGAAGACCCGGACCTACTCTCACAACTGGCCGAAGCCAGCGCGATGGTACGTGGAGGCGACCTATCAGGTGAAGCCACTGCGTATCTGGATGACGCTTTGGCGTTAAATCCAGAACACGATCAAAGCCTTTGGTTAAAAGCCATTGCGGTGCAACAAGCCGGACAACATGAAGATGCGATAACAAGGTTCGAAAAATTACGTTCCCGCGTCACTGGCAATCCGAATGCACTTGCCAGTATCGATCAGATGATAGCTCGCTCGCAGTCTGAGCTGGGCATTGCAGCCACCAATAACAACAGCTCAGCAGAAACCGAACCGGCTACAACGCCCGGTGATAAACCGGCAAGTGTCAGTTCTTTAAGCGTAAGCGTTGCACTTGCTGACAGCGTTGTTGAAAAAGTGAATCCTGAAGATTCCGTGTTTATTTTTGCTCGTGCCAGCAATGGACCACCGATGCCGCTGGCGGTATCGCGTCATACCGTTGCTGATTTACCGGTCACTGTTGTGCTCGACGACACCATGGCAATGATTCCTGCAATGACGCTAAGCCAATTTCCCAGCGTCACTGTTGGCGCACGTGTTTCGCAAAGTGGCAATGCAATCGCACAAACAGGGGATTGGTTTACGGAACAGGAAAATGTGTTGGTTGAAGAAAAACCAGAGCTGCAGCTAACCATTGATACTCAGAAACAGTAAGCAACGTTATAAAAAACAACAAAACGTCTACTTAAAAATACCGCGCAGCAAAACGCTTGCGTGGTAATTTTTCGCAATTTTCCAGACCAGCGAAGTGCTATCTTAATTGAACATTTTGCTCACTGGACTAAGTACTATGCGAAAAATCAAACCCCTGTTTTTTCCCATCTTGTATCTGTTTTATTTAACCTGCGCACATGCCAATTACCTCCCACCGGTTACAGGATTAGCCTTAGACGGCGATCAACTATCGTGGGATGCACAAGATGGTGCCGATGGGTATAACGTCTATCTCGACTACACGTACTTTGACACCGTGCGTGATACGCTCACTTATACAGTGACAGAGCCTGGTGACTACCACGTTATCTCTTTTAACGATGATGGCGTATTCGGCGTAACAAGAGATCCAAATATGACCGGTGGGCCTTTTCCTTTTGTTACGTTTGCCGGTGGCGAGGCTTTTGACTCCGTCAGCTATGACTATCAATACCGTACCTTGCTGGCTTACAACACTTGCACAGATGTAGGTCCAGGCGAGTCATGTATCGCACGTTGCCCAACTTCATTCGACCCACCGTTTGGTGGCACCAAATACGTCAGTTATATGTCTGGCGGTGCATGCAGTACGTCAGATATTGTTGAGGCAGATGCCTTTATAAGCCCACTGACATACCGATGTACTGTGCCGACTTTTTCAGGTGAAGTTGTCGCACAGGCTATTTGCGTATTTCATGACTAAGCTTCTCATTAAGCCTTTACTTTAAGCCCGCGCTTTAAGCCTTCACACGATCAATGGATTGATCGTGTATTATCCGCGGTGCTTACCACATAAAACACCCATGGTACGTACAGCAATCAATAAACTGATATCCACCTACGCGATATTCGTGCTGCTGTGGTTTATCCATAATCGGCTTTTTCAGGATACCTGGTGGGGAATTGTTGTTCTGGATAAGTTTGCTGAGTATTTTCTGGTTGCATCCATTCCTGTTTTTTTGTTGTCGTTAGTCAGTCGGCATACTTTCACCGTTTTCCTGGCACTACTGCCGGTTGTTATCACTGGCTATTTTTACATGCCTTTACTATCTCCCTTATCGGCTAATGCACCCGGCAACGTATCGGGTAATATTTCAGGAGATGGATCTGCTAGCGTAACATCCGAAAGCTCTGATCGTTTTAGGGTGATGACTTACAACATATGGAATCACAATAAGGACCTGCAAGCCGTCAGCGATATCATCCAATCGTTAGACGCGGATGTTGTTGCGTTACAGGAAATAACCGAAGACCAGCGCAGCATGGTCGTCAGTGAATTATCACCGATCTATCCTTACTTCCATATCAGCAAACCCATTCTGGGAGGCACAACTGCCCTGTTCTCAAGGCATCCTCTTCACAACATAACTGAACTGGACTTTGACATAGATCGACCAGCTGTTATTGCTGACATGGATTGGGCTGGTACTCGTGTAACGGTGGTGTCGGCACACCTCAATCCCAGCTTCTGGGCTTATTATCAGCAGCCGTGGCAACGTATTCCGGGCAATTACCACCAATACATCAAAGATCAGAACCAGCAAGCTGACATGATTATTGACGCTCTCAAACTACGTAATGAATCAAAAGCTAAGTTCCTGGCTTGCGATTGCAATAGCCAGGAAACAGCCAGTACAAACAAATTACTCAGGTCTTAATTTAAAGACGCCTTTCGCACACTTGGCTTACAGCTTGGCAGTCCGAAAAATACGGAACTGAAGTTTGAACGTAAGTTAAACCATATAGACTACGTCTGGTTTAAAGGTGTTTTGGAGCCGGTCGCAATATACCGATCAAAAACCTCAGCCGGTTCTGATCACGAACCTGTTGTTGCTGATTTTCGTTTTCCCGAATGATGGTTAAGTTTTCTATCCTCAAGATATACTTTTGAGCAGATGCTTAGGCCCTTATCACGCTCCCTTTCCTTCCCCGCAGTCTGGACAAAATTGAGGATTTTTCCATTTCGGAATGCGGGCGGCGCAACTCCCACAAATGATGACCTTAGATCTCTTTTCGACATGCCAATGGCCTGGACCCTGATGTCTTCTGGATGCTCTTCTACGCGTGATGTTTCGATCGTCTTCTTTCGGATTAGTGATCACGGAGTTGACTCATCTTTAGAATCAGCATTGGGTTCAGCATTAGGTTCAGCATTTCCTTCAGATATTTCTTCTGTAATGATATCGTTACACAGATCAACGCAAATATCGCAAATCTGAATCGCAGGCCCTGCAATAAGTTTACGTACGTCATGTTGTGATCGATCGCAAAAACTACAGTATAGAGTTTCGCTTTCATCTGGCGTTTTTTGTTTATCACGCTCAAGGGATGAGATTGCGGCATTTCTATTGCCCGGATTCCTTTCAAGCGTTTCTTGTATTGCTTTAAGCTTCGCAGAATACGTATTCCAGTCTGCTGCACCTTCGAATTTCGAAATAACTTCCAGGGATTCGGCGTGTTTTAGTTGGTGACCATGGTTAGCGAGTATGTCACGCAACTTGCTGGCACGAGCTTTTACTTCATCGGGAGTAATCGTCAGGTTCATTATCTTCAATCTCAGTTTGGCGCGAGTTGACGACTGGTGCTCGCATTGCCAGTGACCCGCTAGCCACTAAGTTGAAAATAGGATATCAACACATTAACCGAACCTTAATAGGCGCGAGCGGCAGGCTGTGTTCACCTGCTATAAACTTACTAGCAGAATTGTCGTATGTCAACTGTGGTCATCTACCGCATTGATGATCGTCGCCACCCCACCATTCGATCCTGATTAGTTGGGGCTGCCGTAGCTCTACAACGTTCACTTCAATGGCATAAGCATCTTCTGCCGCGGGTCGATTTGTTTGTCACCGTTCAGCTAAAGCGAGCTTTAATCCGAGAAATGCAAACGTCCCTGCAAAGGATCTTTTAATCCATCGCAGCACACTAGGAGATTCAATTACATAGGTTCTTGCTTTCGCTGCAAAAGCTCCATATACAACAAATACAAAGAACGTAATTAACATGAATATAAATGCGAGGTAAGCTAGATAACTAATTGAGCCAGTTTTTTCGATTGGTACGAACTGTGGCAGGAAAGCGACGAAAAATATAGACAGCTTAGGATTAAGCACGTTCAACAATGTTCCTTCCAACGCGGTGCGAAATAATGATTTCTCGGCTACATTCTCGGTTACCTGCATTAGCCCTTCATCGCGAATGATGCTCCAAGCCATATAAAACAGGTATATAACGCCCAAATATTTAACGAACAGAAATGCGATAGCGCTGGCATGAAAAATAGCGGCAAGCCCCAAAATACTAGCTGTTGCCGCGGGCACTATCCCAAAAGTGCAACCAATGGCAGCAGCAACACTAGGTTTGAAGCCACGACCTAATCCAATAGCGATTGTGTAGATAACACCAGTACCAGGCAATAAAACTACGACCAAAGACGTTAGTAAGAACTCAACTGACATATTGATTTTTCCTTTAAACATTAAAGTCGAGGATTGATAGCCAGCGCGTCCTGTCACTTTGGCATTAAGCGCAATTAGTCCTTGTTGGATTTACTGCTGCCTGACTGTCAGTGCTTGACATAGTTCTTCTTTAAAACGTTCTTCTTTAAAACGCAATTATCTATAATCAATTAGAACACGTGATGACGTTGCTATGCTCGATTTATTCAGTACATGCTGTCCTTTAAATCTTGTTCTATGGTTTTATCGATTCGGGTGACTTCCTCATCAGGGATTGTACGATGATGCATCATAAGATCAGCCAGACTGGGTACTTCTTGTGGCGATCGTTGTGCTTTTATATCCCATAATTTAGATCGCAAAATGGCTTTAGCGCAGTGACCGTACGCTTCTTCAACCTGAATAATAAGAACAAGCTTCGGCAACCTTCCTTGTACTTCAAACGGCTCCAGGAGCACGGGGTCGTGGCTTATCTGGGCGTGTCCGTTCACTCTAAGCGTAATGGGCACACCAGGAATTAAAAACAGCAATGAAACCTGTGGCGACTGTACGATGTTTCGCATTGAATCGTAGCGGCGGTTGCCTGGGCGATCGGGCAGGATTAATGTTGATTCATTTGCCACGCTAACAAACCCTGCAGGGTCCCCGCGCGGAGACAAATCGGATTGGTTCTGTGCATTTTGAGAAGTCAGACAGCAGAAAGGCGACAGTTGAATAAACTGTTTCATTGGTTCGGTAATCACAGAGGTCGCTTTTGCCCAGATGCTATCAGTGGTATCACCACACAAGGCCCGTAGTTTTTGCTCGTCGTCTATCAGGTATTCGGGTTTGAGGGTTAGCTCACTCATGATGTAGCTCTCAACTTGTAATAACGCGACCTGTTTGCAAACTGTTAAAACGGCGTTAGCATACAGGGCGTATCATATCTCAATAATCTAGGTTAGTTTTTTGCGGAACTTATTAATCGTGCATGGCGTCATACCGGCTCAACTAGTACTATGCTTTGTATTGTTCGGCCCATCATACCTTTGAGACGCGAGTGTCTCACGAGTTGAATTGGCAGCTATTGGTGGAGTTGTGCTTTCCGGTTTTTCCATCATGTTTTTTGGCAACATCTCTATACTTTCAGCGACAAACTATAGTCGAATAAGCACCTGCAATGTAAATTTGCAAAGACAACGTAATTGATGACCAAAAAAGGTTTATATCGCCTGGTTTATTTAAACAACGAATGAGGAACACATGAATAAAAACGATGCGCTTACAGGCACCCTGGTCGCAGACGCAGCTAGCATGGGTTTGCATTGGTTGTATGATCAGGAGCAAATCAAATTAATAGAATCCACCGGCAACATACTCTTTCGGCATCCAGAGGCCAGTGTTTACGAGAATAAACGTGGGACCTTTGTGCATGGCGTTCGGCGAGCAGGCCAGTTATCACATTATGGCGAGTCTGCACGAATTGCCGGAAAGGTTGCTTCAGAAGGAGCCTATTCAGTGGCTGAGCATCAAAAGGCGTTTATGGCAGCTTTTGGTCCGTGCGGCTTATTTCAAGGTTACCCCGATAGGCCCACCAAAGAGCTCATTGCGCGCATGATTCTCGACGGTGATGAGCTAAGCGAAGCATCCGGTATGGACGACGACCAAATGCCCGCCGTGTGTGTGGTGCCCGGGTTGTTTGCAGGCGATCACGCTCTTTCGCAAACTTTGGCTGCCGCGAAAGTGATATCAACCAATACCGATGTGCTCAACGCCACTGAAGCTGTGCACAGCGTGTTATCGACATTAGCCAAAGGGGGAGATTTAAAAACTGCCTTAGCAGAAGCTGCCAAAGGCATTGAGAGTGAGATGGGCGAAAAAATGCGTGCAGCATTGGAAAAGCCAACTTATGAACCATTAGAAACTGCTCAGGAGTTTGGGCTGGCGTGTTATGTGCGCCACGCCATGCCATTAAGTTGGTACTTGCTTAACCATGCGAGTAGTTTTGAAGCTGTTGTGCTTGATAATATACGCTGCGCTGGTGATTGCTGTGGGCGAAGCATGGCGGTAGGCAGCATTGCTGGCTTGGCTTTTGGCGTGCCAAAGGAAATGCAAAATAGAGCCATAACCTCACTGGCTATTTAGTCAATGACAGTCGAATGTGAGCTAATACCACCGTTCAATTCTCATTTGATTCCCCGCTCAAGCATCTCGCTTATGCTTTGCGCGCCCAGTGAAAATCGCATACAGGGTTATTGCCACAAAAATGGCTAACGCAGGCAGTAGGACATAATCAAGCCATCCAACAATCGATGACAGCCCAACCGCGCCAAGCAACACCACCAGTATTGGTGTAAAGCAACACAGCGCTGCGATGACAGTGCCTATCAGGCCTGTGGTAAATAGTTTTTTGTTCATAACTTTAGATTACAAGCTCTACCCTACAAAATCTACTCCACGAGCTGATATTTCCGGAAAACGGAGACGTGGCAGTGGCACCACCCAACAGCAGCTCATCTTTGCCATCGCCTTCAATATCCACCACGATCATTTGCAGCGGTTTATTTGCATCGGTTTATTTGCATCGCCACCGCTACTCGCCAACCGCATACAATAACCCACCCAACAAATGCGCCCTAAAGTCACTTTCAGCATAGCTCTCGTGCGTATGTCCACCACCGGTATACCATGCCCTGCCCCCATCAAACTCGTGATACCAGGCACTGGGATGATCATCACCCATAACGCCACCCAGATAAGTGCTTTCATCCAGGCTGAGTAAAACGTTCACGTTTGCACGAGGGTTAGTTCGGTAGTCGTACCATTCGTCAGTACGTGTCCAGCTTGTGCCAAGGTGCTTCGTGGATGCGTGTGATTGGTCTTCAACAATTTGGGTGGCTTGTTGAACGTCAGGATGGGTATCGAAATATGCACCCACCAATGATCCGTACCAGGGCCATTCATACTCGGTAAAGCTGGCTGCGTGTATCCCAGCGTAACCACCACCTGCGCGGATGTAGTTTTCGAACGCGATTTGCTCTGCTTCACTAAGCACATCGCCTGAGGTCATTACCCAAACAACGGCATCGTACAAAGCAAGGTTATCAGCGGTAAAGACATCTAGTGACTCGGGTGCGCGCATCGTTTCCATGCCTGCAGATGCGGCGAGTTCTTCTAACGCCAATAATGCGGTTTCAGTGGAGTCGTGGCGAAAGTCGCGCGTTTCACTGAACAACAACATACGTTTAGAGTCACCTGCTTCTTCAAAGGGATCTGGAATAACAATGGTTGATTCACCATTGAGCTCGTCATCGACGTCGGAGCCGTTATCAGAGCCGTCATTTGATCCACCAGACGCATTACCTGCAGTCGTGTCCATTGCGTCTAAGCCGTTGCCAGCACCAACATCATTTGAGCCGGAGCCCGAACAGGCGGAACCAAACACAACACTGAGCAACAGCGCTGCCAACAACCTGTAAAATGCATTATTGATTACCAGCATGATGAGTCCCGTGACATTCAATTAGGTCGCTACAGACAAACCGACATCCACTAAAACCAGTATATTCAATGTTAAGTAGCGCGTTTTGGTATAAATACCAGCCTGTGGAGTATCACACAGCACGGTAACGCGTTTTGTAAAAAACCACTAAATAATGCAGTTTTTGACATAAGCACATCCAAATCAAAAGGGTATTCACTATGCAAACTTTGAATTTCCATACGGTCGATGTTTTCACTTCTCAGCCCTTTACCGGCAACCCTTTGTCTATTGTGCTTGAGGCTGACAAACTTGACGACAGGCAAATGCAGACCATGGCTCGGGAATTCAATTTACCCGAAACCATTTTCGTGCAAACACCAGACAACGGGAAACACACAGCCAAGGTACGCATTTTTACACCCGCCGCCGAAATTCCTTTTGCAGGTCACCCCACTATTGGTTGTGCCATATTTTTAGCAGAACAACAGCAAGACGATAAAGCAGACTTTAAAACCACGATCACACTAGAGGAGCAAGCAGGCTTGGTCCCGGTAGAAGTTTCTCGTACAAATGGTCATGTTCACGCTCAACTCAGTGCGCCAGTGATACCCGAACCAGTCGGGAAACCAGCCAGCAAAGTAACAACCGATACCAACATTAATTTAGATAAGGCAACCGCTGCAAAAACACTGGGTATAAACGAAGATCAAATAAGCAGTAGCGACACAGCAACCATGGCCCACGCAGGCGGCCCGACTTTTTTATTTATTGCGTTGAACAATAAAGCCGTGTTGTCGAAGGTGCGCGCACTGGAACCCATGGCAACGCAGTTAAGTCACGCCTATGGTGCAACAGGTATTTACGTATACCACTTGGATGCAAAATCTAATGTCGTCAACGCAAGAATGTTTGCACCAGCAGCTGGCATCCCTGAAGACCCAGCGACAGGCTCTGCAACGGCACTACTGGCATCGCAACTTAATTGCGAAAGCCAGCTTGTAAATGGCAACAATACCTTCACACTGATGCAGGGCTATGACATGGGCAGACCAAGCGACTTACAGCTTGACGTTCAATTTGACGCAAGCGATAACGCGCCAGCAAAAGGCAATGGCATTTTATCGGTGAAGGTTGCTGGATCCAGCGTCCCGGTAAGCTCTGGACAGATGCGCGTTCCAGAGCCTAAGTCTCAAACTTCCGCTTAGGTAAATAGCTTGAATTAGTTTCGCAGCTCATCAAAGAACTTTTTAACACCACCAAGCCAGCTGTGCGCCTGCGGACTGTGCTTGTGCGCGTTTGGCCCACTGATGGTTTCGTGGAACGCCATTAACAGTTCTCTTTGTTCGTTGCTCAAATTAACCGGTGTTTCTACTCGCACTTTGCACATTAAGTCGCCAACCGGGCCACCACGCACAGGCTTTACACCCTTGCCACGCAAGCGAAAGATCTTTTCTGATTGGGTACCTGCTGGTATTTTTAATTTTACTTTACCGTCCAAAGTGGGCACTTCCAGTTCGCCGCCCACTGTTGCTGTTGCAAAGTTAATGGGTACCGTGCACTGTAAGTCGGCGTTGTCCCGAGTAAACAGCTCGTGCTCTTTTACCGCAATGGCAACGTATAAGTCCCCTGCCGGTCCGCCGTTTTCACCGATTTCGCCTTCGCCAGATAACCGAATTTTGTCGCCGGTATCCACACCAGCAGGAATTTTAACTGAGAGTTTCTTTTCTTTATTGGAACGACCGTGACCACGACACTTGGGACATGGATCGGTAATGACTTTACCTTTACCGCGGCACGATGGGCAGGTTTGCTGTACCGAGAAAAAGCCCTGCTGCATACGCACCTGGCCAACGCCATGACACGTTGGGCAGTTGCTGGGATTGGTACCGCGCTTTGAACCACTGCCATCGCACGCATCACATGCAACTGATGTTGGCAATTTTATTTCGGTGGTGACACCTGATACGGCTTCTTCTAAGGCGATCTCGAGGTTGTATTGCAGATCATCACCACGATAAACACGTTGACCACCCGCACCTCGTGCACCGCCGCGTCCACCGCCAAAAATATCACCGAATACATCGCCGAAAATATCGTTGATGTCGGCACCACCAAAACCACCGGGGCCACCACCGGCCTGCTGATTAACACCAGCGTGTCCGAATTGATCGTAGGCCGCGCGCTTTTGTGGGTCTTTAAGAACCTCAAAAGCTTCTTTGGATTCTTTGAATTTATCGATAGCATCCTGGTTATCAGGATTTCTGTCGGGATGGTATTTCATGGCGAGCCGGCGATAGGCCTTTTTTAAATCGGCCTCGCTCGCATCGCGGGATACGCCTAAAATCTCGTAATAATCGCGCTCTGCCATGACTGTTATTTCTTACCTTGTGAATATACTTGAGTGCTGGAACTTGCGTTAGCTTAATGCAAAAGAGCCAACCATGCTTGCGCTTTGGTTGGCTCGTTATGCACTGTGCGTAAAGCTACCTACGAAGCTTTATCATCCTTAACTTCTTCAAACTCAGCATCAACCGCATCGTCAGCAGCAGCACTTGCATCACCAGCGTCATTACCACCAGCAGCACCGTCATCACCACCAGCGTCGGCTTGCTGTTGGCCATAAGCACGCTCAGCTAACTTGCCAGTGACTTCACTTAAAGCAGCCAACTTGGTTTCAATCGCTTCTTTATCGTCGCCGCCAACAACCGCGCGCAGGTCATCAAGCTTGGCATTGATTTCGGTGCGCTCTTCTTCTTCAATCTGGTCAGCCAGATCTGTCATGGACTTTTCGGTCGCATGGATCATCTGCTCTGCCTGATTGCGCGTGTCAATCATCTCTTTCATCTTCGCATCATCGGCTGCATGCGTTTCTGCATCGGCAACCATGCGTTCGATTTCTTCTTCCGATAAACCACTGGAAGCCTTGATGACAATGGACTGCAACTTACCGGTTGCCTTGTCTTTGGCCGATACATTCATGATGCCGTTGGCATCGATATCGAAGGACACTTCAATTTGCGGTACGCCGCGCGGTGCTGGAGGAATATCTGCCAAGTCGAATCGACCCAGTGATTTATTACCACCTGCAATCTCTCGCTCGCCCTGCAATACGTGCACGGTAACAGCAGTTTGATTGTCGTCAGCGGTGGAAAACACCTGCTGCGCCTTGGTTGGTATTGTGGTGTTTTTGTCGATGAGCTTGGTCATCACACCACCGTACGTTTCAATACCCAAAGACAAAGGTGTTACGTCCAGCAATAGCACGTCTTTTACTTGTCCACCTAAAACACCACCCTGAATCGATGCACCAATGGCAACAGCTTCATCGGGGTTAACGTCTTTACGTGGCTCTTTACCAAAGAAGTCTTTAACCACTTCCTGGACTTTAGGCATGCGTGTTTGACCACCCACCATAATGACATCATTGATGTCTGAGGCGCTTAAACCGGCATCTTTTAGAGCCGTACGACAAGGGTCGATGGTGCGTTGAACCAGGTCTTCTACCAGCGACTCAAGTTTTGCCCGCGTGACTTTAATATTAAGGTGCTTAGGACCAGATGAATCAGCCGTGATGTAAGGCAGGTTCACGTCGGTTTGCTGAGTGCTGGACAATTCAATTTTGGCTTTCTCAGCACCTTCTTTAAGACGTTGCAGTGCTAAAGGATCACTGTGCAGATCGATGCCACTTTCTTTTTTGAATTCATCAGCCAGGTAGTCGATGAGTCGGTTGTCAAAATCTTCACCACCCAGGAACGTATCACCATTGGTTGATAACACTTCAAACTGGTGTTCGCCGTCGACTTCTGCGATTTCAATAATTGAAATATCGAACGTACCGCCACCTAAATCGTATACGGCAATTTGACCATTACCGCGTTGCTTGTCCATACCATAAGCAAGCGCTGCTGCCGTGGGCTCATTGATGATGCGCTTCACATCCAAACCCGCAATGCGGCCGGCATCTTTTGTTGCCTGGCGCTGCGAATCGTTGAAGTACGCAGGTACAGTGATAACCGCTTCGCTGACATCTTGACCCAGGTATTCTTCGGCGGTTGCCTTCATTTTCATTAGCACGCGCGCAGCTACCTCAGGTGGTGCCATTTTTTCACCGGCAGCTTCTACCCAAGCATCGCCGTTGTCGCCTTTAACGATTTTGTACGGAACCAGATCGATATCTTTTTGCACGGCCTCTTCATCAAAGCGCCGACCAATCAATCGCTTGACCGCATAAAGTGTGTTTTGCGGGTTTGTTACTGCCTGACGCTTGGCAGGCTGACCCACCACCACTTCTCCATCTTCGCTGAACGCGACAATAGAGGGCGTGGTTCGATCGCCTTCAGAGTTTTCGATAACGCGGGGCTTACCGCCCTCCATAACCGCGACACACGAATTAGTCGTGCCGAGATCGATGCCTATAATGGTTCCCATACTTTGCTGCCTTTAACTAAAACTAAAAATTATGAAGGCCCTTTGAAAGGCACCTTCTGTCTTCTGACAATCAACCTGTGGCATCAAAAAGCAAATTCAATAGCTTTTCTTGCCTTTTTTCTAATAAGGTCAATTATTTGGCCACCATCACCAGCGCTGGTCTGATCAAGCGATCGTTCAATGTGTACCCTTTCTGCATGACCCCGGCGACGGTGTTGGGCTCTTTACCCTCAACAGGCTGCATGGACATGGCTTGATGAAACTCCGGATCGAACTTCTCATCGATTGGATTTACTTCAACAATATTATATTTTTCAAGCGCTTGCGTAAGCATTTTAAGCGTTAACTCTGACCCTTCAACGATCTTGGCTGGGTCCGCATCTTCTGCCGTAGCCGCCTGCAGTCCCATTTCCAGGCTGTCTCTGACTGGCAGTAAATCGAGCGCAATTTTCTCAAGCGCGAATTTATGCGCTTTTGTGACATCATTCTGTGCCCGCTTTCGCTGATTCTCCATTTCGGCCTGCATGCGTATCAGCTGATCTGCCTGAGAGGCGACTTTGGCCTCAGCCTGCTCAAGCTGACTTTGCAGCGGGTTATCTTCGCCATCGAGCGCATCGCCGTCCATTCGCTGGTTACCAAAACCCAGTGGGTCGTCGCTGTCAGCGTCGCTCTGCGCGCTTTCTGCCTGCGCACTGGCAGCCCGGTCGATGTCATCCTCTTGATCATCCGGGGAGTCTGACTCTGTTTCAGCTGAAGTGTCATCAGATTCTGCATCTGCCGCAGTCACCGGCTCACGGTCAGGCTCATCCTCGTTCTCAACACCGTTATCTACATCTCTCGATGCTGATTCGACAACCGCTTTTTCATCGGGCTGGGCGTCCTTTTTGGCATCCTTGTTCGCATCTTTGCTGGTAGTGAAGGCCGAGGCATTTTCAACCTCATCCGTGTTGTCGATGTCGTCTTGATCAGATTCTTTATTGACGTCGTTTTCGGGCGTCATGTGTTCTCCGTTATAGGGCAATGGTGACCCGCACAGGCGGGTCAATATTCAGGTGTGAATGATAACTGCTATGTTCTAGAGTTCAAGGCCGCGCTTAATAATTCTGCCGCCACATCAACAATGGGAATCACTTGATCGTAGGGCATGCGCTTGGGGCCAACTACGCCCAACACGCCGAGCACGCTACCTTCGGACTCGTAGGGCGCGGTAACCAATGAGCACTCGCCCAGGGCATCGTAACCTGATTCGCGGCCAATAAAAATTTGCACGCCGTCGGCCGACACGCATTGTTCAAGCAAATGATAGATATCACGCTTGCTGTTAAACGCATCAAACAACTCTTTTAACGTTTCCATGTTGTTCAGGTCGGCATGACGCATCAGGTTGGTCTCGCCAGCCACAATCATGTCATTGCCATTGTCGTGGGTGTCAGGTTCTACGAAAACCTCACCCGCAACATCTATCATGAATTGCATAGCATCGCTCATGGCATCACGACGGTTTTGCAATTCGTCAAGAATAAGGTCTCGCATTTCTTGTAAGGACTTACCCAGATACTCAGCATTAAGCTGTTTGGAGATGGCTTCGAGCTCATCTTTTTTATAGTCACGATCGACGTGGATAATGCGATTCTGGATTTCGCTGTCATTCATTATAAGGATGGCCAAAATGCGCCTGTCAGATAAGGGCAGAAATTCAACTTGCTGCAGCGCTTTGCCTTCATGCTTGGGCACGGTCACCATACCTGCCATGCGAGTAAACCCGGACAGATAATTTGATGCCGCTTTGACCAGAGCCTGTTCGCCCATTTTTGGGTCAAGCACGTTGCGAAATTCGTTGATGGCTTTGTTGTCCAGAGTCTGCACTTCAAGCATGGTGTCAACAAACACGCGCCAGGCTTTTGAAGTGGGGATACGCCCTGCTGATGTGTGTGGGGATTTTAACAAGCCCATTTGCTCTAAATCGCCCATGACATTTCTGACCGAGGCCGCGCTGATGTCTATGCCGGGCATACGCGACAGCGTGCGCGAGCCCACAGGCTGCCCCTCGGAAATGTAATGATCAACCAGCAACTTTAATATTCGTTGCTCGCGATCGCTGAATTCGATGTCCATTTTTGTTGTCATGGCACGTCGCTTTACTTGTTCGTGCAGGAATGGTTATCCCTGCTCGTCGTCTCGTACTTTGTGCGTTTTGTACACCAAATGCACAAACCTATGAGCGTCAACCATACACAGCCACCCAGATAACGATAAACTAGGAAGCTAGTAGCTTTGGCACCCGTAAACCTATGGCCCGGAGCCCGCTAAATCAACCAATTTGCACCTATTATGCCTCGCAAACACACACAATCAGTTCAAGTCGGCAACATTACTATGGGCGGGGCTGCGCCTATTGTAGTCCAGTCGATGACCAATACCGACACCGAGGACGCAATTCGTACCGCCGCGCAAGTGGCTGATCTTGCCAGAGCCGGGTCAGAATTGGTCAGAATAACCGTCAACACGGTAGCCGCCGCACAAGCCGTACCAGAGATTCGTGAACGACTCCTGAAAATGGACGTTGACGTACCCTTGGTTGGCGACTTCCATTTTAACGGACACAAGCTGCTTTCGTCTGTACCAGAGTGCGCTGAAGCCTTGGCAAAGTACCGAATTAATCCGGGCAACGTGGGTCGCGGTAGCAAGCGCGACGAACAGTTTTCTCAAATGATCGAGATTGCAATAAAAAACAACAAGCCGGTTCGAATCGGCGCAAATTGGGGAAGCCTCGATCAAGACTTACTGGCTCGCATGCTCGATGAAAACGCGGCAGCTGAACACCCAAAACCGCTGGACTACATCAACCGCGAAGCGGTTATAACGTCGGCGCTGGAAAGCGCGGCACGAGCCAATGAACTGGGGCTGGGCAAAGACAAAATTATCATCTCGTGCAAAATGAGCCGAGTGCAGGATTTAGTGCAAGTATACGAAACGCTGGCAAGTCGCTCAGACTATTGTTTGCACTTGGGGCTGACCGAAGCAGGTATGGGCTCAAAGGGTATAGTTGCTTCCACTGCAGCCTTGGCAGTGTTACTCCAGCAAGGCATTGGCGACACCATAAGAATTTCATTGACGCCCGAACCCAACGGCGATCGCACACGCGAGGTCATTGTTGGTCAGGAAATTTTGCAAACCATGGGCATGCGCTCGTTTACACCTATGGTCACGGCTTGTCCGGGTTGCGGCCGAACCAGCAGCACATACTTTCAAGAGCTGGCTGATCGCATACAAACCTATTTGCGCGACAGCATGCCCGACTGGAAAGCAAAACACCCTGGCGTTGAAGACATGTCGGTGGCTGTCATGGGCTGCGTGGTCAATGGTCCAGGTGAAAGTAAACATGCCAACATTGGTATCAGTTTGCCGGGCACGGGTGAGCGCCCAACGGCACCGGTTTATATTGATGGTGAGAAATCTGTAACGCTCAAGGGCGATCACATTGCCGAAGAATTTCAGGGCATTGTTCAGCAATACGTCGAATCACACTACACAGTCAGCTAACCGTTCATTATTTGCGGCAGGCAACACCATGACGACACCACCGTGGTTTGCTTTACCAACATCTCCACCACAACCGTTAAACGCTAAACAGACAAACACACCCGTTATTGTTGTGGGTGCCGGACTTGCCGGTTGTCATTTAGCGTTCGCATTGGCAAAGCAGGATGTGCCGGTTTTATTGCTTGATGCTGCTGAGCACATTGCCGCAGGCGCATCAGCAAACGAAGCTGGTATTGTTAAACCGTTTGTGACGCGCGACGCCAATTTAGCCGATCAGTTTTATGACACCGCATTTAACTACCTGCTTAGCTTACTGAACACGAACGAACATCTTAACGAGCACGCAGCGTTTAAGGCCTGCGGAGTATTGCAGCTGCTCAACAACCCTTATCCTGACAATAAAAGTTATGTCAGCTGTAACGCCGATCAAGCCAGCGCACAAGCCGGTATCGCATTACGCTCTGCGGCTCTACATTTTTCGCAAGCCGGTTGGCTTAACCCTGCTCAGCTTTGTCATGGATTAGTTCAGCATGACAACATCAATATTCGTTTAAACACCCTTGTGTGTTCGATAGAACCATCCGACTGCGGCTGGCGTGTGCATACACAATCATGCAATCAAGGTAACAGCGATGTACAAACACTGGAATGTGCACAGCTGGTACTGGCCAACGGTGAGTGCTTAAACCAGTTTAGCCAAACCATAGATTTGCCTATGACACCAGCCAGCGGACAAACCAGTTGCTTTCGAGTTCTTGGCGAAAATCCTTTGCGCAAAGTTATCACTGGCAAACGCTATGTTATCCCCGATGGTGACAACGTTATTGTTGGCGCCAGCTTTACCCGCAATGCCACGAGTCGTGAGATTAGGCCAGAGGAACACGAAAAAAACCGACAAGCATTAAAAGAGCTTCTACCAACAATACGGGTCAGCGATGAGGTGGCTGGTTTTAGCGGGGTGCGCAGCACCACACCCGACCGCCTACCTGTGCTGGGTCCAATGCCCGACTTAAGTCGCTACAGGCAAGACTATGCTTTACTCAAAAACGGTTTACCCCAACACAGGTTCCCGGCAGCCAGCTACCATCGAGGATTATCAGTGATTGGTGGCTTCGGCTCGCGCGGCATAGTCAGCGCCCCCTTATGCGCCAGACTGCTGGCCAACTACCTGACTCACCATGGTGCTGAGCCCCAAAACAAAGCATCACAACTGGCTTATTGGTCTTCGTTATTGCACCCGGGCCGCTTTATGGTGCGCACATTAAGGCGATCGTAGCATTTGATACAATTAGCCTTGTCGGGTGCTTTACTGAAATACAGGTCAAATTCCAGCCATGATCGATGCCAGCAACAATCAAAACAACACAGCTTCAAATCCTGTGTCTTTCGATCAACAGACAGTTGAGCAATGGCAAGCATTGGCCGAAAAAAGCTTGAAAGGACAATCGCTGGAGTCACTGACACGTATTACGCCCGGTCAAATAACAACACACCCGCTCTACACCCGAAGACCAGAAAGCCAAACAGCACTGCTACCGTCGCCGCTAAAACGCTGGGACAATCGTTTGGCAGTGCTGGGCAATACAAACTCAGTAAAAAACGCAAATGTGCTGGCAGGTCTAGCTGGTGGCATCAGTTCTTTGCAACTGTCTCTGGAAAATAAGGCACTGGATGATACCGACCAAAGCGCCACGCTGAGTGCCGCCGACATATTGGCTATTTTAAAAGATGTACAGTTAAACATCGTCCCAGTCAGCCTACTAAGTGGCAAGCACTTCTCTGCTAATGCCAAAACAATAGAATCTGTTTTTGCCAAACTCGGTGTGCCCACCACCGAAACCTGCATTGCATTTAATGCTGACCCGATTGGCTACATGGCACAAACCGGAGACACGCAAATCGATTTGCCAGTATTGCTGAACGAGCTGGTAAAACTTGCAAAACACACGCTACAACACTTACCCAAGTCAACAACCCTTTGCGTTAACGCCAGCTGCTATCACAATGCCGGCGGCAGCATCGAACAAGAGCTGGTGGCCACCATTGCGACCGCATCCATTTACATGCAATCTATGCTGGATGCAGGCATCAAGGCTCAAGACGCCTGCGACACACTGGCCTTTCAACTCTCGTGCGACGCTGACCTGTTAAGCAACGTGGTCAAACTGCGTGTTTTAAAATCACTGTGGCATCACGTTGCCACCGCGATGGGCGCAGAAAAGCCTGGTTGCCAACTGACCGTTGAGTCATCCAAACGCATGCAATCACTGATGAGTCCATGGAATAATCACTTACGTAATGTCAGTAGTGCGACTGCCGCTGCAATGGGTGGCGCGCAAAGCATTGTGATACACCCACACAATTACATCGACAACCAGTTTCTCGATAAAGACATTGCATTATCGGCTCGTGTGGCACGAAATATTCCTATTATTGTCAGCGAAGAATCGCATTTAAACTTTGTGCACGACCCAATGGCCGGTGCCTACTCGGTAGAAACCATCAGTACAACATTGAGCAATGCCTGCTGGCAAAGCCTGCAGCAACTAGAGCGCGATGGCGGCCTGATTGACGCACTGCAAACCGGTCGGTACCAAACTGCAATAGCCCATAGCCAGAAGCAACGCATTCAACGACTGAGCGACGAACAAGATGTGCAAGTTGGCGTTAATCGATACGTGAATCCTGAAGACACGGCCAACCTGAATAACACAGCACCTGAAACTGCGCTTTCAGACAGAGCCTTGATTGTAAAAAGGGATGCACAGAGCTTTGAGGCCACATCATGAATCAACCATTCAGCTTTAACAACCTTGATGCACCAGCCGCCTTAGGCACACGGGTTGGTGAAAACACACCAAACCCGGTAAAACCCACACCAGAGCAAATCGACATAAAGCGTTTGTACGACAGCACGGATTTGGCACACGCACAATTTAGCGATAGCTTCCCTGGCCTGGCACCTTACACACGTGGTCCTTATCCCACCATGTATGTCACTAAACCCTGGACGGTCAGGCAGTACGCCGGCTTTTCTACCGCGCAAGACAGCAATGCGTTTTATCGACGCAACCTGGCTGCCGGACAAAAGGGTTTATCAGTTGCGTTCGATTTACCAACGCACCGAGGCTACGACTCAGATAACCCACGCGTTGCCGGCGATGTGGGTATGGCTGGCGTAGCGATAGATTCGATTCTTGATATGCAAACTTTGTTTGAGGGTATTCCACTGGACAAAATGAGTGTATCCATGACCATGAATGGTGCTGTGTTACCCATATTGGCGTTGTACATTGTTGCAGCCGAAGAACAAGGCGTGCCACCAGAAAAACTCAGCGGCACCATACAAAACGATATTCTTAAAGAGTTTATGGTGCGCAACACTTATATTTACCCACCTGCCCCATCCATGCGAATAGTGGCTGATATTTTTAAATTCACTTCGCAGCACATGCCGCTGTACAACAGCATCAGTATCTCTGGCTATCACATGCAGGAGGCCGGTGCTACCGCCGATTTAGAGTTGGCCTACACCTTGGCAGACGGCATCGAATACTTGCGTACCGGTGTTGCAGCTGGCATGCAAGTCGATGACTTCGCACCTCGCTTGTCGTTCTTCTGGGCTATCGGTATGAATCACTATATGGAGATAGCTAAAATGCGAGCGGCCAGAACCTTGTGGGCAAAACTGGTTAAACCATTTAAGCCGAAGAACCCGCGTTCATTGAGTTTGCGAACACATTGTCAGACATCGGGTTGGAGCTTAACGGCGCAAGATGTTTATAACAACATCACTCGAACCTGTGTAGAAGCGCTATCCGCCGCCAGCGGGCAGACGCAATCACTGCACACAAACGCATTTGATGAAGCCCTTGCATTACCAACCGACTTCTCGGCTGCCATTGCACGCAACACACAATTATTTTTGCAACACGAAGCTGGTACCTGTCA
This sequence comes from uncultured Granulosicoccaceae bacterium, assembly GCA_938035525.1. GTDB lineage: Bacteria > Pseudomonadota > Gammaproteobacteria > Granulosicoccales > Granulosicoccaceae > Granulosicoccus. The sequence continues at coordinate 36,622 of CALHOI010000046.1, forward strand.
CACAGCCGACCCCTGGGGCGGTAGCTATTTTATGGAAACGCTGACCCGGCAACTTGAGGATAAAGCCTGGACACACATCCAGGAAGTGGAAGCGCAAGGGGGAATGGCAAAAGCCATTGAGGCGGGTATACCTAAACTGCGCATTGAAGAGGCTGCTGCAAGAACTCAAGCTTACATAGATTCAGGGGCGCAAACCGTTGTCGGTGTTAATCAATACCAAGTGGACAACGAGCGCCCGGTTGATGTGCTTAAAGTGGATAACGCGGCTGTACTAAAAGAGCAAACAGAAAAACTGGCCCACCTCAAAGCCAATCGAGATGAAAACGCACACGCAGCGGCAATAGCGGCTTTGTCTAATGCGGCACTGTCCAATGCTGCGCAGTCCAGGCAAAGCAATTCCAGCGAGAATAATTTGCTTGCGCTGGCAATTGATGCTGCCAGAGCCAGGGCAACCGTTGGCGAAATATCAGCGGCCCTGGAACAAAAATACGGCCGTCATGTCGCACAAATACAATCCATTAGTGGTGTTTACAAAGAGGCCATGGGCAACCATACAGGGGTGCCCGAAGTGCAAACAAAAGTGGATTTGTTTACTAAGCGCTACGGCAAAAAGCCTCGCGCACTGTTGGCAAAAATGGGGCAAGACGGCCACGATCGAGGGCAAAAAGTCATTGCTTCAGCTTTTACCGACCTGGGATTTAAAGTGGATATCGGTGCACTATTTCAAACCCCGGACGAGGTGGCGGCGCAAGCAATCAAAAATGATGTTCACGTGATTGGTGTTAGTTCATTGGCTGCCGGCCACTTAACCATGGTACCGGCACTGCACCACGCATTAAGCGAGCAAGGCCGGGAGGATATTTTAATCGTGGTTGGCGGTGTGGTTCCACCACAAGACGTCGACGCACTTCGCAAAGCCGGTGCCTGCGCCGTCTTCCCTCCTGGCACCGTCGTGGTTGAAGCAGCCGAAGACCTCATTGACACTTTGCTGGATCAGCCAGTTAAAACAGGATGAGCCAACCCAATAAAGGCTCAAATCACATGTGGAAGTAACCCCAAATTCGATCCTTTGTTGCGTCATCGCGCTGAAATGAGACGGCTGCCGCTGCGAAATGCCAGGCAGCGGCCGCTACGTATACATAGATGCTTGTTGGCAGGGAATCTGACATTCACACCGAATAATCGGATGTTTTCTGACTATAGGGTTCTCCCACAATAACATGGCCTCACCAAAGCACAATTCGCAACAACTGGTCACTGTGCAATGCAGTGAACAACAGGGCACACAGAGGAATTATTCGGAGTTGTTGGGCAGGTACGAATCACTAAAAACAGTTATAGCCCAATTATCCAAACTCAGTGATGCAGCTGTGGAAATGATGAACCAGGAGTCGCTGGAAAACCTACTGGAATATATCTCAGCTGAGATAACCAGACTAACTGCCGCAAACGGCGCCTATTTACACATGGTGCACGAAACTGGAGACTACCTACAGGTCGTTGCAGCCAGTGGTGCGTTTAAAGAACAATTAATTGGCAATACGCGAACTCGCGGCGTTGGTCTTTCTGCAAAAGCATGGGAGTCTGGAAACTGTGAATACACAGATGCCTACAACAAAGAGTTTGGCAGCCAAGTTGTGTTATTTCCCGAAGAAGTAAAAGCGGTCTCGATACCATTATCGTTTTCAAATGAAGTTTTTGGCGTTGCCTTTATAACAGCATCGATCGAAGAAGACTTGCGCGCTCAGATACCCATGCTCAGGGAAATCACCAAGGTTGCCTCAATTTCTATTTTCTATACAAAGCAGCTGGAGGCGCAAGCCAAAGAACTGCATCGCATGCGAACACTTAACAAGCTGGGAGATACCTTGTACCAATCTACCGATTGGGACAACACCTTAAAATGTGTTAGTGAGCACTTGATTGATATTTTTGATGTGCAGCGAGTCAATATTTATCACAACTCAGATCTTAGCGATACACTGCGCACACACTCCGCCTATCGAGTTACAAATGGTGATGTCCGGTCTGTTGAGCAAAAAGTTGAGTCGCTTAGTCAGCACAGCATTAGTTATTGGTGTTTCGACAATAGAGCCTTTGCTCAAATAAACAGAAATATTGAAGACCCTAGAGAATCAAAGGCAGTTCACGAGTACCGCCGAATACACAATATCGGCAGCACAATGTGTGTACCGATTTGTTTTGACAAAAAGCCATGGGGTGTCATTATTATTACTAAAAGCGCTGACAAGTGCGATTTCAATGAAAACGAAGCTAATACGTTTCAAGCCATGATAAGTCAAATGTCAACAGCGCTACAGCGTAATGATTTGCTAAGCAAGGTACATCATCAAGCCGGTCATGACAGCTTAACAGGCCTTTCTAACCGCCGTCTATTCAAGGACCGATGTACAGAAATTGTAAACGCCGCAGCCGACAGTACTGATTCCAAATCCAATCAAAAGCAGTTCGCCATCATGTTCTTCGATTTAGACGGTTTCAAGGCTGTCAATGATGCTTACGGTCATCATATCGGTGATCAAGTTATAAAAATTTGTACTAGTCGTATGAAAAACTGCGCTCGATCAGGAGACGTTCTGGCTCGCATGGGAGGGGACGAGTTTGCACTCATGGTAAACCTAAAAAAACATGAGTGTAATATCGACGAATTAGCAAAACGTTTTAATGACAGCATCAGTGAACCCATCCGCATTGACCAGCTAAGAATTAATATTGGCGTTAGCATCGGTATCAGTTACTACCCGCAGGATGGCCACACATTTTCTGAACTACTGAACCACGCCGATATGGCAATGTATCAGGCAAAGCATGCGGGTAACGGTAAGATTCAACACTTCAACAAGCTGGTTGCTGAGAAAATTCGCGGAAAAAATGAGCTGAGAAGCCTTTTTCAAGCTGCATTGGTAAGAAACGAATTTGAACTTTGGCATCAACCGCAAGTATGTTGGAAAACCGGTACTGTGTGTGGCGTTGAAGCCCTCATACGCTGGAACAGCGAAGAGCGCGGCCAGGTATCTCCATTCGAATTTATACCCATAGCAGAAGAATCAGGATTCATTGATGAGCTGGGCCTGTGGATTATGGAAGAAGCTATCCAGACGCTCAAAACGTGGGGTTATAGTGCTGAAAAGCAGTTCAGTATGAGCGTTAACATTGCAACACCTCAGTTTCTCGACTCGAACTTCGCCAGCAAAGTTATTGAGCTACTAAATAAAAATGAAGTGCCTCCAAATCAACTCAAAGCCGAGATCACAGAAAGCTTTATAATGAACGACAGAGAATCTGTTGTTACTCAGCTAAAAATTCTAAGGGAGGCCGGAATTAATATCGCATTGGACGACTTCGGCACAGGCTTCTCATCACTGAGTTATCTTCAGGACTTACCTGTTGATATACTGAAAATAGACCGCTCTTTTGTAAAAGATCTCAACGAGTCAAACTCTGAAAAATCCATTGCAGCCAGCATCATCGCCCTGGCAAACAGCCTGGGTTTAGCAACCGTCGCTGAAGGAATTGAATCTTATGAGCAGTTAATTGCCATTAATAATTTGGGCTGCGACTTAATACAGGGATACTATTACTCAAAGCCAGTGCCCGCCGCCGAACTGCCCAGCGTAGTTGAAAAAATTGAAGTTGAAAAAATTGAAGTTGAACAAATTGAACATGCAGGTGGTTTCAAAAAATCTGCCTGAGCTTAAATCGGACGATATTAAACCGGCATAACCAACCTTGTTATCGAATTGAACCAGCGCCATACCATCGCTGTACGTTGCGCAACTGCCCAGTCTCGTCATTTATCCGAAACGCATACTGTAGCCAGACTGATTTATAACCGGGACGTTGAAACAGGAATCCGGCCACGTACCACTTTTCATCGATGGGCAGTCCTTCACCCGCCCAAACCACATCATTTTTCCAGCTGTAGCCGTTGTCAGTCATGTTTGCCATATCGAGCATAACTCCAGGTTTGGACATAACCTGACGCTTGATATCCCACCTTTGTTGCTCTGAAAATGCGGCGTCACTTTGCGCTGACTGCGTGGTAAGCGACGTTTTGTCTTCACTGTCATCAGAAATCGCTTGAGCTGAATAAAGCGCAGACGCCAGGCAAGTGACTATCAGTACTGAAACAAATTTCATATATCACTCCCTGCAGAGGTCTGAATAGCTAATGCACGGTGGGATTGGTTTTATTGTGTTCTTGTACCAGCACCCATGGCGCGGTGACAACGCACCAGAAATCCGGTTCACGAGCAGTCCAGTCTCTTGCATCGTCATCGGATGCACGCGCAACCGATTTATCGTCTAGCCACAGTTTTAACTGATTTGTATCGTCTCTGGCAAGACAATTCGCAACTTCAACCAGATCTCGCCCCTCTAAAACCTTGATAACAACGCCACGTGCGAAATGGCGCACTAATTCAGACCAGGCAATTTGGCCGGTTTCCAAATTCAGTTTGTCATCAAGAGACAAAGGACTGTCGTCGATAGTCGGTGGTGTATCTGCGTCATCTGCCATGTCAGTAGTGTGTGGTCGGGCCTGGTCGGCTCAGTAGGCTTAGCAGCGCTAACTGGCGGGCTCCATTTGCGCAATAAATTCATTTGATCGCGCAATCGATTGATTCATTTGATCAATTAGACGATCAATATCACCTTCAAGATTGGCGAACGTATTTCTCAGCGATCCAACTGCTTGTGCGTTCAGATTATGCTTTAAGAATAAAACATTATCTTTAAAGGTTTTCAGAACCGGTTCCATACTGCGCTCAGCAGCCTGCATGCTGGTCAGCATTTCTTGATAACGGCTTTGCGTATCACGCAGCTGGTTTTTACTGTTATTACGCAGGTCAGCGCTGGTGTACTGTTCTATCTCTTGTTCCCATTCCTTGAACAGATCTTCAGCAACTTGTTCGACATCGTCGATTTCTTCGGATACTTCTTCAGCGGCGTCCCTGCTGTCGTCATATTCGTCACTGAGTCGGTTGTAGGCTTTTTTCAGCCCTGTCTCCTCAATTTGTACAACAGAGCCAAATCGCTCTAACGCATCCTTAAATTGCTCTTGTGCATCTTTTTGGGCATCACGCGCATCTTTTACGTTTGCCACTAGAATGTCGCGCTTGTGAATACCCACTTTTTCAAGTGTGTTGTACTTAACAGTGCTACACGCGCTGAATAACACCAATGCAAGACTACCAATCACTATATTACGAAGCATCATTGTCGTTAAAGTCCGGATAAATATTGAGTAAAGCCTAAATAGTTTTGATTTGCAAAACTAACGTAAATGCGGGTTGGCTGTTCGACGAACAAGCTCATCCCACAACTCTGCATTGCAATTTCCCGCTGCAACATGCCCTTCCAGATAGCCATCGCTGAGTTCGTCAACTCGAGCCAACTGGCAACGCGCTTCCATGGTCTCCCAACGGCGCTCGTCACAGGCATTTTTCTCAACAAACTGTTGTACACAGGTAAGCCCTGCTACCAGATCATCAGATTTGGACGTGCTTGATTGATTTGGCTGAGACACAAAATCACCACCCTTGGCTTTGCTGATGGCTTTTACGGCTGAATTTTCAATCACGATGGATGACACTTTTTCGTTTAGATCATCGTTGTCCAGACAATCATCATCACCCGTTACAACCACACTTTTGCCATTAAAATTGGCACCCTCATATAAAGTGGCCCGAAACCCCGGAGACAATTTGATCGAAGACGCTGTATCTTGGGCAATACGCAAGTCTTTTAAAGCCGACGCACTGTGCCTGCCGACCGGCAGCTCTGCACTGCTACCGCGAAAATTACAGTGCTCGTAAACGGTTGCAACCATTTTCGCGGCTCCAGCAGTGGCGGTTGCACCATCAACCTTGCGAACCACTATCGATGTGATGGCGTCATTGTAACGACCAATTAAGCACGGATTATTTGTGCTCAGCGTGCCCGAATCGCCACGATAAAAGTCATTGATAAAAAGTTCTGCCTGGTATCCTTCACCCACTTGCAACGCTGAAATAGTGTTGTTGCTGATGCCCAACGCATTTAAATCGGCGTTTGTGTACTCACCCACTTGCAAAGCCGCAGACTGGCCTGTGTAGTTACATTGATCGTACACTGTCACTGCGCCTTTGGCCGCAGGCGCAGTGGCGGCAACGGCCAGATCATTGCCACCGGTTACCGAAACCGACGTTATACGATTGGCAAAATCACCGGTATCAATACATTTAACATCACCAGAGGTTGAGGCCGAATCACCGCGTAGAAAGTCGTTTTCAAAGACGGTTAAGCTCATGCCTTTTGGCACTTTCGCCGAAGAAATTTCGTTGTTGGCCAAACCAAATTTTTTCAGTTGAGCCAGGTTGTAATCACCTACCGGCAGCACGGCTGCCAGACCAGCGTAGTTACAGTCAGAATAAACTGTAACCTGGCCTTTAACGTTGGCGGGTTTTTTTGCTTCCAGACTCGAATTACCAAACAGGATTGATTCCTTTTGACCAAAAGCCTGTTCTGGCGCTTTAATAGTAAGAGAGCTGACAAGGTTGTTAAAGTTGTTATTTTCCAGACAAGAGTCTGAGCTCTTTAGCGTGCCATAGCGACCTTTAAAGCCATCATCCTCATGCAGTGTTACCACGAACCCCTTCTCAAATTTGACAGCGGCAATAGCGTTGTCAGGGATACCGCGCTTGGCAAGATCGGCCGCTGTGTATTCGCCAGGCTCAAGCGTAACGCTTGGGCCTTCGTAATTACATTGACCATAAAAGTTAACGTTGGCAAATGCCGTAATAGGCAGCAGTAACAGCAGTCCAATTAGTTTCTTCATTTTAAAGCTCCAAGCACGTGCAATGAGGTTTGTAGTTACCCAATTTATTAAACTTACTTGTCTACCTACTGTGGTGTACGAACTTAGGTATACAACTGAGGCACATTGAGTTGCCCATGGATTTGGTTGCAGGCTTGCTCAGAAATATGAAAGCCTTTAGCCAGTTTATCCAGATAATCGGCTTCTGCTTTTGAGTCCAGATTAACGGTCATTAAAGACAACACATAAATTTGCTGCTCGAGTCCTTTGGGAACGCTTTTAATAAATCCGTCCACATCGAGGGGCGCCTGCATTTCAGCTCGAATAAAAGCAGCTTCCTCTGGACCAATATCACCCAGCTTGCCAACAATGTTTTCTTGTTCTTGTGCATCGACATTACCATCCGCTTTGGCCGCATTGATCATGGCACGGATAAGCAAAGCCGCCTGATTGGTTTGTTCAGTAGTCACTGGGGCCGGGGCTTGAGCTCCGGGGGCATTTTGCCCAAGCGCATTGCCTAATAAAGCGCCCATATCACCTTGCGTATTGTTAGCACTGGGGTTTGCGCCGCCCGCACCGCCTAGCAAAGCGCCTAGCAACCCACCGGCACCTCCAGCTTGCGCTGACCCACCACCCTGTTGTCCTTGAAGCTGACCAAGCAAATCACCCAAGCCGCCACCGCTGGCACCGCCACCGGCCAGGGACCCAAGCAGACCACCCAATCCGCTACCACCTTGAGCGCTACCACCAAGCAACGAACCCAAACCACCTGCCCCAGCTGAACCGCCTTTAGACAAGGCACCGCTTAACAGTAATTTCCCTAATGTACCGACAAGATTCATACAACCTCCAAACCAATAAGTAAAACCCGATCCTAGCACGCAAAATTTGTTGCCCGGATTGAACAGGCTTATCTCTTAACAAATGTTACTCTTTCCATACCAGCCAGCGGGCCTCAGGTACTACACAGTGAACAAAATCGAATCTTATATCCGTACCATACCGGACTACCCTAAAAAAGGAATCCAGTTTCGCGATGTCAGTACTTTATTTCAGGACCCTCGCGGTTTTCGCATGGCCGTCGACATGTTGCTCCACCCTTACGCTGGACAACCAATAGATAAAGTAGCAGCACTGGAAGCCCGTGGTTTTATTTTAGGCGGTGCTATCGCTCATCAACTCTCTGTTGGTTTTGTGCCAATTCGCAAACAAGGCAAATTACCCGGCGAAACCATGCACGAGGACTACACCCTTGAATATGGCGAAGCCACCATGGAAATTCACGTTGACGCCATTGAAAAAGGCGAACGTGTATTGTTGGTTGATGATTTGATTGCTACCGGTGGTACTTGCGAGGCCGGCATAAAGCTCCTGCAACGCTCTGGAGCAAACATTGTGGGCAGCGCCTTCATTATCGACCTACCTGCGTTAGGTGGCAAGAAGCTGATTGAGTCACTCGGCGTAGACGTACATATATTGTGCGAATTCGATGGCGACTAACCAATACCAGCTCACCCTAATACCAGCTCACCCTTTATTACGAAAGTTCGAATTGCAAAAGTGCGAAAACCAAAAGACCCAAAACTGCGATAAAAGGGTATTGGCATTATGGTTGATTATTCTTTTGCGCAAACTGAAGTGCAATATTCAACGCTGCTTGCACGGCTTTGCGTGCACCAGCGTCAGGTTGGCGCTGTAAAACGCCGTTGAGCTGGTCGACGCTGCGCTGTGCCTTATTTTCCTGTACTCCGTGTTCCTGTAGTCCGTGTTCCTGTACCCCTTGCTGCCGGTCACCGCGATGGAATTCCCCATGTTGCCCAGTCACTTTCTGGCGATTTTCCACGGCGTTTCGACCCGACGCATTTAAAATAACCTGTGTACGACTGATCACTGAAGGCAACATGCGAGATTGTTCTTGGCCCTGACCAACCTGAAATAAATAGGGCTTTATTTTATTGAGTGTAATCACACCAATGCCCTTGACGTTGGTGAGCTCATCAAGTGACTGATACGGCCCATTAAGATCGCGGTAATCAACAATCGCTTTTGCTTTGGTTGGACCAATACCCGGCAACATGCCAGCAAGCACATCAGCACTAGCAGTATTAATATCAACAAGCGGACCGGCTAAGCTAGCGCGGCTGTAGGCAGTTGATTGAGCCGCAAGCGCAATCAACATTAACAACAGAATCGAACGGGAAAAAGAGCGCATGAATGAACCTCCTTGTTCAAATGGTTGAGTTCGTTTTATTCGAACTCAGGACGATCAGGCATGATTGATCGGGCCCGATGCTTGATAAAGATTATGCGCACATCCTGCACGCATGCCCAGTTTATACCGACAACAACTCAGAATTCAAGTGCTTGGCACCGTGTCTTCGTGCACGGCACTTGAACTGCTTGAACGTGCGTAGCGCAGTATGATTAATATGGCGAGTTGGGTGCCAAATATCAGCGACGCCATCCAGAGGTGTAACGGTTGAGCAAAAATGGGCAGGTTGAGTCGGTCCATGGACATGCCCATGACCGTCGTTCCTAATAATAGAAATGCCAACAACCAATTTAATCTGTGCAGTAACGCCGACTTTGTGTGGGTTACCAATTGCATAATCAGCCAGCCATTGAACACCACCAACCCAATGGCATAATATTTATGTACGGCAAATATCATGGGTAAATTATCAATCCACAAGTGCCGGTTCACATAGTTGCTTTGTTTGGCGATGAGATCGACCGCCTCCCTGACCTGGGTACCAAGCACCATTTGCAGTAAACCCAAAATCATCGATAAAACGATCAACGGGTAGATCATTTTCGCCAAACCACTAACATCTATTTTTTGCAGTGTAGACCGGGCTGAGCGCAAAATGGCGGCAATAACCACACCCACAATGACCTGCGCCAAAAGCATGTGTATGGTTATTAAAACTGGATTTAAATTACTGGCGACAACACGTGAGCCCAGCCAGCCCTGAATACCGACCAACACAAACCCTGCAAACGCCAAATGCGTGACTCGAACATCGTAGCGACGAAAAGGCAATGAAAAAATCAGCGTGAGCAAAATGGTGAACCCAGTGAATACGCCAAGTAAACGGTTCAGGTACTCAGTCCAGGTTTTACGCACGTTAAACTGAGTCTCGGCGTAACCCCTGTCCGCGTAAATTTGCTGGTAATTTGCCGGAAGCTGAGATTCACTGGTTGGCGGGATCCATTGCCCAAAACAAGTTGGCCAGTCGGGGCACCCCATGCCCGAGCCGGTTGCCCGTACAATGCCACCCACTAGAATAAGCGCATAGATCGTGGCTATGGTGCCAGCGGCAAGCAACCAGAAGCGGCGGGTTTTAAGAGTCTCTGACATGGTTCTCAACAATGCAATACAGCTCACCCATTTTACGTCAATTCTGTGTTTACAGACCTTTATACTGGCCCAAAAAGATGAACTTTCGCCAGAGCTTCTCGCCTAATCCAAAATGAAGATAAGCCCCATAAAGCGTTTGACTGCCATTTTTGCCACTATTATCGCGGCGGCATATTACGTGGTGCCAACCGCGACCGCAGCCGATCAACCTATTGGCTCCTTTCCTGACGCGTCATTAGCCCTCTGGGAAGAAAAGTCATTTGTTGGCAACACACATTATGAGTTGGTTGCAATGGCTGATCAAACCGTGCTGCGGGCCAGCACAGACCAGTCTGCTTCACTGTTGTACAAAGAAAAGACCATTAATTTGCAGGACACTCCCTGGATAGAATGGACATGGAAAGTGGATGCTGTTTACCAGAACATTGATGAGCGATCAAAATCGGGTGACGATTTTCCAGCAAGGCTGTACGTTGCAGTCAAAAAGGGTTTGCTGCCCTGGAACACTGTCGCAATCAATTACGTGTGGTCCTCCAATCAGCTGCCCGGCACCATATGGAAAAACCCGTTTACCAAAAAATCAATAATGATCGCAGTGCAAGGTGGCGATGCCATGACGGGGCAATGGGTGACACAGCGGCGCAACATTGTTGAGGATTTTAAACAGTTGTTCAATATCGATGTCACCAGCATTTCCGGCTATGCTGTTATGGTGGACGGCGATAATTCAGGGCAAAAAAGTACGGCCTACTTTGGCCAGATTGATTTCTCCAATTTGGGGAGATACGCGAAATAAATCTCTCCCTATGGACAAACCCGTGGGCAAACCCACGGGCAATCCAAAAGGCATATTTGCCCCGGTACGCTGCTGCTGGCCCAGTTGGCCCGATATAAGCTGTGTAATCACCTAAACCATGAGAAATTTACCTTTTAATCAGGCAAATCACGCACAATCCGGGCAATGCTCAGGTTGTCTGTAAAAGTGCTAAAAATGTCACCATGAATCCGCTCAATAGTGAATCCAAGCTTCTCAAGACCTTACAGCGGCTGCCTTTGGTACGTTCAATTGATGAGCAGCGCTGGGAATCGCTGATCCCGCACATCAGTTTCTCCGATATGTCGCAAGGTGACGTGCTGTTTAGCCAGGGCAACAAAAGTGAAGAACTCTTCATGGTTATCGACGGAGAAATACAACTCTGTTTACCCAATAAAGACGAAAGCACACATTTCTATTTGCATTCGCGTTGTAAGGGAGAAACCGCGGGTGACTTCGCTGTTGTCAATGGTGGTACTCATTTGGTCAGTGCCGTTGCCGCAAAAAAATCCAAAGTCGCCAGATTTCCCAGGGTCGCGTTTGAACTGCTAGCCAATATAGATCCTGGCATTCTTGCCCATGTTTATGACACGGCAGCAGAGCTATCGCGCAGGGTCATGTTGGCCAAGGTGTTCATCGATATGTTTGGCGACATTAACACCGAGACCATGGATGCCTTGCTGGACAGCACTGTTATTCGTCACTACACCAGTGGCGAAGTGTTAATCGAAGAAGGTGATGAAGCCGACGGCTTACACATCGTTGTGTCCGGTCGCCTCCAGGTTGAAACACTGAACAGTGAAAACAACACGGTTGTGCTAGCCGAGGTGCGCGCACCGGAAACCGTGGGTGAACTTGCATTAATGTCTGATTCTGTACGTACGGCAACCGTGTACGCCATAAGAGAGTCCACAGTCGCGTTTTTGAAAAAAGACATGTTTGATGAGCTCATTGCCAAACGTCCCGATATGTTGATGCCCTTATCAAAACTGGTGGTACAAAGACATGTTGAAAAATCACGACGTGTGCACGCCAAGGCGAAAGACCAAACCATTGCCATCATTCCCCTGGACCACAAGTTACCTCTGCGTCGGTTTTTGCATCAACTCAAACGCGAGATGCGTTGCTTTGGCAATCCTTTGCTGCTTGATGCAAGGGCCTTCGATACCTTGTACGGAAAAAAAGGTGTCGCCCAAACAAACTTTGCCGATGTTTTTAATTCGGCCATAGCCGAATGGCTGGACGACAAAGAAAACAGTTACCAGGAAATTTTGTATCTTGCCGACCCTGTTATGTCGTCATGGACCAAGCGATGTATTAATCGGGCAGACCGCATCATATTATTAGCGGATGCCGATAAAGAAAACACATCGAAGCTACGCGATATCGAACACGAGCTGCGCGCCATGCTCAGTAATGCTCGGTATCATCGCAAAGTTGATTTGGTGTTGCTACACGCCAAAGACACAAAACAGCCCTCCCACACTGCACGTTGGTTACGCAAACGAGAACTCAACGCCTATCATCACATCCGCATCGACGATGTTGATCATATGGCACGCTTGGCTCGCCGCATTTGTGGTTGTGCAAGAGGCATTGTGTTCAGTGGCGGTGGTGCACGAGGCTATGCACACTTAGGCGTGCAAAAATTAATTGAAGAGCACGAAATCAACATCGACTATATTGGTGGTTCCAGTATGGGTGGGTTGCTTGGTGCTTCCATGGCAATGGGGCAAAATACTGAAAACATCAATAGTTTATCGGCTGTGTTCGCAAACAAAAAAGCACTTTTCGATTATACACTGCCACTGGCATCACTATTGAAATCTGCAAAACTGACCAGATTCTGCCATGAGGTTTATGGCGAATCACGCATTGAAGATTTATGGATACCGTTTTTTTGCGTGTCATCCAATCTGGCTGATGGCAAAGAAGTCGTTCATGACAGAGGCCCATTGTGGCGAGTGGTCAGAAGCACTATTTCCCTGCCCGGCATATTCTCCCCAGTTCCAACACCGTCTGGGCAGTTATTAATTGATGGCGCAGTGTTAAATACGTTTCCTGTCGATATCATGCATGAGCAACTTGGCGGACGCGGCAGTATCATCGGGGTCAATGTGAGCCAGATAATTGAAATTCGAGCGTACTACAACTACGGAACATCGCTTTCAGGTTGGCAAGTATTGTTATCACGTTTAAACCCGTTTGCCAAAAAAATTCGTATCCCGCGCTTGGTTGAAACACTACTCAGGTCTACCGACATTAAAAGCATTATCCGACTCAACGAAACCAAAGCAATGCTTGATGTGTTAATCGAGCCCAATGTCAGTGAGATTCCATTGATGGAATTTAAATCATATAAACGAATTAGCGAGATCGGCTACGAAGCAGCAGAGAAGGTATTCAAGGAACACGGCCTGATTGGTTCAGACAAACTAACCATACCGAATCAGTCATACGACTCGTACGCTGCAGAATCCAGGTCACAAAGTAGTTAACAATCAGGCTAACCCCAGGTGCTGTGACGGTGTTAATTGACAAACGCTAAAGTGTTGACACCCGTATTGGTACTGTTTCGTAACACAATAGTTTGCAGTTTCGTTCCAAAATGTTAATCATTTGTGAATGTGTTGCCCTGTAAGCCTCTGTTTGTTGCGCAGTCTCGGCACCCGGCTTACTATTAGCTAAGAGATGGCGACGGTCAGTGAGCCTGCAGGTCAGAGCACATTCCAGTGCCGTAACGTTAACGCTGCCCTGCAGCTTGTGAACACATTTTTACGTATCCCGCACAGTGCCAAACACGGCTAACTTAGCGGTCAGTATTGAAATTTAATGGAGGTATCATGTCTAAGTTCGACGAAGCAATAACCGACTGTAAAGCTCAGCTATCCAGCATCAATGTGGATTGCGACGAGAAACTCCTTTCGGCCGTTGCAAAAGGGTTAGGACCATCTTTATACAACCGGGACGCTAATCTGGTGGCGGCTGGAGACAAAAAAGAACTCGATAACGTGAAGGAACGTTTTGTCAGTCGTAAGCTTGGGGTTGAAGGCCCGGAAGCCGATGCAGCCATCCAACACGCCATTGATACAATTGGATCAAGCAATCGTCAAAAACTGCGACCGGTATTTTACTACCTGATCGTAAAGCATCTAAACAAAGAATCTGTTTACGACAAGTAAATCGACACAATATAGTTGGCTGACATTCTGTCAGGCCCAAAGCAAAGAAAAGCGTAAAGAAAAAGCCCTGTATATCAGGGCTTTTTTATGGCCATGCACTAAGCAATTTAACCACGCGACGCATCAAACAGTTGCTCAACTAAGGCATCCTCGTCTTCAACAGCTAAATCGTTTTCATCGCCCGCTTTTGTGTCAACAATTGGCAGTGGATCGAGTTGCTTCCATAAGGGACTGATGGAAAACATGCTGGCAAGCAGCGCCCCACCCCGAAGCATCCAAACCAGAAACCCGCTGGTTAATCCAATCGTCACACCAACTACCGCCTCAGTGTTACTCGAAGAAACTGCGTGTTCTTTGGCTGATTCTTTCAGTTTATCGCCCAGCTCAACCAAACTGGATTCCAGCCCGGCGTTTTCTACTTGCCACAGTATTCGGTCGCGGTCTTCAAGCTTAATGTCTACCGGATTCAATGACAGGATAGAGGCAAGTTGTTCCTCTGGAGATTTATCTTCAAGTTTGATATCGCGATGTATCGCTTTTATATCATTCGCTATGGCTGGGTTGAATGCGTTATCGAGTTGGACCTTCGCAACGCGCGACTCTATCATAAGCATTGAATTCAATGCGCGTTGGTAACTGATACTCGATTTATCTTCTCTAACCCCGTTTGAGTCTGGTTGTTCAGGACTTTCAGCAACAGACTCCTCACTATGCGATTGTTCTGTCGCATAGTGAGTGGCACCAGGCATATCCTCTACTTCATCCACTGACTCGGAGATAAAAGGTGCTAATACCGGAAACACCGTTACTGGTTCAATGACCGATAATTCCATTTGTGGTAACTGCTGTGGCGCAGCTGCACCCAGATTCGGCGTCTCGCTTAATGACCCAGGTTCCATGGTTTCTGAAACTGGCTGCAATGAAACATTTGGTTCTGGTTCTGGTTCTGGTTCTGGTTCTGGTTCAACTATAACTTCAAGGACATCAGTGATGTTTACGGTTACCGGAATAGTATCTACTAACCCATCCGGGTCTGTAACTTCGATAGCCAAATTGTGTTCAATTAACATTTCAAAATCAATTTGCTCACTGTTGCCAACAGTGATATCACCTGTTTGGGCATCGATAACAAATGCTGATTCAGTGCTGCTGGCTATTATGCTGTAGTGCAAACTATCGGTATCAGGATCTACGGCTTGCACAGTGGCAACATGCTGACCCTGCAGAATATCTTCCGAAACAGATACCAGAAGCTGCTGTTCTGTAAACCGCGGTGACTCATTAATGTCCAGAACGTTAATTTGAATGTCACGGCTTATGCTCACACCGGTGGCATCAACTGCGATAATAGTCACATTGTACCGGTCATTGGATTCAAAATCGGAAGCGTATCCACTGGATAAACTGAGCATACCTGTGCTTGTATCGATAGAAAAATTCGATGCATCCTGGCCGGTCAGACTGTAGTTGATAACCCCCGATTCAGCGCTGGCTATTGCGGCAACAACGCCATTCACCGGAGAACCTTCATCATTTTCCACCACGCTAAATGGGCCGGAGATGTCAAAGTCGGTGACTGATTCAACGGCGTTGAGAACCTGAACGTCGATATCGGTAACAGCCGTGTTGCCAGCATTATCAGCTGCCAAAACAGTGATGTTATGCGTGTCGTTGCTCTCAAAATCCAACAGTGTGCCATTGAGCACATATACCGTTCCACTGTCGGTGATTTGAAAACGACCATTGGCGTTATCTATCAACGAATATTCAACACCATCAGTAATGTCAGTATCACTCGTAGAAACCGAGCCTACCAGCAAACCATTGCTGGCATTCTCAACGACCTCAAAAATGCCTGGGTCTGCCGCGAATACCGGTGCATTCTCATTAACCGCCGTAATTGACAATCGAACTTCGGCAGAAGATGAAGCGCCGTAATTATCAAACACCGAGTAAGTAAAATAATCTGTGGTGGTCTCCGACCCGTCATGCGTATAACTCAGCGTGCCATTGGCATTAACCACAATACTGCCGTGCAAAGGATTTACATTGACAACCGTTAGCAATACGGCGCTGTCAACGTCAGTATCGTTCGATTGCACATCAATAAGAGCGACACCGCCTTCCAATACAGTGGCTGTGTCATTCGTTGCTGCCGGCGAATCATTAAGTGAATTGACATCAAACACCACCACTGCGGCCAGTGAGACTGCACCATTTGCATCAGTTACAACGTACGAAAAACTATCGCTGAGTGTTTCTGAGCCGTTATGCGTGTAAGTAAAGGTGCCATCGGCATTTAAAATAACCGCGCCATGGTTAGGCATGCTGACAATAGAGGGAAACAGCTTATCAAATTCTGCGTCGGCATCGTTTTGCAGAACATCAACGATAACAGTACCGCCCTCCTCCACCACATTGCTGTCATCCACCGCAATTGGCGCATCGTTAGTACCGACAACGGTAATACTAACACCTGCTGTGGCTGTGCCACCGTTACCGTCGCTGACAATATACTCTATAAAATCGCTGCCCGATTCTGATCCGTTATGTGAATAATGCAGGGATTTATCTGGGTTAACGGTGACTGTACCATTACCGGGGCCAGTAACAATGGATACGCTAAGGGTATCAAGATCAGCATCAGTATCATTGAGCAGTACGGCAATATCGATCGAGCCCGACTCAAGCACACTAACGGCATCGTTAAGCGCGACCGGTCTGTCGTTAACCGGGTTAACATCAATGGTGACACTAGTAACCGAAGATGTGGCCAAATTGGCGTCTATTGCCTGGTAGCTGAAGCTGTCACTTTGTGTCTCTGAGCCATCGTGCGTGTAGGTTAGCGTTCCATCAGGGTTTTGCAAAATATTGCCATTAACAGGTTGGCTCAGAATGTTGTAGCTTATGGCATCATTTTCTGCATCTGAGTCATTAAGCAACAAGTCAACAAAAATACTATCGCCTTCGTTCACGCTAACGAAGTCCGGCAGCACTACTGGCGCATCATTCACAGGCGTTACGGTTATTGAAACACTGGCAATTGCCAAACCGCCGTTTCCATCGTCAATGGCATACTCGAGATTATCGCTTAGTGTTTCACTACCGTCGTGCACATAGCGAACAGTGTTATCAGAATTCACTACCGCCGTACCATTGATTGGCGCTGTGACAATCGCCACAGTTAATGCATCACCATCTGAATCATTGTCGTTGGCAAGAACATTTATAGTGAGTGCATCAGATTCACTTAGCTCCACCGAGTCATTAATTGCGACCGGAGCGTCATTGAATGGCAAGACATCTATAGTCACGGTGGCTATATTGGAGTCTGAACCGTTTTCATCTGTAGTGTAATAAGTAAACGAGTCTGAAGTGGTTTCAGTGCCATCATGGGTATAAGAAAACGTACCATCCGCATTAGGCACGATGTTGCCATTCAGCGGTGCGCTAAGCACCGTGGCAACCAAAGAACTATTCGCGTCTGCATCGGTATCGTTAGTGAGAACATCAATCGCAATGCTAGTACCTTCCATAAGCGACACAGAATCATCATTCGCCACAGGAGCGTCGTTTACTGGATTAATTGTCAGCGATACCACGGCTGTAGCAGATACTGCACCTTGATCATCTAAAACTGCATAAGAAAAACTGTCACTGTTGGTTTCGGAGCCATCATGGATGTAAGTGAAGGTGCCATTGCTGTTCAACACAATTGAACCAAAGTTCGGTGCGCCAACGACAATCGGCGATAAAACCGAGGAGTCGCTGTCGGTGTCATTCTGCATAACATCTATATTGACACTATCGCCCTCGTCAACAGTATCAGTATCATCCAATGCTATGGGGGCATCATTGACACCGACTACAGTAAACTCCACCGTCGCCGTTGCCGTGCCACCGTTGCCATCAGTGATGGTATAGGTTAGTTCGTCTGCCAGTGTTTCTAATCCATCATGCGTATAGGATATCGAGTGATCGGCATTAACGGTAGCGATACCATTAAGTGGCACAACGGATACCGCTACAGATAATGTATCTTGGTCTGCATCGGTATCGTTCAATAATACGGGGACGGCAATTGTCCCTGCCTCAAGCACATTAGCAGTGTCATCGGCAGCAATAGGATTATCGTTTACCGGTGTTACAGCTATGTCTACCAAAGAAGTGGTTGTTATGGAACCTGGCTCACTGTGCTGATCGCTGCGTACAGTAGATACTTCAATTTGATCGAAACCGGCAAAATTCAGATCCGGGTCATAGCTAAGACCATCCAACGCTTTATTAAGCTCCGATACATGCCCGGTAATCGTAATACTGCTTGATTTAACGACACTGCCTGAGGTTGAGATGAACGGCGAGTTACCCGTATTCACACTAAGCAAACCGTTGCCAGCTGATAAGGTCAGCGTTAAGATTTCATTTTCATCAACATCCTTCAGCACTATTGCATTACCGTTACTAACGGAAAATACCAGGGTATTGTCTTCTATTACTGTACTGGTTGAAGGATATTGATGCACCGTGGCTTCGTCAATATCGGCAATCTCGATGGTCACGTCTTTTAAGAAGATGTTCCCGACATTGTCTTGCACAGCAATAGTGACTGTGTGCTTGTCTAATGTTTCGTGATCTAGCAAGCTACCATTGGCAACAACAATTTCTCCTGTGCTGCCATCAATTGTAAAAGCACCCGTAATTGATTGAGCCGTTATTGTGTAGCTGAGATCTCGTTGCACTCCGTCGGGGCCCGCGCCTCCATTGAGCACCTCATTGGCATCAAACTCGGCAAAAAAGAAATTACCATTCACCTTTATTCCACTCACATCGTTCCACTGACCGTTGTGATTGAACATTTCAATTGCGTCTTCAAACTGATTACCAGAGTTTGGCTCTGTGGCACTCCAGTTGACATAGGCACCGTTGATGCTGTCGCCATTAGCATCGGCAAACTGAGTATCAGCCTCACCAGGCTTGCTGATCACATACACACCTTCGGTGGCATTATCATTTGCTGATAGCCAGGTGCGACCCAAGTTTTGATCATTAATAGCATTGATTAGCAGCGTATTTTCAACAGCGTTATGCGGCATGGCTAGATGCCCACTGACACCATTTAATGTCATTGTGGATGCAGCAGTGTAAGCATCTGCCCAGCTGATTCTGCCATCACCAGTAACCAAAAAGATGCCTGCTGCTTCGGAGTAGGCAACATTGGCTGTTGTACTCAGTATGTGTGCTAGTAGATTTTCTCGCTCAGGGTCAATACCGCTCACCGTTGCTACCACCGTACCATTGGCGGCATTCTCATCTACCGCAGGGTCATTAAGTTTGGCCTGCCCGGCAGTGGCTCCGGCGTGGGTTGATTGCTGTGTGTTTAAATGTTGCTTACCAACCTCGCTTCCTATCAAGCCATTGCTGGTATGTGAATCAAAGGTCCAATAGCCCAATAAACCCGGTTCGTTTAAACCAAACTGTGCAACTTGATAATCTGCGATTTGAGCCTGTGTTCGTACATAATTGAACAAACGCATATCATGTAAAACACCGGAGAAGCTTGCTGTTGTATTCGCATCGATATCATTGCCGATGGTTGCAGTACCCAAGCCATCCATGGTGTAACCCGCGGCCAAAATCGTACTGCCGGCCAGTACGCCGTCAATGTACAAACGGGTCCAACCTGTGGTCGAGTCTCGTACCAGCGAAAGCTGATGCTCTTGCGTATCTGTTATTGATATAGCGGCCTGTGAGCTGACAAGCCAATTCTCATTGCCTATGGTCACTTGTACACCGGCAGATTGCTGTAGTTCAATGGATAGTTGCGTATTGCCCGCTGAGCCATATTCAAGGAGTGTGCTATCAATGGGGTTCACGGCATTGCTGTTGAAGCTGAGTTCAAAGGTCAGTTCATCCAGACCATTGAACAGCTCTCCAGACTCATCCATTATTAAATAAGCAGCATCTCCACCGTTTTCATTAATGCTTAAACCGGTATCGCCTTCTGTGGCTACCAGTACAATATCAGTCGGTGCCAGATTAGCCGCGGCAGTAAGAGAGAAACCAAACTCAGTGACGCTGCCAAAACCATCGTCTACCTGCAAAGACAAGGTATCCGATCCTCCAGTACCGCCATTATGTTGAATGCTGACTCGGCCATCATTGATATCTTGCTGTGTAAACATACTGCCCGCCCCAAGCACAACACCATCCAGCATAACTGCATATTCTGCTGCGAGTGCAGTCATGGTGTAAACCAATTCCGCCGCGCTCTGCTCAGCATCGGTGGTATTCAACATGGTGTTGTCAAGAATCAGCCGTTCACCATTGGCAAATGACGCACCTGTGTTGACGGTCATATTCTCTTCAGTGTTCGGTGCTGGTGGATCACCGGTATAAGCGAAAAGCTCGTCAATGTCTTGCGGTGTTAATGCACGCTGATAAAAGCGAATGTCATCCAACTCGCCGGCAAACGGATCCGTTCCATCACCGGCAAGGCTAAATATCAAGTCCACATTCGCATCCAGAAAAGCTGAGCCAGCAAGATTAACCACAGACTCGCTGCCATTAACAACGACTCGTGTCTGGCCCGGTTCATACGTCACGGCAACGTGATTCCATTCAGTCGCGTTCATCGTCACACTGGCATTATTTATAAGGATGCCACCCGTCGCCTGAGTTAATTCAAAACGAATTCGACCAGCTGCATTCATGGTGACGGCAAATCCGCTGTTACCATCGGATTGATCAACCAAGGTCGATTGGGTTAGATTCGATGAAGGGCGAACCCAGAAGGACAGCGTGAAACCGCCGTTGTTGTAGTCAGGTGTATCTGCTCCATTAACACTGAGGTAAGCAGGATTTAAAGACGAGCCGGTATCAAAGCTGATTGCATTATCGATATACCCACTTAAATAAATGGGGGCGTTGTACGCAGTTGCATGGGCGGTACCCACTGAATCCTGCGTATCGTCATCAAGCTGGTAGTGCGCAACCAAATTACTCTGAATATCAAGGCTGGCAACCCAGTCATCCTGTAGTTGCGGACTTAACAGTTGATCGGTATCCAAATCACCGTATTCAATTTCCAGGTCCCAATCACCACCAAGATCATGGTGTCCGGTTATGTCATCGCTGCTGGCAACATCGGCCTGCATAATCAATGACAAGCTGGATGCAAGTTGTTGCCCCTCGGCTGTTGCCGATAAATTGCATCCGTACAGCAGCAGATCTCCAGTGTCAGTTAATGAATCACCCCACAGGGCAATGGTTGATGCGTGACCACGAACTTGATCTATACCCACGACCTGACCACCGAGATTTAACTCACCATCATTACCATGGGACAAAAGATGAATGGCATCAAGATCAGAATAAGATTCAAGTAAAGCTGATATTTGCTCAATGGCATCGCTGTTGCCATTGAGCACTACGATCCTGGTTGATGTGCCCTCATACTGCTCTTGCAAGCTTTGACTCAGCTGTGCCAGCTCAGGAAAGGTTATGTCAACAATAACCAGCTCGGTGACGGGCAGCTGCCCAAGCTCACGTAACTGGTGTGCATACGGCTGCTCGGGAGAGGGATTCAAGTCGTTGGGAGTTGGACCCATTGAATCGATAAGCGGCGCTAAAAACGGATCGGCTGAATACAGAATGCGAGGCTCAAGCACCTCCATTCGGATTCTGGAACAACAGGTTTTTTTGCCAGAGCGACTCAATCGAAACTCACCAGTGTGATTCAGGCACTTAATCCTTGCGCCATCTCACAATATATCGGCAACACACCGGAATGCTTGAACTGTCACTCAAGACAATAAGTCTTTAAAAACAACAGCTTAGGATGTATCAGAATCAATTCAGATAACTGATTCGCTGGTTAAAACAAAACGCATCAGAAAAACGCGGGAAAACCGTTTAAACGGCCAGACTAAATGGCATTGGCATAACTGGGTTTGACTACCCCGTTTTGCGATTCGATAGTTTGGTCAAATTTTCTTAAGACCTGCTCTTTACGAATGGCCAGCGCAGACAATTTGTCTGCGGTATCAAGCTGTAATTCACGCCGGATGGATTGCCTTCGCAACGTGCTGTCGCGATAGGCCTTGAAGGTTGATTCGTTTCTTTGGGAGTTATGAGTGGCATCTTTTCCGTACAACGTTGAGTGAGCTATACACTCCAGTATGCCATCTTCTACTGAGGCCACTAATTTTTCGTCGTGCAAGAGATCTGACAAGACTCGGGATTCAAACTGTTCATCATTGACGTTGGGGTCGTTAAACAAACTGATGAGCGTGTCACGCTCAACGGTGTTCAGGCCATATTCTAATGCGACAATGGCAAGATTTTGTACCACGTATAAATCAAGATACATCATGGTGGTATCCAGCAATGCGGTACCGGCTTGCAAACGCACACTGTTAACAGAGTGTGGTCGGCGCTTGTATTTGGGATCGATCTGACTGGCTTTTAGCTCGAGCAGCAAGCGCTCTATCAGTGGATACACAATAGCGCCTCGTACACGCTCGGCCCAGTAAATACGTGCACCACTGTTACGCCAATGCCCTGTCATAAGCTCAGGATCACGTATACCTTCTTCTAACGATACAACCGTATCAAGCAACTTGATAACAATACCTGACAAGGTATAAGGCATATCAGCTTCGGTGGGTTTAATGTTGGTTCGCGTGAAACTGTCAAAATTATACTGTGCCTGCGGCGGCATCAAGTGTGGGTGCTTAAGCGTAATGGCGGCCTTGTTGACCCCGTCGGTATGCACATTGGAATCGGTTAGCTCTGACACCATTGCGGCGACGGGCCCACCAAAACGAAACTGAATTTTGCGCAGCGAATGACCGTAACCGGTAACTCTGGCAGACCCATCCTCAACAACGTCGTGCAACATGGCAAGGGTGACAATCAGCGGTTCGAGTGCACGGCCAAGCACACGTTCGGCAATAGCGGAAATGCGAAAAGCATGAGCCGACATAGTGCTTAACGATTTACGTCGTCCTTTCTCCAATGAGCGCATCATTTCCAGACTGGCCAGATGCACTGTTTCGATAGAGTTAGGGTTATCAGCGGCAACATAATATTCCATGACTGGCAAATTCATGTGCACTTCGTGCACGGCTTTGCCACGCCGACCTGAGAGTCGCTCGCGTTTGTCGGGGTCGTCCAGGGCATCTCTGACAGCCATTAGCAATGTGTTACGCAGTGGGTCGCGCAGCGCGTAGTGATCGACACCGTTTAGCCCAAATGCAATGCGTGTGCGCCAGTAGTCTAGTTGTAGAAAAGGACGCTCTGGAAAATCGCTGGCTATATCAACCCCTTTTGCTTCTAGTTCTGCCAGGCCGTGTGCGTCCAGAAAACTGATGACCTGATCACCGGCGGCTCTGGCGGTGAGTCGTAATCGGCTTGCCTCGATGGCGGCCACCGCTGTTGCTATTTCTTTTGAGGGTGGATCATCGGGGTTTTCGCCTGCTTCAATGGCTGCTTCAAAGCGCTCCAGATAATCGTTTAGCTCGCGGACCTTACTGGCGACGTCGTCACCAAACCAGGAAAACAGATAGCTATCATCAATGATTTCGTGGTCGGAAGATGTAATGGCACTGTACCGATAGGGCTTTCCGTAGGTGCCCTGCAGCATGGTGGCCACGATCATATCGTGCGTCATGCTCGGCATGCCTAAACCGTGATTGCCATACAACCGCACACCCAGCAGCATATTGGCCGCCAGCACAGCAGCATGGATAGTCGGCTCAAGCTTGGGGAGTCGATTGGTGTTAATAAGATATTGCGAGCCAAACGTGGCTATGTCGAGCTTGCTGGGGTCGATGGTTTCAGGGTCGATGTCTTGATCGCTGAACATCTCGGCGGCCAAAAGATCACGTCCACGTTGAGTATTGAACAATTGGGGTGGCAATGAGGACAGAGGTACCGAGTGTTCGACCTCGGTGGCAATCCAGCGCCGAGAGATTTTGCCAGCAATGGCCCGCTCCATATCGCCGGTACCAGCCAGTACGCCATAGGCTCTGACAAGCTTGACGAGATCGGTTAATTGGTAGGCACGGGCCACTTACTGTTCCATTGTATTTACTCAGTAAAGAATAGCAAGTGAATGAGAAAAGGAAACCATACGGATTGGCAAGCAAGCGACTAATTCTGTCGTTCGGTGATGCATATCACTCTATTTAACAATCCAGCACACCACCGGCTTTTAATAACTGGTTTTATTACCGCTAAAACACCCAGCCAGTAAAAAGGTAGTGTTATTACAAACACTCTGCTCAGTTGTTTGTGGTGCGGTTAATCAGACACGATTGGATTTGGTTTTTGCCTTTATTGTTGAACCGGCCTGCTTTGCTGAGCTGGCTTTCTTTCGCGAGCTGGCTTTCGTTCGTGAGTGAGCTTTCTTTGTCAAACCAGTCTTTTTTGCCGCAGCGGATTTTTTAGTAGAGCCCGATTTCGCTTTTTGGCCGGGCTGCGTCTTTTGCTTGAATTCACACAAATCGTTAATCGGGCATTCCGGGCATTTTGGTGTACGAGCAACACAGATATACCGGCCATGCAGAATGAGCCAATGATGGGCATCCAGCAAGTATTCCCGCGGTACAAATTTCAACAGCTTTTTTTCTACTTCGACAACGTCTTTTCCCGGCGCAATCGCGGTCCGATTAGACACACGAAAAATGTGCGTGTCTACCGCCATAGCAATTTGCCGAAAAGCCGTATTCAATACCACATTGGCCGTTTTACGCCCGACACCGGGCAAAGCCTCCAGCGCTTCACGATCAGCTGGCACAACCCCGTTATGGCGCTCATGCAGTATTTGGCAGGTTTTAATGACATTTTTGGCCTTGGTGTTAAACAGACCGATAGTGCGAATATGATGACGTACTCGTTCTTCCCCCAAGGCCAGCATTTTTTCGGCCGTATCGGCCTCGGCATAAAGAGCTTTGGTGGCGTTGTTGACACTGACATCCGTAGCTTGAGCTGAGAGCAACACCGAAATTAACAACTCAAATGGCGAGTTATAGGCAAGCTCCGTCTTGGGTTCGGGGTTGGCCGCCTTCCAACGGGCAAAAATCTGTTCGCGTTTTGCAGGATTCATAACCCCAAGATATTAACCCGAAAATCTTTCATAATGAATGCTTCCGCGATAGCATGCCAATAAAACGCGCTTAATCAAGGACAAACCATGTGTGGTCGAATCAATGTTTCAGACAACGAAGGGGTGCGACTGTTGCTGGCCATGCTGGGCATGGAAGTCTGGCCAAGTCGAGACCCCAGATTCAACATAGCGCCGAGTCAAACGCTGGATGTGCTTACCGTGAATGAAAACGAGTTAGCCCACGAAAAAATGACCTGGGGCTTGTTACCGGCCTGGGCTAAACCGGGCAAATTTTCGGCGCCACTGATCAACGCTCGCAGCGAAACCATTCACGAAAAACCCTCTTTCAAAAAACTGATTGCCGAGCACAGGGCACTGATTCCAATTAATGGATTTTACGAATGGAATCGCGAAGGCAAGGTGAAAGTACCTTACTTTATTAAGCCCAGTGATGCTAACGCGATGTTTATCGGCGCTCTGTTTCAACCACCAAAACCAGCATCTGCACAACAAGAATCTGAACGAGCCCAAGTGTGCGTGGTTACCGTTGCCGCAAACGAAAAAATGAGCCAGGTTCATCATAGAATGCCGGTGATACTCGAACCCGATGCTGCAATAAACTGGTTACACGAAAATAATCGCGACGCATTAAGTGATTTAATGCGCCCGGCAAGCAACGATGCCTTATCTATTACACAAGTCAGCGACTACGTCAATTCGGCCCGCAATGAAGGTCCAGAGTGTGTAGCAGAAAAAAGAGTGAATGATTTGTTCGACTAGAATTGAAAACAATTAGAATCGATAAAATCTAGAATCGATAAAATCAGAGCGAAAAATCAGAGCGAAAAATCAAATTAAACAACAACGCCTTCCAGGAAAATTATATGTCCGATTACATCATTAAAAAACAACAAATCGATAGTATGCCCGGGTTGGACAAAGTTCATTTTCTCAACGACAATGCCGTTCGCAATAATAAGTCTCTGGGCGACCTAACCGGTATAACCGGTTTTGGGTTTCATCTCATAGAAGTACCGCCAGGCAAAGATTCAACCGAATATCATGTGCATTTTTTTGAAGATGAATGCACGTATGTGTTGGAAGGCACAGGCGTGGTTACCATAGGCAATGAAGAGCACGCTATTTCAGCTGGCGATTTTATTGGTTATCGAAAAGGTGGCGAAGCCCACACAATGACCAACAATTCAGACAGTCCACTGGTGTGCATAGTTGTTGGCGAACGACTGGCCCACGATGTCGGCGAATACCCCAGACTGGCAAAACGCATTTATCGCAATACCGGCATGCCATACAACGTGGTCGACATAGACGACATTGAGACACCAACTGCCGGTAAAAAGTAGCCGACCGGAATAGCCGGCGCTCGGTGGGCAAATCGTTCCGTAACTCAGTCCGTAACTCAGTCCGTAACTTGGTCGGCCACTTGGCCAGCCAATTAGTAAGTAGAGTTAGGCGCGTCGTCCGGGTTTATGTCACCGTAGACTTCATCGGGGTCTGTGTCGTTGATCAATAATATTTCGCGAACCGTTTCGATATCTGCCAGCACCTTGTCTACTCTGCCGGCAAAGTCGTATTCATTGACTTCTATGGCCTTTGGCATGTAACAAAAAGCCACCTTTAAAGCGTGCAAGGCATCTTCGTTTAGTTTACTCATGACGTTTATCTGTGTTGTATTTGAGATTGGTGAAACTAGTAGCTACGTAACTGCCCTACCAACACACCCTGGAAACTGACGCGATCGGGTGCGTAATGCATGGTAGACATAGATTTATTTTCAGGAATCAGTTCCACTGACTCGTTGTCATACTGACCAAGACGCTTAAGCGTTGCCTCTTGAGCATCGATCAGTGCAACAACGATGTCACCGGTACGCACCTTGTTGGTTTTGCGCAAGATAACCGTGTCTCCGTCCATTATCCCAACATCCATCATGGAGTCTCCACTGACTCTTAGTGCGTAACGATCAGGACCAATAAAAAACTCAGCCAAATCAAGGTGGACCTGATCTTCGATTGCCTCGATAGGCTGCCCGGCAGCAATCTTACCCATTAACGGCAGTTTGAAGTCGCCTGCACTGATGCGTTCTGCGGGCAACCTCACCAAATCGATGACGCTATTTTTGCGCGAAGAAGGTAGCGCCTTGAGATGGCTTTTACCGGCAATACGCAAACCGCGCCAGCCAGTACCATGACGTTCCAACTGGCCTTTCTTAATTAACGACTGCACATAACGATGCACCGTGCCTTTTGACTTGAGTCTTAGTGCCAAAGCCAGCTCTGCGATGGTGGGTGATTGCCCGTGGAGACTGATGTGCTGGTCAATGGCGGCCAATACGCGGCTTTCAAGGTGAGTCAAAGGAGTTGTAACACTCATAACGTTCTCCAAACGTTCTCTTAACTCTAAAGAGTAGCACCGTAGCGGAGCTATGGCCAACTGATTTTGAGATGAGCACAGTCATACGTAATTTTTATTAAATAAATCAATTGGTTATAAAAACAACAAACCCATCTCGTCGACGTAGAAAAACAGGCTCTACAAGCTCAGCTGGCGCGGCTATAATCCCCAGCAGTCCTCAGACCCGCGTTGTTAATTCGCATGACAGCAAACCCTGAATCTAACCACGCACGGCTCGACCCCATCATGCAGGCCTTGTTTGCGTCGATACCACCTGAGGTGAACGCCGATTTATCAGTGCGTACACAGGTGCAGGCAAAAGATGCTCACTGGCAATCAACAATTCTGCCCGGTCTTAGTTTATGCATTCTGGAATTGCATCTTGGGTTGCATCCACGCATGTCAGCGTTGATGAGAATAGACCCCAGTGCCGACGGTATAGTGATTCCTGCTCATAATCTGGAGCTGTTAGTGCAACATGGCCTTGTTGCAGACAGCGAAACAGAATACTGCCACCCTTTTTATATTCGTCACCCCGAAGACGCGTCTGGCAACAACCAACACTTCACGCTGCACTCGGGTGGCAACAAAAAACGACTCGACAGAACGCAGTTGGAGTTTTACTTTGCCACCGGACAACTCGCCGCAACTGACACGCAACGACGCTGCATCAATCTGGCTGAATCAAGCTTATGGTTGCCCGGACCCGTAGATAAAACGGAAGTCATGCCACTGCATATGCACAATGGCAATAACTCCATGTTAATTCGTTGGCTTGGCGATGTGAGTTTTAAACCGCGGCTCGACCCGCTGGGCGAAGAAGTACTGGTTATTGATGGCACTGTGTCGGATAAATTCGGGGACTACACAGCAGGTAGTTGGATTCGTAACCCTGTTTCAAGCTGGCAGTCCTGGTCAGGTTTGTCCGGCACGGTTGTCTATTACAAGAACGGCCACTTTGGTTCCTCTGCATAACTTGATACGTGAGGTAGATGCATGAGGTTTTTAAATTGAGCGTCGGTGACAACGAGTCAACCTCGAACAACAACAAAACCAAACTGGCAGCCGAGATTAAGCGCTGGGCTAAGGAACTGGGTTTATCCGCATGCGCAATCACCGACACCGACCTAGGTGAGCATGAAACGCATTTACTGAATTGGCTAAACGACGGCTTTCACGGCGAAATGCACTACATGGAACGTCACGGCATTAAGCGCAGCCGACCGGCCATGCTAGAACCCGGTACATTTCGTATTATTTCTGTGCGGCTTGATTATTTCCCACCTAACGCTGCAGATGCTAACGAGGTGTTGACCGATGCCACACTGGGTTATGTTTCCAGATACGCGATGGGTCGCGACTATCATAAGGTCTTGCGAAAGCGCTTACAAAACCTGGCAGACAAAATTGAGCAGCAAACCGGCACCTTCGCGTATCGTGCTTTTACCGACAGCGCGCCCGTATTAGAAAAAGCCATTGCCGAAAAAGCCGGGCTTGGCTGGATTGGCAAGCACTCCAATTTGCTGGGAGACAAAATAGGATCCTGGTTTTTTCTCGGCGAGCTGTATACCAACCTGGATTTACCCACTGACCCACCTCAACCCACTCAGCACTGCGGCAGTTGTACCGCGTGCATGCAGGCTTGTCCAACACAAGCCATAGTGGCACCCTACCGCGTCGATGCTCGGCGTTGTATTTCATATTTGACCATCGAGTTGAACGGCGTTATCCCGGTGGAATTTCGTCGCGCCATGGGTAATCGTATATACGGTTGTGACGATTGCCAGCTGGTGTGTCCGTTTAATAAATTCTCATCACCAACAACAGTGGATGATTTTGAACCCAGAAACAAACTTGATGCGCCAGAACTGGTTGCACTTTTTAGCTGGACAGAAGCCGAATTTAACTTACGCATGCAAGGCTCGCCCATTCGTCGCATTGGTTATTGGAACTGGTTGAGAAATATTGCCATAGCATTGGGTAATGCGCCGCACAGTGAGCAGGTTATTAATGCACTGACTGCCCGCGCTAACACCGACAACGCGGTGTTGCACGAGCACGTAGCCTGGGCACTAAACGAATTGGACCTTAAACAGTCCACAAGCTAAAAACAGTCCACAAGCTAAAAACAGTCAACAGGCAAAAAGCAGTCAGCAATCCAAATCCACTAACACCAATAAAAATTGATATCAGGTTTCCAAAGCCGTGCGGGGATGCTGGAAATCACTGACTTCATCCAGTCTTGCTATCTGTTCGCTAGTCAGCTTTTTGTCCAAGCCACTCATGATGTCTTCAAGTTGTTGAGGTGTATTAGCACCTAACAGTGGTGCCGTAACAAAAGGCTTGGCTCGCACCCAATTAATCGCCACCTGGGCTGGTGTTGCGTCTGCCTGCTTTGCAATATCACACAAGGCCTCTATTATGTCCCAGTTTTTTTCACTGATTCGGGTTTGTTGATTTTCTTCAGCACGCACACTTTTTGGCAGAGCCTCGCCACGCTTATATTTACCCGACAACACACCACCGGCTAAAGGGCTGTATGGAATAACGCCAATATTATAGTGCGTACAAACTGCGGCCAGTTCTTGTTCAAAGTTTTCACGCACGGGTGCAATTAAGCTGTACTCAGGCTGCAAACTAACAAAACGCTCGGTACCTTTTACATCAGCTGACCAAAGCGATTGCATTAACCGCCAGGCACTGTAGTTTGAGCAACCGATATATCGCACTTTACCTTGCCGTACTAAATCATCGAGAACCGACAGTGTTTCTTCTATCGGTATCAGCGGGTCAATAAAGTGTGTTTGATATAAATCAATGTGGTCAGTTTGCAATCGCCTTAGACTGTCTTCGCAAGAACGCATAATCCAGCGTCGTGACAGGCCTTCGCGTTGACGAAACGTGCTTCGGTTGTCGGCAAACTGCTCGCCCATGGCTGCTCGTACTTTGGTGGCTAATACAATGTGTTCTCTTTGCCCACGCGACGCCAGCCATCTGCCAATGATTTCTTCAGATACACCACCAGGGTTTGCTGGACCACCCATAGATGCGGCCCAAGAGCTATAACAATCAGCCGTATCAATAAAATTGCCACCGTGAGCGACGTATGCATCCATGACTGCAAAGGCTGCGTTTTCATCGGTTGACCAGCCAAACTGCATAGAACCTAAACCAACTCGATAAACAAACAGACCGCTGTTTCCTAATTGGACGTATGGATCGGTTGTATTGGCACCAAAGCTCATTTTCGTTACTCCTTAGCTGAACTGTGTTTGTCAGACACTTGTTCTTTTAATTCAGATTGGCTCAAACCCTGAACGTAAAAATCGATTTTATGATCAATCAATTTAAGCGATTCGTGCATTTGCGCTATTTGCGCCAACACAGCCTCGCGATGAGACTGCAATAAATGCAAACGCTCAGGTTGCGTATGATCACCCTGCTCGCCCAAATCGCAGTATTGGCGAAGTTGTTCAATGCTCATACCGGTATCACGCAAACAACGCAAAACTTCTATCCACATGACATCATCTGGGTTGTAGCGTCGATGACCACTGGCAGTACGCGAAATGGCATTGATTAAACCTTCCCGTTCGTAATAACGCAGTGTTTCGATTGACACACCCGAACGCTCAGCCATTTGTGCCGGTGTAAGCCAGCGGTTTTCCTGTGTTTTTGTATTCATGCAGGTACTCTAATACCTGAAGTGCACTACAGGTCAAGCGGTATTTGAATTTAATTGGCAGGCTTCGTCGTCAAGCTTGTAATCGAAGTGACTATAAGGATAGGACGCCAGTTGGGGTAACAGTGATTGCCAATCCTGATGAGTTGTCGCGCCAATAAGCCATTGCAGTGCTGGTTCAACAGAAGCTTGATAAGTGAGCTCAGATCGGCAAATGGCACTGCACACAAAGGGATGTTGTATTGACCAGGGGCTTGCACCTTTTGTTGGCGGGTATGATTGTTCGTCTGCTAGCAGCACAAGCTCAGCTTCCATATTCATGACTTGCATAATGCTGTTTCCAATTTCAACTGCACTGGGACTATCAGCGTCGGCAACGTTTAACACGTCTGGGAGTTGGTTCTCAATTGAATTGATAACAGCTTCTGCAATGGCCGCTGTGGACGTTGTTTGGAATCGACTTCGACCACCGTACGCCAGGGGGATGCGCTTTCGCCCATCGAGCAATCGCTTAACAAACCACCACTCTCGGGCGTGCTTGCTATGCGGACCATGTATGGCACACGGCCTTAATACCGTAATGGGAACATTCGCGTATTGACGCAGTTCATTCTCCATTAACATTTTTCGGGTTGAGTAGTTTTGCGGCCCTGCTGCGACTGTTTGAGTTTGCTCGCTAATGGGCCCATTGAATACCGGAAATCCACATTCGCCAGCTTCGTCCAGGGTTCTGCCAACCGAGTCCTGATAGACACTTGCACTTGAGATAACAACGATGCGGCCTACCGATTTTTGTACGCTAAGCAGCTGTTGAGCATCGAAAGCATCAAATGCCAGGCACGATATTAAAACATCAGTGGGTTGTTTTAAACATTCTTTAAGATAATCAGGCTGCTGAGTATTGATAACAACATGCTCGCAGCCGGACAACACATCAGTGCTGGTTCGAGAGCCTACGGTGATGTTCCAGCCATCCTGAATTAACCTGCAAGCAATCGCAATACCGATTTGCCCAGAACCACCAACGATAAAAGCGCTAGGCATATTGGCGCACCCTCTGTTTAGCTTAAGTACTTTTGAAGGAGCAAGGCGTGGCCTGTTTTATCATCCAGAGTGTAAGGCTTAAACCCGAATTTTTTGTAAGCAGCTCGAGCAGCAGTGTTACCTTCGAGCACCTCCAGAGTCACTTTGCAACAACCTCGGCGTTGTGCTTCGGTTTCTACACAATTCAGCAAGCCTTGACTTAAACCATGCCCACGGGCATCGGGACTCACCGCCAGATCGTGAATGTTAATTAATGGCTTACAGGCAAAAGTGGAAAAGCTGCCAAGGCAATTAGCCAAAGCAACATAGTCTGCGCCCAATTGCCCCAGCACAGAGAATGCACCGGGCAGCTGAGCAAGCGCTGGTATTAAATCTCGTTTGGTTGCATCTGGCAAAGGCTCGCCGCCGCCCATTGGGTCTTGCGCATAGTCATTGAGCAAGGTAATAACGGCATTTGCGTGCTCGTCGTTGTTATAGTCTGCAATAAAAAAAGAAGCACTCATAAGTTTTTCCAATTTTGAACCGCCATGTTTGAACCGCCCGTGTTGTTCTGCCAGTTTTGATCTGATTGTGGAGCTATCAGCCGATGGCTGTGCTGCCATTATAGGCTCAAGTTTGCAATAATGGCGTACCCACAAACGCTTAAGATGACCCGATGCTTGTTAATACACCCAAAGTGAGCCTTGGCTGGCAGGCCAGTCCATTCACACTGCCTGACCCCGATGGCAACATGCACTCACTCAATGACCTGCAAGGCGAAAACGGATTACTGGTTGCGTTTATTTGTAATCACTGCCCTTATGTCGTTGCAGTTGGTCAACGCTTTTCGGACGATGCCAGAGTTTTACAAAGCGAAGGCATTAATGTGGTTGCCATAAACTCCAACGACTTCCGCAATTACACTGCCGACAGCCCCGACAAAATGAAGCCTTTCGCACAACAATACGGATTTACTTTTCCGTACCTGGTCGATGAAGACCAAAGCGTCGCACGAATCTACGACGCGGTTTGCACACCGGATTTTTTTGGCTTTAACAAGCAAGGAGAGTTGCAATACCGAGGCAGACTGGACGATGCGCGAATGGACAGCAACGCCGAGCGAGTACCCGAACTACTGAACGCAATGCGTCTTATAGCGACAACGGACAAAGGCCCTGATGAGCAAGCAGCCAGTATGGGCTGTTCTATTAAATGGCGTTAACAGTGAGTAAACCACAAATGCAACTACCCGATATAGAACGACTCCGCAAGGATACGCCAACCTGCGAATCGCTAATCCACTTTAATAATGCGGGCGCATCATTAATGCCTAAGCCTGTGCATGAAGCGCTGATCAATCACCTGGCTTTGGAAGCCAGCATCGGTGGATACGAGGCTGAGCACCAGGCGTTACCAGAACTTGATGCGTTTTACACTGAATTCGCCACTCTACTTAACGCATCACCAGATGAAATCGCCTACGTTGAAAACGCAACCAGAGCCTGGGATATGGCCTTTTATGGCATGCCACTAAAAGACGGTGATCATATACTGACGCACGAATCAGAATATGTTTCTAATTACCTGGGATTTTTGCAACAAGCCAAACGCCGAAATCTGGTTATCGACTTAATTCCCTCTGACGAATCCGGCCAAATAGATGTCAATGCGATTCCTGCGCTCATCACTGATAAAACCAGGCTTATCGCCATAACCCATGTCCCTACTCAGGGTGGTCTGGTGAATCCGGCCATTGAGGTGGGTGAAATAGCAAAAGCACACGATCTTATTTATCTACTGGATGCATGCCAATCGGCAGGACAAATAGCCCTGGATGTAAAGAAGCTGCAATGTGATGTTTTGACCGGCACTGGCCGTAAATTTTTGCGTGGACCGCGAGGCACAGGCTTTCTGTACGTCAACAGTGCATTTTTAAATAAACTCGACCCACCTTTCGTCGACTTGCACTCCGCGACATGGACTGCAGACAACAGCTACGAATTTGCTGCAAACGCTCGCCGATTCGAAAACTGGGAAAGCTACGTGGCTGGGCGAATTGGTTTAATGGAAGCCGTGCGCTATGCCAATACACTGGGTCTGGCCAATATTGAATCTCGCGTGGCCAATTTAGCCAAAACGGTGCGATCAACATTAAGCAACATAAAAGACGTCGATGTGCATGATCTTGGTGTTAAGCAATGCGGCATTGTGACGCTGACAAAAACCGGTATTGACGCAAACGATTTGTGCACTCACTTACGTACACAAGGTATCAATACATCAGTCTCAACGCTGACCAGTGCCCGACTCGATTTAGGCAAACGTAACTTAGAAAACTTGGTGCGCGCATCGGTGCATTACTTTAATACCGAAGCTGAAATAGACCGCTTTGCCCAGGTAGTAGAGTCGGCCTGATAATGTCGGCGTGGTAAAATCGACTTAGTAAAGTCGAGGTAGCACAGCTCAATCACCAGTATTATCGATGAATTGGGTTATGGCCTGCACTAAAGCTTCATTAATTGGCAGATCAGGCTGATTGTAAGTTGCTATGTTGGCCTGCCTGTCCATGGCAACTGTTTTAAAAATGTGATTCATGCCGTCAATAATTTCAAGCTGTGCATTGCTGTTACCCGCTGCCAGCAGATTCGCATCATCAACACTGACTTGAATATCCGTCGTACCTTGAACGATCAACACGGGCTTATTAAGCTTTGCTATCTCGGCTGCAGGATCGTACTGGAACAGCGAAATCAAAAAAGGCTGCACACTAGGTCGAAAAAGTGCTGTCAGTAAATCGGGAACTTCATCAACTGTTTTGCCATTAACCAAGTCATTAAGAATAGGTGTGGCCAGTTCGAGCACTTGAGCAGGCTGATCACTGAGTTGTGTACGCAGTGTCTTATCAACACTTTGACCAGGACCTGCCAGTGATACAAATTTCTTGACCGCATTGTGTCTTGATACAACAGTACCTATCAGAGCACCCTCACTGTGCCCGGCGACAACAATATTGCTGAAGGTTTTTTTCTGCTGCAAATAGTCGACCCAAGCTTTGGCATCGTCTATGAAATGCTCAAATCGAAGTTCCGATTCTTCAACCTTAGCTGTGCGGCTGCCACCAACCCCTCTTTTGTCATATCGCAAAGATGAAACACCCGATTCAGCGAGCCCCTCAGCCAATAGCTTGAGCGCGTTGCTGGTAATAAACGCACTGTTACCGTCTCTGTCTGTTGGGCCTGAACCGGCAATGATGAGTACAACAGTATCAGTGTTGTGTGTTTCAGGTGATAACAAAACACCTTCAAGCGAACCCACAGGGATGTTTATGCTAGCGATATGTTCTTTGAATTCTTCTTTTTGGACGTTTTCTTTCTGAGTGCTGTCATTAGCCGTCGATTGCCCGTAAGCGAGACCAGTAAACATAAACAGTAATAAAAACGTTATATTTTTCATGGTTATCCACTGCGCTGTTTGAATGCGATACGTTGATCGTACCCTGACGAATGGTGCGGTTGATCTAGCGCTATGGTTTAGAACAGGATTTACGGTGATAGTTCAATCTCATGCCGCTTCTGTTTCACTTATCGCGATAACTTATCACGATTCAATGCCCGTAATTCGCGTAACCGCTCCGCGATGCGAATTTCCAGGCCACGCTCAACTGGCGAATAAAATTCTTGCTCTGGTAGCGTGTCTGGAAAATACTTGACACCGGCAGCAAACCCGCCTTCTTCATCGTGAGCATAACGGTAACCCTTGCCATGCCCCAAGTCTTTCATCAGTGAGGTGGGTGCGTTTTTTAAATGATCGGGCACCGCCTCGGTACCAGTGGAGCGAACAAAATTCATGGCCTCTTTATACGCGGTATACACCGCATTACTTTTAGGTGCACAGGCCATAAACACGATGGCATGCGCAATAGCCAGCTCACCTTCCGGGCTGCCCAATCGCGAATAGGTATCCCAAGCATACAAACCAAGTTGTGCTGCGCGCGGGTCAGCATTACCAATGTCTTCAGAGGCAAAGCGCAATACCCTTCGAGCAATATACGTTGGGTCACATCCGCCATCGATCATTCGGCAAAACCAATAGAGTGCAGCATCAGGATCTGAACCACGGATGCTTTTATGCAGCGCTGAGATTTGATCGTAAAATTGGTCACCGCCTTTATCAAACTGGCGGAAGCTATCTCGCGTAACTTCTTTTAGTACAGCCTCATCTATTAACAGCTTATCGCCGTCTCGATGAGCACAATCCACTGCCAAGTCCAGCAACACCAAAGCGCGTCTGGCATCACCGTCTGCTGTTTCTACCAGTGCCTGACGGTGTTCATTGGAAAACGTGATATCCAGCTTACCCAAACCTCGTTCTTTATCTTGCAATGCTCGGTCAATGATGTTTTTAAGATCCTCACTGGCTAACGGCTTAAGCACGTAAACACGGACCCGCGATAACAGCGCGTTGTTTAATTCGAACGAGGGGTTTTCTGTGGTTGCACCAACAAAATATATGGTGCCGTCTTCTATGTGAGGTAAAAACGCATCTTGCTGTGATTTATTAAATCGATGCACTTCATCAACAAACAAAACACTTCGCTGACCGCTGGACTCCAACAGCGCCTTGGCGTCAGCCACACTTTCGCGTATGTCTTTAACCCCAGATAACACCGCAGACAAACTCATGAATTGCGCATCACTGTGTGCAGCAATCATTCTGGCAAGCGTGGTTTTTCCGGTGCCGGGTGGCCCCCAGAACACCATAGAGTGCAAACGATCGTTTTCTAATGCTTGTCTTAAGGAGCTCTCGGCCGAGAGCAAATGCGATTGACCAAAGAATTCGTCCAGATTAGCTGGACGCAATCTATCGGCTAAAGGGCGTGTAGCATCGTCTGCACTGAATAAACCCGGCTGCGTACTCATAGACTCATAAAGCTATGGCACGCGCTAGCGCATTACTTGACGGGCTCACCAATAACATCAACACCCTTGGGCGCAACGAAATCGAATTGCTTATCGTCGAGTTTGACATTGGGCTTGAAGTTGGTGAACTGAATTTGCGTTGCCTGACCTAAATTATCTCGCAACTCCATTGCCGCAAGTCCTTTCGGGTCTAAACCGATAAACAGCGATTCAAAATCGGTGCTGTTATCATGAGGTACAAGTTCAACCCAATCGATACCGTCAGAGTTACCCAAGGGTGTGACTTTAAACTGGTCTTCTAACGGAACGCCCCCCATCAACAGTACCAAGGGTGTGCCACCCAGCCGATCGTTAAGTGGGTTAACCGTGACTTGATCAAGTTCCTTATCAAACATCCAGATGGATTTGCCATCGGATATAAATTCCTGGGCACCGTCACCGTCGTAACGCCATACGAACTTTCCCGGACGTTTAAGGATCAGCTTGCCAATGTCATTTTTTAATAAATCTGAATCGGCGTTATACAGGGACTGTTCGAAGTCTGCCGTAAAGGAGGTTAGATCCATGGTGAACGCACGCAGACGATCAAGTACATCATCGGCAGCATGAGCCGGTGTTACATGCGTAAGCAACAAGGTTAATAGCGCCAGCGACGGCACCACGCGGGCTAGTCGGGACAGCACACGGTTACGGGTTATTTTGATCGTCATATCAGTATTGTGTTGGCATTAGTGCTCGATTACAAGCATTGCACAACTTATACCGGCGGTGGTGCCAGCACTTCTCGGGTGCCACTGCCGGTAACCGTACTAACCACACCAGCGCTTTCCATCTCTTCAACCATACGGGCGGCACGGTTGTAGCCGATCTTCAAGCGCCTTTGCACATAAGAAATAGACGCCTTTCGAGATTCTGTGACAATTGCGACAGCTTGATCGTACAGTTCGTCATGCTCGGCGCTCTCATCACCAGAGCCTGATAAACCCGGGATTGGCATGGTGGCTTCTTGCAGGATTTCTTCAATGTAGTTTGGCTCGCCAGTGGCGCGGATATGGCCTGCAACATTGTTGACTTCGTGGTCATCAACAAACGCACCGTGTACGCGC
>CALHOI010000047.1 GCA_938035525.1 uncultured Granulosicoccaceae bacterium
GCCTTGCGTCACGTGTTTTCGTTGCCGATTTACAACGTAAGGGATGGCTTAAACGATTACGACGAAGACTACACTGTGTTCGAACCACTGGGTGACACGGTTACCTGCGATATGAAATACCACAAAGAGCGCAAGGAAAAACTTGAGCAAGAACGTCTTGAGCAGGAGCGCCTTGAACAAGAGAGACTGTTAGCAGAAGCAGAAGCAGAAGCAGAAGCAGAAGCAGAAGCAGAAACAGAAACAGAAACAGAAACAGAGCCACCTGTTTTGGAAAACTCTGATGAGCTCATGCTGGCCGATGCGAATCAATCAGTTGAAACTGAAGCATCGGTAGAAGAAGAGATATTAGCAGTTGATACAAAAGAGTCCTTGGTAATTAAAGCAGGCGAGACAGTATGAGTAGCGAAGACGTCACGGTTAACTTTGTTACCTCCACTGAAGCCATTGTGGCAAAACAGAATATTAATGCTGCTACATCGATTATTGATTTCCATTCAAACGGACATTGCCTGATTATCGGCGAAGTTGAAGCCGCGCTGGATGCAGCTGCACAGTTGACAGAACTCAAGTGCACCGTTGTTTGCAAAGATGAATCGATTAACAGTATCGACAAACGTTTAACTGAGGATGGAACAGCAGCGTTTGTTGTTCCGGTCTTACAGGTAGAGGGCTATTTGGGCGCATTTGATGCCACTATTGAACTTGATGGTAAAGCGACGAGTCTG
The DNA here is from genome assembly GCA_938035525.1 of uncultured Granulosicoccaceae bacterium. Lineage (GTDB taxonomy): Bacteria > Pseudomonadota > Gammaproteobacteria > Granulosicoccales > Granulosicoccaceae > Granulosicoccus. The sequence goes on from CALHOI010000047.1 coordinate 726, forward strand.
GGTGTTTCCGTTTATTTGGAAAGTGGCCTGTTTGACCTGGTGCTCGATTTAAATCAACACGCTACCGTGTCAGCCAGCTTGCCACCATTGGGCTATTACCACGCGCCGACTCAAGCTCAATTGCAAGCGGCGCTGATTGCACTACCAGAACTGATAGGCGATTTCGAAAAACCCAAATACTTTAACTACGAACGCAGTATTTGTGCACACAGCCGTAGCCAACTCAGTGGGTGTAATGCCTGTATGAACGCGTGTGCAACAAACGCCATTAGCACCGATGGTGAGGGCATTGTGGTCGATCCGCATTTGTGTCAAGGGTGTGGAAGTTGCGCAACCGTCTGTCCAAGCGGTGCGATCAGCTATGCCTATCCAAAACCGGCCGATGCCATACAGCGGACCAGAGACATGTTGCTTGGTGGTGGGCAACAGGTATTGCTGTTGCACAACGAGGCACAACAAACACAAGTAGACGCCGTGGGTGAGCAAACGGGTGTTTTGACTTTGTTAGTTGAAGAGGTGTCGGCTTTTGGTATGGATTACTGGGCAAGTATGTTGTGCGCGGGTGTTCAGCATATTCTGTTGTTGGTTGATGATGACATGGAGGAGCAAAGTCAGCGTGCGCTGCGCTCGCAAATAGGGGTTTTACATGAGCTGCTTGGCGCCATGGGTGTGGTTGAACCGGTTGTGTCTTTTATAAATTCTGAAAAACTGCCATCGGTAGACGCAAACCAATTGCACCAAAGCAAGCTGGCCGGTTTAAAAGTGTCGAACTTTGCCATTCAGGGGAATAAGCGTCAAACCGTTCGTATGGCGCTGGATACACTCTCAGAGCAACTGCAACCCAAAGAGCCAGTAGTCAATTTAAGTAAAGGCGCGCCGTTTGGTTTAATCAATGTGAATAAAGACAGCTGCACATTGTGTATGGCGTGTGTTTCGGTTTGCCCGGCAAAGGCTTTGTTAGATGGTCAGGACTCGCCAGCGCTTCGTATGATTGAGGCCAATTGTCTGCAGTGTGGCATGTGTGAAGCCGCTTGCCCCGAATCGGCGATCAGCCTGAATGCGCAATACACGTTCGATAGTATTGAAGCACGCAAAATTAATACGCTTCACGAGGAAGAACCGTTTAATTGCATTCGCTGCCACAAACCTTTTGCCACGAAAAAAATCATTCAATCTATGTTTTCGAAACTGGATGGGCATTGGATGTTCAAAGATGAGATTGCCAAACGACGACTAAAGATGTGTGACGACTGCAGAGTCAAAGACATTTTCGAACACGATGCCAAGGGCATTGATGTTCACAAAAATAAAAATGTTTGAAGTTATGGTCCTCGATTGGTTATGAGTCGCCAGCGACAGGATTGCGCGTTGTTTGGATTGGTTTTGGTCTTGAAAATGGTGTTGTTGTGGTGTGGACAAAATAGACCAGCGTCATTTGGTTGATCAAATTATGAGCAAATTTGTGGCCGTTCAGGTCACCCTGAGTGATTTATGCAGATAGCTTCCATCCGTGTGGCTACCTTGCCTGGATAAGGATACGATTAATGTCAGTAGTAGATTCGCCAGTGTTAACGGTTAAAGACGAAGCAGCGTTCCTTAATGATCAGGCGCAGGCAATGAGGGCCAGCGTTTACGAGTTTCTGGGACGACTATTGGCTTCAGAACCTGATGAGCAGGTGTTACAGGTACTACGTAATATCGATGAAGTTGATGCATCAGAGGGTCAGGTGGCTATGGGCTGGGAGCTCATGAAGCAAGCGGCCATCAAAGCAGAGCTGTCTGCTGTTAAAGATGAATACCTGGCTTTGTTTATTGGTATTGGGCGGGGCGAGCTGGTGCCGTTTGGCTCCTGGTATGTCACCGGATTTTTAATGGAAAAGCCGCTCGCGCTCTTGCGTAACGATTTGGCCGAGTTGGGTATAGAGCGACAAGAGGGCATCAAAGAGTCTGAAGACCATATCGCCGCTTTGTGCGACGCCATGGCAATCATTATAAGAAGCGGTGCAGATGTTTCGCTGGCAAGACAACAAAAGTTTTATAAAGATCACCTTGAGCCATGGGTATCGCGGTTCTTTGAAGACTTGCAAACTGCGAAATCGGCACACTTTTATCGATCGGTTGGTTTTTTTGGGGAAGGATTTTTTAGCTTTGAATCGCGCCTGCTGGCCATGAAAAGCTAGTAGGTAAGAAAGCAAACATACAATCTTTATGCACGGGTCTTTCATACAGACCTTGGGAGCAAGTGGCTTATGAGCAAGAAAACAAAATACATCAACGCAAAACGACGCGGCTTTTTACAGGGCAGTGTTGTGGCAGGTGGCGCGGTTGCTACGGGTGCAGCAGACGCCTCTGTGACGCAGGCCGAAGAAGTCCTGGTGCCGTCAAAAACTGAAGGCCATGCAGGATACAGGCTAACGGACAAAGTAAAACGCTATTACGAAAGAGCGCGTTACTAATCTATCAATAAAGGCAAGTAACAAAAGCAAGTCGATATCTCGTTAGTTTGTGTGTGAGTTTGCGACTTATCTCATTCTAGAGTTCATTACGTTGGAGGAGACTTCCAATGAAACTGCAAAAGAAAAAAATCAGCTCAGACGCGGCATCCAAAGCGTCCAGTAACAGCCTTCCGGGTAGCAGTCTTTTAGGTGAAGCTGTTAACCGTCGTACTTTTTTGCGTAATTCGGGTATCACGGCAGGTGGGGCTGCGCTCGCGTTTACCGGTGGCACATCAATGATGAAGAAGGCAGCCGTTGCCAGCACCAGTCCGCAGGTCGGGGTGGAAACGGAAGTCATACGCTCAGTTTGTACGCATTGCTCCGTTGGTTGTGGCGTGATGGCCGAAGTTCAGAACGGTGTCTGGACAGGACAAGAGCCTGATTACGACTCACCGATTAACATGGGTGCCCACTGTGCCAAAGGGGCCTCAGTACGAGAGCATGGTCACGGCGAACGTCGTTTGAAATACCCGATGAAACTGGTTGGTGGCAAGTGGACACGCGTTTCCTGGGACGAAGCGATCAACGAAATCGGCGACAAGATGCTCGAGATACGTGAAGAGTCCTCGCCTGATTCGGTTTACTGGTTGGGTTCGGCCAAGTTCAACAACGAACAGGCATACTTGTTCAGAAAGTTTGCCGCTATGTGGGGCACAAATAACGTTGATCACCAAGCGCGTATTTGTCACTCAACTACGGTAGCCGGTGTTGCAAACACTTGGGGTTACGGTGCGATGACAAACTCGTACAACGACATGCAAAACTCCAAGGCCATGTTTTTTATCGGGTCTAACGCTGCCGAAGCTCACCCGGTTGCCATGCAACACATTTTCAAGGCAAAAGAAAATGGCTCTAAACTGATCGTGGTTGACCCGCGTTACACGCGAACAGCGGCGCACTCAGACCAATTCATTCAAATGCGTCCGGGCACCGATGTACCCGTTATCTGGGGCATCTTATGGCACGTGTTTGAAAACGGTTGGGAAGATAAAGAGTTTATCAAGCAGCGCGTTTACGGCATGGACCAGGTCATGGAAGAGGTTGCCAAGTGGACGCCAGAAGAAACCGAGCGTGTTACCGGTATTCCCGGCGATCAGTTAAAGCAGGCCGCGCAAACCATGGCTGAAAACCGTCCCGGTACTATTGTTTGGTGTATGGGTGGTACGCAACACACTATCGGTAACAACAACACGCGCGCATACTGCGCAATGCAGCTGGCACTGGGCAACATGGGTGTCAGCGGTGGCGGTGCCAATATATTCCGTGGTCACGATAACGTGCAGGGCGCGACCGACATGTGCATTCTAAGCCACAGCTTGCCGGGGTACTTCGGCTTGTCGGATGGTTCATGGAAACACTGGTCATCGGTTTGGGACTTGGAACACGAGTGGGTTAGAAGCCGATTCGATCTGGGCAGCTACGAGAAAGTCAAAGATAAAGACGTACCAACGATCAATCGTCCTGGTATGCCGGTATCTCGCTGGATCGATGGTGTGTTGGAAGACCCGGATAACATTGGCCAGAAAGACAACATTCGCGCCATGGTTTTATGGGGTCATGCACCCAACTCGCAAACCCGTTTGCCTGAAATGAAAAAGGCGATGGAGAAACTCGACTTGCTGGTGGTTGTCGATCCTTATCCAACCCACACGGCTATTTTGCCTGACAGGCAAGAAGGCATGTACTTGCTGCCGGCATGTACACAGTTCGAAACCCATGGATCGGTTACGGCTTCCAACCGTTCTTTGCAATGGCGCGACAAAGTCATTGAGCCTTTGTTTGAGTCGTTACCCGATCACACCATCATGGCTAAATTTGCCAAGAAGTTTGGTGTTGATAAAGAGTTCCTGAAAAACATTGCCATGAATGGCGATGAGCCAGTCATTGAAGACATCACTCGCGAATTCAATAAAGGTATGTGGACCATTGGTTACACAGGACAAAGTCCAGAGCGTATTAAAGAGCACATGAAACATCGCGGTACATTTAACGAAGTCACTCTGAAGGCTGAAGGTGGTCCGCTTGATGGCGAGTACTACGGTTTACCGTGGCCTTGTTGGGGCACGGCTGACATGAAGCATCCAGGTACACCAAATTTATATGACACCAGTAAAGCGGTTGCAGACGGTGGATTGAATTTCCGTGCCCGCTTTGGTGTGGAGCGCGACGGTGTCAACCTGCTTGCCGAAGGCTCTTATTCGCTGGGTGCCGAAATCGAAGATGGCTATCCTGAATTTACCGCCGACATGCTCAAGCAGCTGGGCTGGTGGGATGACCTTACAGACGAAGAAAAAACGTTTGCAGAAGGTAAGAACTGGAAAACAGATCGTTCCGGTGGAATCCAGCGTGTGGCAATTGAACACGGATGCGCACCGTTTGGAAACGCGAAAGCCCGTGCCGTTGTATGGACATTCCCGGACCCTGTACCCATTCATCGTGAGCCTTTGTATACCGCGCGCTACGATTTGGTAGAAGACTATCCGACTTACGAAGATCGCAAGTCGCACTATCGTCTGCCAACGCGTTATGCATCTATTCAAGCCGATGACTACTCGAAAGACTACCCACTCATCCACACCAGTGGGCGACTGGTTGAGTACGAAGGTGGTGGTGATGAATCACGATCAAACCCTTGGCTTGCAGAATTGCAGCAAGATATGTTCGTGGAAATAAACCCGGCTGACGCTAACGATTTAGCGATTGATGACGAGCAGATGGTCTGGCTGGAAGGACCAGAAGGCGGCAAGATAAAAGCCAAAGCCATGGTCACGAACAGAGTGGCGCGTGGGGTTGTGTTCACACCGTTCCACTTTGGTGGTCATTATCAGGGTGAAGACATGCTCGACAAGTATCCTGAAGGGGCGGCACCTTATGTGCGCGGTGATGCTGATAACACCACCATGACATACGGTTACGATTCGGTGACGCAAATGCAGGAATCGAAATGTTCACTGTGCAAGATAACAGCGGTCTAAGCGAGGAGATTAATCATGGCTAGAATGAAATTTCTATGCGACGCAGAACGCTGCATCGAGTGCAACGGTTGTGTCACGGCTTGTAAGAACGAGCACGAAGTACCCTGGGGCGTTAATCGTCGGCGTGTTGTCACGCTTGATGATGGTCAGCCTGGCGAAAAATCGGTTTCGGTGGCGTGTATGCACTGTACTGATGCGCCTTGTCAGGCAGTTTGTCCGGTTGATTGCTTCTACACCACCGGCGACGGCATTGTGTTGCACGATAAAGATTTGTGCATTGGTTGTGGATACTGCTTTTATGCCTGTCCGTTTGGTGCTCCGCAGTACCCGCAGCAAACGGCGTTTGGGGCGCGCGGCAAAATGGATAAGTGCACCTTCTGTGCTGGTGGTCCTCAGGACGACATGAGTCAGGCGGAGTACGAAAGCTACGGTCGTAACCGAATTGCTGAAGGCTCTTTGCCGCTGTGTGCTGAAATGTGTGCAACTAAAGCACTCATTGCAGGTGATGGTGATGAAGTGGCAGACATCTATCGCGAGCGTGTCCTGCGTCGTGGTGGTCGTCCGCAAACCTGGGGTTGGGACACGGCTTACGAGGGCTAGATACAGCAGCCCATATGTGCTTAACGAGGGCCGAATTTATTCGGCCCGAAAGAGGCTAACAAGGGCCGAATTTATTCGGCCCTCGAGCTACTAACAAAGTCCTTAGCAATATAAAGAAACACAGCCGTCCATTTGGGTCGAGCCGTGTCAGGAGGAGTTGTGAGCAAATCTAAGATGAGTAAAGCCAGACGCAGAAAAATTGCTATCTGGAGTACGTTTCTCGTTCTCTCTCTATCGTTAGCTTTGCCATTGGCAAGTTACTCGATTCATTGGCTTGGCATGTCTGCCACAGCTCAGGACGCCAGCTCGGCAGTCAATCCTCGCTCAGATTTGTGGCGCGCTATCCGCGGTGGTGAGCCTGGGTATTCTGCTGTAAAGGGTGAAGGCGCCAATGTGCTTGTGCAATCGGGTGGTGAAGATTGGCGGCAGTTTAAAGAAGGCGCGCTGTTGAAGAACTTACCCTGGGCTATTGTGGGTATGGCAGTTCTTTTGCTGCTTTATCATCTGTTTCACGGCAAAAACAAATTGGTTGAAAGACATCTTTCAGGCCGTATGGTGCCGCGTTGGAATGTTTTCGAACGCATGGTGCATTGGATAACGGCGTTTTCGTTTATTGTGTTGGCAATCACTGGTATCAGTTTGCTGCTCGGTAAGAACCTGCTTATTCCGGTGTTAGGCAAAGCCGGTTTTGCCAGTTGGGCGAGCGCCTCCATGACCATTCACAATGTTATCGGCCCTATATTTACCATTGGTATTGCACTAATGATCATCATGTGGATATGGCATAACTTCCCAACGGTCACTGATCTTAAGTGGTTTGCCAAAGGTGGTGGTTTGTTTGGCAAAGCTCACCCATCCGCTGGAAGAATGAACGGTGGTGAAAAGGTCTGGTTCTGGATTTTAATGACCTTGGGTGTGGCGGTTTGTATCAGTGGCGTTATTCTCGTTTCACCTATATATCCGCAAATAACCATACCCGGACTGGATGCTGCCCGTAGCATGATGCAGCAAGCCAGTGCTGTGCATGCCATTGCGGCCGTTATCTGGACTGCAATCGCGTTGGGTCATATCTATATTGGCACCGCCGGAACCGAGGGTGCCATACAAGGCATGGCTACAGGTTATGTCACGGAAGAATGGGCAGCGCAGCACCATGATCTGTGGCTCGAAGACATGCACAGAGATGGCAAAGTGCTACTGCCGGGTGAGCCGCGTGGGGCGCAAAATCAGCGCGGAACTGTTTTTGGTCCGGAAAAACCGCTTCAACTGGGAACGGTATACGAGCGCACCGACTAGCTGCGCTGGTACACTGGTTCTCCATGCAGAAAAAACCTACCGCACTCAATGGCGGTAGGTTGTGCGCCATTGCTTAATCACATGCCTTCAAACGACGGGCAAGCTCAGCAAAAATTTCCCGATGAAGTGATCGTTGCGCTGCACGAGGCGAATATCACTGCCACTTGTATGCCCATAAAAATTGATCGGGGTGAATGGCAAGCGGCATTCTTTTATGTGATTCAACCGGACGCACCTTGTCTGCTTGCCGATCACAAACCTGATACCGATACAGTTAATCCAGAGTTGGAAGGCCCTTTCTCGGTTGCGTTAGACGCTGATCTGCACGAGCATGACAATGGCACCATGATCGAAATTGGTGTGGAGATCAACACGCCGGTTGAACCTTGCATGGGTATCATGTTATTTCTCACTGGGCACAGCTCAACGCATTTTGAAGCGCTTAAGTTGTTGAGTGAGCAAAAAGACATCCCGCTGTTTATTGGCGATCAGTATTGCAATACACTTTGGCAGCAGCGAGTACCGCTTGATAACGAGTTTCGACTTGGCATAACCGGCCTTATTAATGAGGCAGTCACTCGCGATGCAATTATCCGAATGACCGACCGCTACGACCCCGACGCTGTATTTGCGGACACCTTAGCCAAACGGCAAATGATATGAGTCAACAATGATCTGTTTGTTTGGGATCTGTTTGTTCGGGATCTGTCTATTAGGTATCTGCCTATTTGGGACCCGCATATTCGTGATTCGCTTATTAGCGATGCGTTTATTATTGGTCAGTGTGTATCTCGTATTGGTGTCTGGTATGTTCTTAGGCACTGCCGCAGCAGATGACGCCTCATCCACAAAATTGCCCAGCCAAGGGTTTGTTAAAAAATGGTCGAGTGCCATCAGCAACGATCGCGATGATCTGCTTGCGCAAATGCTGGATGCGCACATTGAAAGTGGTTTAGACCCCGTCAAATTGCTGAGCATTGATGCGCCAAACGGTAAAAGCGCACTCATGGTGGCAAGCAAGCAGGGTGATTTAAATCTGGTTCGGCGAATGGTCGGTGCTGGGGCCAGCATAAACGAGTTGACCCAAACGGGCGGCACGCCATTTATGTTTGCCGTTTTAGGCGACCAAATACACATTGCTAAATGGCTGCATGCACAGGGCGCTAATATCGACTCGCAAGGGTCCAACGGATGGTCGGCCGCCACCATTGCTGGTGCAAAAGGTCAAACAGCTATGTTGCGCTGGCTGATTGAGGCAGGCGCTGATATCAACGCTGTGGATGTGTATCGTTTTACGCCGCTTATGCGCGCGGTAGACAATCAACATCAGCAAGCCGTTAGTACTCTGCTAAGCCTTGGGGGTGCAAAAGTGAATGTGCAAGACGAATCGGATAACAGCGCTTTGCATTTTGCTGTGGCTAATGGTCACAGCGAAGTCATTGCCATGCTGTTACAACATGGTGCCAATCCCTTACAAAAAAATCGGGATGGTATGACACCCATTGATCTGGCAAAACCTGACCCGGCGTTACGGGCTTTATTTAAACAGTAAACATAGGGAATCAAGCCAATGCATCGACGTGACTTTAATCGGCTGTTTGGTGGTGTGTTCGGTGGCTTGGGCGGTGCGAGTATGCGCGGCACCCATTTATGTAGTGGGTTGCTGGCAGGCGCTGCGGTTGCGTCAAAAACCGCTACTGCGAATACCGAGCCTTTCCCCAAATCTGCACTGGTTTACGACAACGGCGACCCTGTCACAGTGGATTCCCTGGTCCCAGGAAGCAGCTGCGTTTTCAGTTATCCGTTTGTCACTACACCTTGCTTCGTTTTGCGTTTAAAGTCGAGCGCCCAAAAAACCGAGCAATGGAGTGGCGGAGTTGGCGATGATCAATCGGTGGTGGCATTTTCGGCAATTTGTAGCCACAAGATGTCTCATCCGGCCAAGCCCATCAGTCATATTAATTTTCGAGAAGACGCTGTGACGTTTTACGATAAAGAGGGGAAAAAACAAGAACGTGAGCAAATGATCAGTTGCTGCTCGGAGCGCAGCGTCTATGATCCTACACAGGGAGCAGCTGTGCTCTCTGGGCCCGCTCCCGTACCGCTGGCGGCCATTGCGCTCGACGTTACTGACACCGGGCAGTTAATGGCTGTGGGCAGTTCCGGAATCGATCAATACGAACGTTTTCTGGAGAAATTCGGATTTCGCCTGGCAATGGAGTATGGGGTCACCGACGTCAGAGCCCGCGTTGGAGAGCAAACGGTTGCCACGATTGCACAGCGGTTCTCGTCGCAACAAATTCGTTGCTAACGTTGATGCTTTTGATAGATCCCATTTCCCATAAATCTAATTGCCCATAAATCTAATTTCCCATTAATCAATCTTCTTTATGCCTTTTTCGAATACGATGACCCGTGCAGATGCGATAGCGCGCTACACGGAAGTTGCAACACGCCTACCATCGCCTGTTAACCCTGACTCAACCCGTTGTGTGGACAGCCTGGCCGATCTGGTTGATGACATAGATGTATTTGTACTCGATGGTTACGGTGTTTTGAATGTGGGCGCGACAACCGTTCCAGGCGCGGTCGAACAGGTGGCTCATTTACAACAGTTAGGTAAACAAGTCGTTGTGCTAACCAATGGCGCTACGCTTCCAGTTGAGCAGACCGTAAAAAAATACGCCAATTGGGGTATGAGCTTTACTGCTAACGATGTGGTTTCCAGTCGTAATGCGCTGGAAATCGGTTTAGCGCAACAAGACGACTCAATATTGTGGGGTGTTGTCGGAACCGACTTTGCGCAGATTGATCAGCTCGCACCAAACACGTTGTTACTTGGCGATAACCCGGCAGACTACGATACTGTAGACGGCTTTGTGTTACTCAGTGCGTTGGATTGGACTCATGACAGGCAGCAACTGTTACTTGATGCGTTAACGGCACGTACTCGCCCTGTACTGGTGGGTAACCCTGATCTTGTTGCACCCGTTGAAGGAGCTATGTCATTAGAACCGGGCTTGTTTGCGCATGCATTGGCTGATGCGCAGGTTTGTACACCACAGTTTTTTGGTAAACCGTTCGCGAATGCATTTGACATTGTTAATCAGCGCATTGTTAATCAGCGAAGAGAAAAAACAGATCCATCACGCATTGCCATGGTAGGTGACACTTTGCACACCGATATACTCGGCGGGGCCAACTATGGTTGGAAAACCGTGCTTATTAAAAACCACGGCTTAATGAAAGAAGCCAACTCAGAACAAACTATTGCAGCTACGGGCATCAGGCCAGACTACATCGCCGCAACAACCTGACCATGAACAAAGCCACACCACACCCTTTCGCGCCGTTATTTGAACCGCTTGCCATTGGTCCGGTAACCGCTAAAAATCGATTTTATCAAGTGCCGCATTGCACTGGCCTGGGACACGCTAACCCCAAAGCCGAAGTCGCTTTGCGAGCAACCAAGGCGGAGGGTGGCTGGGGCGTGGTGTGTACCCAGGAAGTTGAAATTCACCCAAGCTCTGATATTTCACCTGCACTGGAAGGGCGAATGTGGGATGACGACGATATTCCCATGCACGCAGCCATGACCGATGCCGTGCATGAACATGGCGCGCTGGCCGGCATTGAACTGGTTCATAACGGGCAGCACTGCGCCAATCTTGGCACGCGCATACCGCCCATAGCACCGGCACATCGACCGGTTGATTCGTACTACCCGGTGCAGGCGCGTGCCATGAATAAAACGGATATCAGGAACATGCGACAGTGGTACGTGGATGCCGCTATTCGCTCGCGTCAGGCCGGTTACGATATTGTTTACGTTTACGCCGGGCATAACATGGCCACGCTGATGCATTTTTTATTACCACGATATAACGATCGTGTTGACGAGTACGGCGGCAGTATCAGTAATCGAGTTCGATTGCTCCAAGAAACCTTGTGTGATGTACGCGATGCAGTTGGAGAACACTGTGCCATTGCCATGCGTTTAGCGGTAGATGAACTGTTGGGTAAGGGCGGTTTACAAGCTGAAGATGAGGGCCGTGAAATAGTTTCTATGCTGGCAGACATTCCAGATCTATGGGATGTGAACATCAGCGGTTGGGATAATGACTCTGCAACCGCGCGCTTTGAACCGGATGAAGGTTATCAGGAAAAATACACGTCGTTTGTCAAGCAACTGGTCAATAAACCGGTTGTTGGCGTGGGTCGATTTACATCGCCCACCACCATGGTGTCGCAAATAAATCGTGGTGTACTGGACTTTATTGGTGCAGCGCGGCCATCCATCGCCGATCCTTTTTTACCCAATAAAATTCTGGCCAATGACATTGAAGCTATTCGCGAATGCATTGGTTGCAATATTTGCGTGTCCAGCGATAACGTGGTCTCCCCCATCAGGTGTACACAAAACCCGACCATGGGAGAAGAGTGGCGTCGCGGCTGGCATCCTGAACGCACTGTTAAAAGTCAACGGACGGAACAAACCTTGGTGGTGGGTGCCGGCCCTGCCGGGCTAGAGTGCGCGCATCAGCTGGCCAAGCAAGGTTATCCTGTTATGTTGGCTGAAGCAGGCCTTGATGTGGGTGGGCGTTTGTTGAACGAGTGTCGCTTACCCGGTTTGGCCAGCTACAGGCGTGTACGAGATTACCGGGCGCAGCAACTATCTGCGATGGGCAATGTAGAGTTACTTCTTGATAACCGGTTGATTGCACAAGACATTATTGACACTGATTTTGCGCATGTTTTTATTGCCACGGGTAGTCAGTGGCGTCGCGATGGCATGGGCAGAGCGCACCCATTGGGCATAAACATCGATAAAGCAGCGTTACCGGTTTTCACTCCAGACGATATTTTCGCTGGTAGCGAACTACCAAAACACGTCTTGGTTTATGACGATGATCACTATTACATGGGTGGTGTGCTGGCAGAATCGTTAGTTGCAAAAGGGCACACGGTAACGTTGGTAACACCAGCAAATTGTGTGTCGGCATGGACTGAACATACGCTGGAACAACACAAAATCCAGGCGCGGCTACTGCATTTGGGTGTTAAGGTCATTGTTTCGCAGGCCCTGCGAAGTGCGAACAGCAACACAGCCTTGCTTAACTGTGTTTATTCAAACACACCAACATCGATCAATACCGATGCCATTATCATGGTGACGTCACGATCACCGCTGGACAATCTGTACACCCAAAGTTCGCAACTAGCCGAAGCTAATCCTGGGCAGTTTAAAACCTTGATAAATATAGGCGACAGCTTATCGCCTTCAACGGTGGCAGCTGCTGTGTATGCCGGGCATTTAGCAGCGCGCGCCCTGGAAGACAATACCAGTAAAGAACACTTGTTCTTTCGTCGTGAAATGTCCCAATCGCCTGCATAGCCGCTTTATGGGCAAAAAACGACTTTTCAAGTGTTAAAAATGGCACTTTATTAACGTTTTCGTTTGCCAGCTATGGCTTGAAACAGTTTCAGCTATCCCCACCTTAAATATCGTAGGCAATGTCTCTAAGAGAATTGCTTATTAACTTATTTATTGCTTCCTTAGGAGAATAGAAATGAAACTTGATTTAAGTCCTCTTTATGCCAACACGGTTGGCTACGATCGATTTGGTTCTTTGCTTGATGCAGCGTATAACGCAGAGCGACAAGGAGCGGGTTACCCTCCTTACGATATAGAACTGGTCGATGAAAACAAATACGCTATTACACTTGCTGTTGCCGGTTTTCAGGAAAGTGAAATAGACGTTCAAGTAGAGAAAGGTGTGTTGAGTGTTCGCGGTAAAAAAGAAGAACCCAAAAAAGACTCACGCTACCTGCACCGTGGTATTGCATCACGCGCTTTTGAACGTAAGTTTAATTTGGCGGACCACGTAGAAGTGGTCGATGCGCAACTGGATAATGGTTTGTTGCATATCTCCTTACTCAAAGAGATTCCAGAGTCTATGCGACCAAGAAAAATTCCGGTTAATGCATTTCAAGCCAAAGCAGTTGAGCAAACTGCTGCATAAGATATTGATTTGTCGGTATCTCCTCCTCGTGTCCTTTGGGACACACATTCAGGGCAGTGGCGTTTAGTCACTGCCTTTTTTTTGACTCAGTGCTCAGTTCAAAAAAGTCTGGTTAACCTGCGTTTTTGTGAACTGTATTCAAAGTAACCCATTTTGAGCATTCCCAATCCCGTATCAGTGAGCAATCTCACTACGTTTATATTGCAGTGATGTATAACACTGCAGTGATGTATAACTTGTAGCCACAGATTAGCGTCTGGCAATCTTACGATATCCGATTTTTATGTTTATCTTCGTAACCTTGTGCGTTACTGAGGGAATGAATCTTAAAAGACCAAAATCGTCGCCAGCAGGGAAAATAACAATGATCAAAAAAAGTTCACATCAATCAATGAGTCCGCTGCTTCGGCGAGTAGGCATGTGCCCAAAACCTACCTTAAAACAGTCGTTAAAGCCATTTATGCTGGGAGTTGCGGCCCTGTTGCTTGTTGGTTGTGAGTCAGGCGGCTCAGCTGGCGAAGGTGGCGGCCCGAATGCGCCGGTAACGCCGGCAGAAATCAGAAATACCCTCATTGTTGCGCAGCCCGAATTGCAGTGGGCTACGTGCGAATCAGAAGCAAGTCTGGAGTGTGCGACGCTGCTTGTGCCCATGGACTACTCGAATCCTCAGGGCGGCACCATCAACGTTGAAATGGCACGGACCACCTTCACTGGCGAAGCGCCCGCTCGCGCTATGTTAATGAATCCGGGCGGCCCTGGCGGTGGCGGTATTGGGTTTCTTGCACTCATTAATCAGTTTGGGACCGCGTCAGATGCCATGCGCCAAAGCACGACTTTTGTTAGTTTTGACCCTCGCGGTTTGGGTTTGAGTACCCCAGTTAGTTGTGACACCAGCATGTTGTCCGGGCTCAACGCTTACCCTAAAACAGCGGAGCAACTGCAAAACAACCTGAATGTGCTCGGGCAGTATTCAACCAATTGTGGCGAAACCACGGGTGAATACCTTCAGCAGTTAGGGTCATTCAATGTGGTGCGCGACATGAATGAAATGCGCAAAGCCATGGGTCTTGCCCAGATTGACTACCTTGGTTATTCATATGGTACCCGTCTTGGTGCGCTTTACATGCAAACCTACCCAGAAAGCACCGGTCGATTTGTACTTGATGGCAGCATGACACCAGACCCGGCGTTGGTGCCACTAATACAAGGTGGCCTGGCGCCGGCTCAAGCAAACATCGATCGAATTGCAGAAATTTGCGAGTTTAATGACGCCTTGTGCACCACGGATAATTTTTCGCAAAGCCTGCAAGCGCGAGTTGATGAACTGGCCGAGTTACCTCCAACGGGTGAGTTCTTCCTGTTGTTATTTATTCTTCAGTTTGCCTCAACGCAACCCGGCTTCGAACAGCTTCTAGTTGGTCGTCTGGATGCTTATTTGACGACGCTCGATGTTGAAAACCTGCTCGACATTGATCGCATATTGGGTTTAAGTGAAGGTGGAGAAGGTGGTCCAGGTATTAACCGAGCAACTTACACGGCTGTGTTGTGCGCCGATGATTTTACCCGACCAACATTAGACTCATTAACGGCATTGCAACCCATCTACAACGCCGAGTCAGATTTGTTCGCCGAAAGCTCCGTTTCATTTGCTGGTTTGTGTTCGCAATGGCCCGCATCGGTAGACCCGATTCCGCAAATTGCGACCAACCAGGCGCCAGCTTCGCTGGTTATAGGTGGTCCAACTGACGCGCAAACACCATTGGTTTTCGCTCAGGATATGGCGCAAGCGCTTAACGGGCAATTCTTGCGATCAGAACACAGCGGCCACACAACCGTGTTTACGGGTAAAAATGCCTGCACCGACATTGTTGTTGAGGAATTTTTTATTAACGGCAATCTGCCTAACGTGTCAGTTTGTGAAGCCGGGTCTCGCGCAAGGTCTTTTGAGTGGGCGGATAACTTTCAGCGCAGACTGTTTTCAGGGTTGCCGCTGCTCAATCCCGCAAGCAGCGGATCGCAATAAGTACATGATATAAACGGCCTCATGTCGGCAGACCTGGCTTTTCTGCCGACATCAATAATTGGGTGATACGTAAACCAGCTAAGCAGATTACTAAAGCGCGGAAAATAAAATGCGACAAATTGCAAAGCACACTTCCGGACTGTTCTGGCTTTTAGCAGGCTTGTTGATTATGCCCATTAATAGCCATGCCCAATTGATGAACGTACCGCTAGGCACACTCAAGTTTCTGGATGATGGTGTGTACGCTGAGTTGTCCTTACCGGCTTCAGCATTTGATCAGGCAGATACGAATAATGACAAACGCTTGTCAGCGGCCGAGCTGGCAGCAAACAAAGCCGACATGGTTGCCTTGCTAACAGAACAGATCACGTTAAGCGATGATGAGAAGACTTACAACTTATCCGATGTTGTCATTGTGCCAGTAGCGCCGCTGAATTCACCGATCAGACCCGCTGCACGTATTCTGGTTCAGGGAAAGTTTACGCCCGATGGCGGTAATCAAGAATTACGATTTAATGTTGGGATTTTTGAAAGTAGCGCCAATAAACAAGAGTTGACTTTACCCGCTACCAGCAACTCGCGCGATAACGCCCGAGAAATATTTAAGTAAAGGTTAAAAGAAAAATTTACTGATAACGCATCTGTGCTAAAAATACTGTATATACTGGTATTATATCCAGTAGTCGTTACCCGCTCGATTCGGGGAAGACCCATGTATGCACAGTTATTGGTACAAGTGCAGTTAATTATATTAAGTGCAGTTATTTATATAAGTGCAGTTATTTATAGCGCTAAAAATTGCCGGCTCAATGAATTCTAATCAGCAAGCGTTTCTGGAGCATATCGGTCAGCTTATCCCAAGGTTGTTCGACGCTATTCGCTTGGGCAATGTAAAGTCTGAGTATGTGCTGGGTGATCGCATTATTGGTCAGCGGCAGGTGCGCTTGAAGTTGGTTGCCGAGGTGGTCGATCCGGGCAGTAATCCTTTGGCCACGCACAGTCAAATGCGCAAAGAGCAACTACCCACTCACAAAGCAACCCCTTATGCGCCAAATAAGGCCTCGCCTACAACCAGGCGCGGACCCAGACGAAAACACCCGTTGTCGCAGTAGCTTTCGTTTCAGAACTTCATATTGCCCACACTCCCGTTGCTGTGTGTCAGTCACAGTGCACGCAAAAGCTAGCGCACCCGTAACAGGCGCGCTTGCTGGCGATCAAAGTGTAATTAGAGAGGTATGAGTATGCCGAGCCGGTTTAAGTTTCTGCCGGTGTCAGCTGCCGTTTATCTCATTTGTGGCAGGTTTACTGTTGGTGCAGGCTTACTGATTGCGGTCGTGCTCAATAAATCGCTGCGCAATACTGGCAGGATTAATTTTGTATTCGCCGGATGCGATTTCGGCTTTTAAGCGAGCCACTTTTTCAGCATCGAAGCGGCGGTTACCGTGACGATCATCAGCTGAATCTGCCAGCAGGCTGTCTGTATTTTCATTGGCGACGTCGCCAGGGACATCATCTACTGCTACGGCACTTGCTGCTTCAGCACCTGCCGCTTCGGTGCGTTTAGCTGCGGCTCGTGCCTGGCGCACCTCATCCAGATTGGTGACTTTGTTAGTGCCGCGTGGCGCTAATTTTCGCGAATTCGAATTCGAACTCATAGTTACATCCTCTCCAAACTCTTTTCTGCCTCGGTTGACCGAGATCTTGTAGAGTATTTTATTATTATTATTATATTGCCGGTTCGGCGATAAGAAAAGTGGGTTAATAAAAGGCCACAAATCCAAACGACTTCCGAGCTGACAAAGCCTGAATCGGCTCAATTGTCAAACAGTGTAACCCGTAATTCACGTAACGGGCGGTTGGTTCACAAATGATTGCGCTGGCGTGTCTTTATTGCAGATGCCGTCTTGTAATGCCCGTTAAATGCGACTTGGTTACGCTCAAAACCTGCGTTCATTAAAAATTTCTTCGTCAATTCTTTGTCTTATTCAGATCCTCTTCTATGCTTTGGTGATGCAGTACACATTATAGGTCGACGCAAGTCCCAAGAGAGCGGAAATGAGCGCTAAAAAAGAAGCCAAGAAAGTGTTGATAGTTGATGCCGATGCAGATAATTCTCTGCGCCTGACGCATCAACTCGAATTCATCGATCATGAATCAAAGGTACTGAGTTCGCACGAGCTGCTGGACAGTTTGGGAGATCTTGCCGATTATCAGGCCATTTTGATCGCCAACTTCCACGGTATTGTTGATTGGGCGAAAAAATTAACCGCAAAGCACGAAGATTGCCCACCCATGGTGCTGATGCTGGGTAATCAACCTGCTGATATCAGCCAGCCGGAAATCGAAGAAACCTTTATCGGCTGCCTGAAATCCGATGTGCGCTACGGTTTGCTGTCCGACTTGCTGCATCGTGCTGATGTGCGTGGCACGGCGACAACCGTGGTCAACAAGGAAGGCACGCAAAACCCTGAATTGTTTAGAAGTCTGGTGGGGAATTCGCGTGCCATTGTACGGGTGCGTAAAATGATTGATCAGGTTGCACCCACAGAGGCCACGGTTTTAATTCTGGGTGAATCGGGTACCGGTAAGGAAGTGGTTGCCCGTAACATTCACTATTACTCTAATCGTCGTAACAAGCCGTTTGTACCTATTAACTGCGGTGCCATTCCCAGCGAACTACTGGAAAGCGAATTGTTTGGCCATGAGAAAGGCTCGTTTACCGGTGCGATTGGCGCAAGAGAAGGCCGGTTTGAGCTGGCTGAAGGTGGCACCATTTTTCTTGATGAAATCGGTGATATGCCATTGACCATGCAAGTAAAGCTATTGCGGGTCATACAAGAACGCTCATTTGAACGTGTTGGTAGTAACAAAAGCATCAAAAGCGATGTGCGACTGGTTGCAGCAACGCATCGGAATCTTGAAGAACTGATTGAAAAAGGCACGTTCCGCGAAGATTTGTATTATCGCTTGAACGTGTTTCCAGTCGAGATGCCGCCACTGAACAGCCGAGCCGAAGACTTACCGCTGTTGGTGAATGAATTAATCACGCGCCTTGAGCATGAGAAAAAGTCTTCTGTTCGATTAACGCCAGCAGCCATGATGGCCTTGTGCAATTATGATTGGCCAGGCAACGTCAGAGAACTTGCCAACCTAATGGAACGGCTCACCATATTGCATCCGTACGGCGTTGTGGATGTGGGTGATCTACCGCCCAAGATGGCCCCACACGGTCGTGGACAAAGCACAGACGACAGCGCATCGGAAGAAACTGCCTTGCCCTTGGTGCAGGGCATGCCTGCAGCGCAATACAATAACAAACCGCGATTACCTCGCGATGGGCTGGACTTAAAGCAGCACTTAACTGAAATTGAAATCAGTTTGATTGAGCAGGCATTGGATGAGTGTTCTGGCGTGGTTGCGCATGCGGCTAACCGGCTAAAAATCCGACGCACAACACTGGTTGAGAAAATGCGCAAGTACAACATTCAACGGCCTGAAGAAGTTTCTTAGTGCTCGATATGTTTGCTTTATAAAAATGCCAATAGTGAAGTGATAGGCCAGCTTCTACTCGAATAGCAATATTATAGATTCACTAGAATTCAATAGCGTTTAATATGATGTCCCATAAATTATTGTGGGACATTTCCTATCAATCTGGAAGGCGCCAGCCCCAAATTGGGTGCATCCAGCGAAAACCGAACAATCTCCCGCCATTCACACTAATTCTGTGCGCCAAGTCATGCCAAATGTGACACACGGTGACAACCTTGTGTCCTATTGAAAAACACCTCCTTATCCGTCAGTGATGCGTGAAGACGGCTATCACAGGAACCGAAACAGGCATAACGGCATGATGCACAGGACTTGATGATGATCAATTTTAAATTACAACACGGCTTAGTATTATTTGCGGTTATCACTTTGTCGGCCTGTTCATCCAACTCAGGCTCAGAGGCAGCACCTCATCAGACAAACCTGTTTGAAGAGACTCAGGCATCATCAGTTGCACCGCTGTCGGATGATTCACTGAACACGGGCGCCATTGAGTTCTTGCGCATCAAACACCATATGGTGGAGTGTGAAGGCTATCAGGTCAGTCATTGCTTGCTTGCACAGAAAGAGGGCAGTGATGAATGGACCTACTTCTACGATCACATTGAGGGCTTTGATTACCAGTGGGGCGTTGACTATGAAATTTTGGTTCAAGTACAAGAGATCGATTTAGGACTATCCGATACTTCGAACCAGCAATACACGTTGCTGGAGGTGGTGACAGAGACAGCCTACGCATCAAGTGATGCATTCAACTACACCTCACGTAAGCCCCATGAGCGCATCACTGAGATTGCACCAGGGCAATTTAGCCTGTTGGGCAACAAAGCGTTTACGTGTACTGAGCAGAGCTGCGGTGCTCTGCGTTCAGCCATCGCGCAACATCAATCGACGTTACTTTCATTTCAACACCACACCAATCCTGCGGCCCCCTTGGTGCTCGATGCGGTGTTGTGCAGTGATGCGACGGATACATTCGTTGCATCTTGCTTGTAAATCGGCTTCTTTCAGTGCCATAGAATACTGGACAGAGCTATCACGATAAATAAAAGTAAGAATTATTACTAAGGAGATCCACAATCATGCATCACATTAACCCCAATACCGCACAACCCATCTACCGCCCATCAACATCTCCGATGGTA
>CALHOI010000048.1 GCA_938035525.1 uncultured Granulosicoccaceae bacterium
CATTCACGGCAAACCATTGCATCAACATCCAAAGAGGAGGTTGGCAAAACCGCTGCTCAACTAGTTAAGCCGGGACAAGTCGTTATTGTTGATGGTGGTACCACGGCAATGCAATTGGTACGGCATTTACCTACCGAACAAACCAATACCGTTGTTACGCATAGCCCCAACATTGCTGTTGCTTTAGCGCCATTGCGCAACATAAACGTCATAACCATTGGCGGTACGTTGTTCCGTCATTCTATGGTTAATGTTGGAGCAGCTGCTATTGAAGCAATGTCGCATATTAATGCTGACATTTTTTTTATGGGTGTCACTGGCGTTGATATTAAGCAAGGGTTGAGTACGGGTGACCTTGAAGAGGCTCATATTAAGAAGGCCTTGAGTCAGCGAGCTGCTGACACAATAGTGCTGGCCTCAGCAGAGAAATTATCGGTAGCATCGTCGTATGTTGTGATGCCACTGGATAACGCAAGCGGAATTGTCTTGGACAGTAGCGCTTCAGCGTCGTTTAAAAAATCGTTACGACAATCAGGGCTCGATATTTACCAAGCAACATGAGCCGGGCACTTGGTAGGTAAACAAGTTGTTTGATGCTATTGAAATAGGGTGGGGTCTGTCTGGAGGCAGTGCGCTGCCATGAGCGGTGCAAGTAGCAGAAGTACTTACACCGCTTGGCTTTTCAAAGGCGCTTATAACGATGGCTGCACGGCAACCACGCTGGTTAGCAGCCTATTTTTTAAGCAAGTTTATCGTTAAAAAATGCTGTGGTGCGTTCCCAGGCAAGATTTGCTGCGGCTTCGTTATAACGTTTGGTTGAATTGTTATGGAAGCCGTGCCCGGTACCTTCGTACAGGTGTCTTTCGTATTCAATGTTGTTTGCTTGCAATGCCGCTTCAAAATCAGGCCATTGCGCATTGATGCGATCATCGTTCTCGGCGGTTTGAATCATCAGTGCCGATTTAATGTCCGCTACCGCTTCCGCTGGTGGTGCACTGCCATAAAAAGGCACACCGGCCTGCATGTCGCCACCCATTTTAGTGGCCAGAAAATTTACCACGGCACCGCCAAAACAAAAACCAACTGTGCCGAGTTTGCCGGTAGAGCTTTCGTGTTGTCGCACGAAGTTAGCACTGTTAAGCATATCTATCATGATCTTGGTACGATCAAGCTCTTTTTGCATGGCACGACCGTCGTCGTCATTGCCCGGATAGCCACCCGCGGGATGCAAGGCATCAGGCGCCAAAGCCAGAAAACCAACTGAGCCCAGACGACGTGCTACGTCTTCGATATACGGATTTAATCCGCGGTTCTCATGAATAACAAGCACAGCAGGGTGTGGTCCATCTGTTGTGGGTTTGACAAGGTAGCCGCTCATCTCACCAGAGTTACCACCCGGAGATGGGTAGGTGACGTAGTTTGCTTTGATGCGCTCATCGGTAAACGAAATGGTTTGCGCCTGTGCGTAACGCGGGAACAAAGCCTGCGCCATGGTCAGGCCTGACACACCGGCGACAGTAATAGCGCTGGCGCGCTTAAGAAAATCACGACGGCTCATAAAACCATGACAGTACTTGTCGTACAGATCATAAATTCGTGGATCAATTTCCAGGTCTTCGATATCGACAGGAGCTTCAATTTCTTTTGGATTTGTACTCATGGTATTCCTCTCTATTGATTGTCGTTTTTGGTTGTTATTTTAGTTGCCGCAAGGGTTAGTCTCCGTGCAACCGTCAACTTGGGTTGGTGTCATTCAATTTATCATGAAAATTATTACCACCAATCACCCGAAGTTACCATTCAATTGTGCAAACTCTGAGGATAAAACGATACGATGCTTTAGTCGCATATCAAGTGGTTTAATATTGAACAATAATCCTGTAAAACGCAGTAGAAAGAGGTGGTTAGGCAGGTATGGGCGCTTTATCGTCCAGCAGTTTTTCGTTTCTTAAATCGCTCCACAGAGAGGCAGGGATGCTTGTGTTAAACCATTCCAGGTTTTGCTTCATTTCGGCTTCACTTCGAGCGCCAGGGATAACGCTGGCGACAATGGAGCAACTCAGCGGATATTGCAATGCGGCAGCCGACAAGTTTACTCCATGAGATTTGCACACCCTGGCAATGGCTTGCGCCTTTTGCATAACCTCATTGGGTGCTTTTGCGTAGTTCCAGGTATCACCGCCAGCCAGTATCCCTGAATTGTAAGGGCCGCCAAGAATGATACCGGTGCCAGCTTTTTCGCATGCAGGCAGTAAGTCGTGAATCGGTGTTTGTTCAAGCAAGGTATATCGACCAGCCAACAAGAACGCGTCCCACTGCCCATGCTCCATGGCAGCAATGCAAACTTCGCGTTCATTGACGCCTAAACCAATGGCCTCGATTTCACCCGCGGAACGTAATTCGTCCAGGGCTTTGTATCCGCCAGACATGGCATCAGCAAATAAACGTTTGTTCAGTTCTGGTCCGTGTTGCATTTCACCAATATCATGCAACAGCAGCACGTTAATTTTATCCACACCCAAACGTTGCATGCTGTCTTCATAAGAGCGCATAACGCCATCGTAGGTATAGTCGTATACGGTATTAAACGGAAAACTGCCGGGCCAATCAGCAGCAAGATCTGCTGGTATGGGTTGTTTTTTCATTAAGCGGCCGGCTTTTGTGGACAGAATAATGTTGTCTCTGTCGCGAATGCCGGCTCCAACAAAGTGCTCACTGCGGCCAAAACCATAGAACGGTGCAGTATCGACAAACTCTATTCCAGCATCAAGCCCGGACTTAATGGCGTGTTTGATATCGTGATTACTCACAGGGCGATGATTGCCTGCCATGGCGGCACAACCCAGACCTAATGCCGATAGTTGTAAACCGGTTTGGCCTAATTGTCTTTTTTGTAAGTGGCGATTGTTCATGGCATTATTTATCAGTTTTTATTTAACGAATGATCGTATACTATTGCCGGCGATACCGTCTACCCACAATTTTACAAGGCCACCGCCACTCGATAGGCGTCTAAAAGAGCGGCATGCAATGAGCGACTGGACACAGCGTCTCCAATGCGATGCAACTCAAAGCCGGCAAGGGCGTTTGCCTCGTTCTTGTTTGTACCATTGATATTAGGCTGCGGCTTGCACTTTAACAGGGCATCAATATCGGTTACGCCATCATTTGACGAGGCAGCACGCAGTTCAGCGTAAAGCGTATCCAGAGGACTTGTACCTTGTTCGACAACAACCTGATCGGCCTCCAGCTCAACGGTTTCGTCAGTTAAATCGTTTCTGAAAATGGCCCTGAGCTTATTGCCAATAGGCTCCACCTTTAACAGCATAAGATCTGGAAAAATGGCGGTGCCGTCTTTATACAGTTGTTTTCTGTACACTGGTCGCTCAGCGTAACCTAGCTCTGCGGCTGGCCTGTCATCAATTGTGGTGTAGATGACCTTAGCGCCTTTGCTGGCCAGGAATTGCGCGCAAGACACACCTTCGTGTCGGCCGGTGCCATCCCAGAGTAAAACGTTCTCGGCAATACTAACGTCGCCGTTTAATATGTCCCAAGTGCTAACAACATGCGCCTCACCGTTTACGTTGTCTGTTTTTGGCAGCCCGCCCGTCGCCAGCAAAATGACATCAGCTTTCATGGCTGGTATATCGTTGTATTCAATGTAGTGATTCAGGTGCACGGTAACACCCAGATGTTCAAGCTCGGCTACACGCCAATCGACAACACTGATAATGTCACGGCGCCAGGTTGCTTTAGTGGCAAGTAGCAGTTGCCCACCTAATCTGGATGCGGCTTCATACAGCGTGACATGATGGCCTCGTTCGGCTGCTACTCGAGCGGCTTCCAACCCGGCAGGTCCGCCACCGATAACGCAAATCGATTTAACCGGCCCACTGGATTTTGGGATAGCAACAGGTAACTGTGTTTCTCTGCCTGATGCCGGGTTGTGAATACAGGACGGCTTTTTATGCATGCAATGCGATGCGCCGAAACAAGGCCTTATTCGGTGCTCTTCGCCGCGAGCGATTTTATTCACAATTTGCGGATCGGCGATATGTGCGCGGGTCATGGCAACCATATCAAGTAAGTTGTTTTTAATGGCGTGCCGAGCGGTAGCGATATCAACTATACGCGCTGCATGAAAGACGGGCACCTTGGCTACTCGCTTAACATCCTGCATTTGATCAAGAAAAGGCGCCAGCGGTTGCGTCATGCCCGGCATATTGAATTCAGCCAAACTCAGTTCGGTGTCCATTCGACCAAATACACAATTTAAAAAGTCGATGGCCCCTTCAGTTTGTAGTATTTCAACGATTTTTAAGGCGTCTTCTTTAGGCAAGCCGCCGCGATTTTCGTGCATAGACATACGAATGCCAATGAGAAAGTTTTTGCCAACGCAGTTGCGCATTTTCTCGTAAACCTGCAGAGCAAAACGCAAACGGTTTTCAAGACTGCCACCGTATTTGTCTGTGCGATGATTCGTGTCGGGTGACAGGAACTGTCCAATGAGATGTGCACCCGCTAATGTTTCTATCCCATCAAGACCACCTTCGTAACAGCGTTTTGCCGCAGCACCAAACGAATCTATAACTCGGTTTATATCGTGTATATCCATTTCCCGGGGAATGCTGCGGTGCAATGTTTCGCGAATGGCGCTGGGTGCGATGGTCGGCAACCAGAAATCGTTAGTCGCATCACCGCGTCGCCCCAAATGCGTTATTTGGCACATGAGCGCCGTGTTGTGTTGATGAATGCGCTGGGAGAAAGCCTGTAGATGTGGAATAACCTGATCTGTGTCAACCCGCAGTTGATCAAACACACTGGGTGAATCGGGTGCAACATTTGAAGAACCGCCAAACATGGTAAGGGCAAGCCCACCTTTGGCTTTTTCTTCATGATAACGCTGATACCGTGCCGCGGGCATGCCGCCATCATCCATACCCGACGCGTGACTGGTACTCATGATGCGGTTTTTTAGTGTTAGGTGCCCAATCTGGAGCGGCTGGAGCAGTGGGTCATGCACCTTGTTATCTGATAAAGACAATGCTTGCTCCTGATGTGAATGTTACTGTGTGCGCTGGCGCATCTGTTGGCGCGTCTTCCTTAAGGAATATTCGCGTAACGACTATTCGCGTTCATCGTAAAGCTGAAGCTGCAAACGCGATGGCTTCTTTTGTCTTGTCTAAATCTTCTTCTGTTATGGCAAGGCTAGGGTAGAGTTTACCAGGAGACTTGAAGATACCTTGTTCTCTTAGCAATTGATTGAAACGCGCATTTTTTGCATGATCGCCAGCGCGCCAGTCGCGATAGTTGCTGACAGCATTGTCGGTAAAAACAACATCAAACAGGGTGTTATCACCAACAACCTGGTGTGCGTGTCCATGTTCATTGAGACTGGTCGACAGCATTTTTTGCAGGCGCTCACCAATACTGGCCAAGGTTGCATAAGCGTTATCACGTCGCAGTATTTCCATGGTTTTAATACCAGCCATTGCCGCAACAGGGTTGCCTGACAACGTCCCTAATTGCATTAAAAACTTGTCTTTACCCACTAAGGCTTTGTCAAAATGATCCATTAACTCTTTTTTTCCAGTGATGGCTGCCAAAGGGAATCCACCACCAATGATTTTACCCAGGGTGCAAAGATCTGGAACAACACCATAAGCTTCCTGTGCGCCACCATAAGCAAGCCGGAATCCAGTAACAATTTCGTCAAAGATCAACACAATACCGCGAGCAGTACACTCTGCTCGCAGCAGTTCTAAAAAGCCCGGTGCTGGGGGTACGACACGTTGCAGCGGCTCAACAATGATGGCTGCAATGTGTTTACCGTATTCATCCAGCAATGACTTAACGGTATCAATGTCATTGAATGGCGCAATGACCATGTCGTTTTTGACAGACTCAGGAATCCCGGCGCTGTCTGGCACGGCTTGTGGGTAATTGGCAGTGACCTCCGGTGCCAGACTCATTTGAGCTTCGGCAGACATGCCATGATAACCACCTTCAAACTTCATTATTTTTGTTCGACCGGTAAACGCCCGTGCTAGCCGTAAAGCGTACATGTCGGCTTCGCCACCCGATGTTAAATAACGAACCTGCTCAGCACAGGGTACGGCCTTGCAGATGTCTTCGGCCAATTCAATTCCAGCGGCGTTATTAGCAAAAAATGTTAAGCCTTTTCCCAGCTGGCTTGCTACGGCATCAAGCACTTCTGGGTGACCGTGGCCCAATAGCATTGGCCCTGAACCAATTAAATAGTCAATGTACTGGTTGTCGTCTTCGTCCCAAACGTGCGACCCTTTGCCTCGCTTGATAATGATGCCGTGATCGAAGTTTCCAAACCCGCCAGCAGGTAATACTTTTTTGGCGCGCTCAATCCAGTGTGCTTGATTGGTCATGGCTATGGTTTCGTTATGTTTGATTGACAAACACTCAGTTGCCCAAGCTGAGAATGGGTTTACCTAACACGGTTGGGTCGGGCGATATGCCGTGTCCGGGTTGTTCGCTTACCTGTATAAAACCGTTGTTGCGCGTTGGGCCATCAGTATCGAGTCGCGGTGCGACATAACCCGACAAATCACACACATTAAGCAATCTGTTTGATGGCGTTGCCGTGGCAAGATGCAAGGCCGTTGCCGTGGTGATATCGGAGCCCCAAGTGTCCTCGATGCACATCTTTGTACCTAAATGCATGCACAGATCACGGGCATGGCGCATGGCACTCAAGCCCCCAAACTTGGATAACTTCAACGCAACGGCATCCATGCATCCTTGTTTGAAGGCTTTGAGCAATGAGGGTATGTCGTGAGCGCTTTCATCCATTTTCATTGGTAGGTTGCAGCTGCGTTTTACACTGGCACATTCCTCAATGGTTTTGCAGGGTTGTTCTAGCATGATATCCAAATGCGCAACAGCTCGGCCAACGCGGGTGGTATCAAGCTGGGACCCACCACAATTCCAATCACCGTACACCAACGCATCGTCGCCAACGGCCTCACGCACACGGATGAGCCGCGCAACATCATGCCGCCAGTTGTTGTCAGCGCCCAGCTTAACTTGAAATTGAAGGATGCCGCTGTTTTTTGCATCGAGCGCCATTTGCGCCATTGCATCTGGTTCTATGCAGGTAATGGAGTGATACAGCGGCAGTTGCTGCGTTTGTCGACCTCCTAACAGGCGATACAAGGGTAAGCCTGCGGCCTTCGCCGTTAAATCCCAAAGCGCTGTGTCGATAGCAGATTTTGTGTAGTCGTGACCTTGCAGAAAAATATTCAGTTGAGTCATCAATGCTTCTGGCCCGATTGGGTCGGCGCCAATAAGCACTGGTGCCAGTTCTTGAAGCGCGGCTGGCACACCATTAGCGTAAGCAGGTAAGTAGTGGGGAATCGGGCAAACTTCACCCCAACCGATCAAGTTTGTGTCGGTGTGTACAGACAACACCATAGTGTCCACCGAGTCACACGTTTTACCATCGGCCATGTAGTAAGTTTCGTGACTGGTCAGCGATACGCGGTATAGGTGCAGCTCTGTGATTTTCATTGCATTAATCCACGGTATAAAACTTAACGGACACTAGCTCAACAGTGACTCTCACAACAAACACTGACTTAACGATACACAGCAACCGGTTCGCCCAACAGTGATTCATCAGGGGTCACACCAAGACCAGGTGTGTCGTCGATAGTAATAAAGCCATCCACGCAACGAGGACCGCTACCCGGCGCAATATCTTCGATGAGCATATCCTGACAAGACCAGCAGGCACGGATAAAAGCATCTGGAATAGATTGAGCCAAGTGAGCGCTTTCTGTATCGGCCATGACTGAACCACCAGTGGCCATGATAAACATTTGTATGCCATGCTCGATAGCAATGTCTCGCATGCGTCTGGCTTTAGTGAGTCCACCAACGCGGTTAAGCTTAATGCCGAACACATCGGCTAAACCATCTCTGGCAATGCGAGCGGCGTCCTGCAGAGTAACCAGCGTTTCGTCTACGCTAATAGGAGAAGTAGTGACTGATCTGATTTGCGCGATGTCATCGAGCGTTTCACCAGGCTGTTCAAATGTGACGCCTAAGTCTGAAACCGCATTCATGACAATACTGGCTTCACGACGTGTCCACGCGCGGTTGACATCGTAAAGAATGATTTCGTTATCAAGACGATTAGCCTCAATGTGTCTGATGCGTTCGATATCTTTTTTCGTGTCACTACCACCCACTTTTGCCGAGTGTGCAATATAGCCCTTGTCACGATACTGCTTAATGATATCCATCATGTAGTCTGGTTCACCAGATGACACAGACGATGCTACTGGCGTTCCAGTGTCTCGTTTGCCACCAAGCAGATCGGCAATGGGAAGACCAAACGCTTTTCCCATGATATCCCAGCAAGCCAAGTCGATTGGTTGCTTTGCATATAGATGGCCCGGTAAACAAGTGTCCATGGCGCGCTCCACAAGTTCAACTTTTCTGGGGTCTTGACCAAGAATAGCGGGGGCCATGGTTTCAATACCGGCACGGATGCCAGGGCCATGTGCCGGGACATAAGTGTGTCCCCAGGGTGTGCCTTCACCCCAGCCAACCAGGCCGCTATCGGTTTCTACTTTTACAAAAGTGGCATCAAGTACTTCAAATTTTAATCGACCACCCGATAGCCAGTACGGATCTTTAAGCGAAAGGTTTTTCTGGTATACCGATAACTGAGTGATCTTCATTGCATCATTCCATGGTGACAACGATATTACCGCTGTGTTTTTTATCAATGAACGTTTGTTGTGCTGTGTGGAATTCTATTAACGGATACGTTGCGGCCACAACCGGTTTGATCTCACCTTGTTCAATGTAGGTAATCAAATCGTTAAAAATACTTGGCGGAACAACAGTGGAACCCGTTAGTGTCAGGTCGCGCAAATAGAACGTACGCAAATCCATTTCGACTATAGGGCCGGCGATAGCGCCAGAGCAGGTGTATCGGCCACCTCGTTCCAGTGTGTCAAGCAGCGTGGGGAAGGCATCACCACCGACAATATCAGCCAAGACCGACACATATTCTGACCCTATCGCCTGTTTCAGCGCTGCGTGTATGTTGTCGGGGTTACGCGGTAGCAACGCGTCTGCGCCTAACGCTTTTAATGTGTCGTGCTTTGCTTCAGAAGCCAGGCCGACTACGGTCGCACCGCGCCTTTTGGCTAGCTGAATTAATGCAGAGCCTACTCCACCAGAGGCCCCGGTGATTAATACAGTATCGTTTTGCGTTACCTTGGCTCGTGAGAGCATGCCTTCGGCTGTAGTATAAGAGCACGAGAATGTCGCCAGCTCAGCATCTGTGTAAGTCGAATTTTCAACGACGCCAACGTTGCGATGATCTATGGTCGTGTATTGAGCGTAACCGCCGTTGCATTCCGACCCGAAGTAACCGGTTGATTCCATGTTTAGCGGGTCTTCCCAATTGCGTAGCCAGTTATCGGTGATCACCCGTTTACCCAACAGCGAACTATCGGCATTAGACCCAACAGCGACCACATGACCACAAACATCAGCGCCCTGAATACGTGGAAAACTAATGGGTGCGCCTCCCCAGGTAGGGTCTTCTTCGCCCACAGATTGGTAAGCATCGCCAGTGGTCGCTTCGCTGACGGCCTTCGAGTACCAACCCGAGCGAGTGTTGACATCAGTGTTGTTCATACCGCAGGCGGCCACTTTTATCAGTACCTCATTATCGCTAGGTGTTGGCGTAGGCCAATCTGTGTGATGAACCAATTTTTCCAAACCGCCGTGGCCAGTCAGTACACAAGCCTGCATCGTGTTGGGTATGTTCATTAAGGTTGTCCTGTGTCAGTTCTTGGCAAGAGGCTATCTGGGTCGTAAGCGGGTTTATCCAGGACCCATGCCTGACGCGGTACACCGGCAATGACGACTTGCAATGACGTACCGGCAATGGCTGCAAACGGTTTGATATAAGCAAATGCGAGGATTTTACCAACGCTGTGACCATAGGTGATGGAGGCAGTTGAACCAACCACTTTATTGTCAAGTAGCACGGCTTCGCCACCGTGGCCATCTTCCAAGCCGTTGGCCTCCACACTGAGATAGGCGCAAATCCAGGGTAACTCTTTTTGTGTACTTGCTACTGTTGGCGCTTTGCCGATAAAGTCTTTATCCAGCTTAACAAAGCGCATAACGTCGGCTTCGGGTAGCGTAACTTCGTTGGTCAGTTCACCTGCGCCCTTAAACATTTTTTCCATGCGCAGGGTGTTCATGGCAAATGATCCGTAATTTGCTATTCCATGCGCCTCACCCGCACGCCATAGCGCGTCGTAAACGCTCAGCAAATGCTCACGCTTGGTGTGAATTTCCCAGCCCAGTTCGCCGGCGTAGGAAAGTCTGAAAGCCCAGCATGGTTTTTCAGCAATCTCGATTTTTTGCGCACTTAACCAACGAAAATGTTTGTTATCGAGTGCGGCGGGGGTGCATTGTTGTAACACATCACGAGATCGCGGCCCATTGATTGTGAGTGCACCCCAGTCCATGGAATGATTAATCACATTGATGCTTTGGTCTGCCCATGCAGTCTCTGGGCTTGCATTCAAAAAAGCATTCAGATGATCAAGCAAGCGTTGCTCAAAAAACGCCGCACAAACCAGATAATAGCGATCTTCGCCAAGTTTTATGACTGTGGCTTCAAGTTCTATGCGGCCACGTTTGTTCAGAAAATGCGTTAGTACAATTCCGCCAACGGTTGACGGTAATTTGTTCGCAATTAAAGAGTCTAGAAACGGTGTGGCACCGACTCCGTTGATTTCTATTTTAGTGAATGCGCATATATCCATTATGCCAACAGCATTGCGAACTGCGGCGACTTCTTCAGCCAGCACATCGTGCAATACATTACGTTTAAAGGAATAGTGATCATGCTGCGCAACGCCATCTTTAGCGAACCAGCGTGGACGTTCGTGGCCATAGACTTCCTCGAATACAGCGCCTTTGGACTTTAAACGCTCGTACAGCGGGGAGGCTTTGATGGGTCTTCCGGCCAGACGATTAAAATGCGGAAACGGGATTTCGTGTCGCAGACAATAGTCTTCTTTGGCTTTGATCACTTGCCATTGCTTGTTAGCATAGTCACCAAATCGTCTTGGGTCGTAGTCACGCATAGAAATATCGGCGGCCCCATGGACCATCCATCTGGCCAGCTCGCGAGTGAGACCCGGTCCCCAGCCAATGCCGATTTGAGTACCACAACAACACCAATAATTATTGACGCCAGCCGCCGGGCCAATAAGGGGATTGCCGTCAGGTGGATGTGATATGGCGCCATGCACATCGCGTTTGATACCAAGATCGGCGAAAATGGGCATACGCTCAAGTGCGTTTTCCAACCATGGCATGACACGATCGTAGTCAGGTTCGAACAGTTCATTCTCTGCTTCCCATGGACAATGATCTTCCCACACCGAATTCGGGTTCGCTTTTTCATAGATGCCAATAAGACCCGATTTTTGTTCCATGCGAATGTAACCGGATACTTTTTTATCATCGCGAATAACAGGTAATTCCTGATTGAGTGATTCAAATTCAGGAACGGTATCGGTAACAAAGTAATGATGTGTCATTGATGTCATGGGTAACTGTAAGCCCGACCATTCACCCATTTGTCGCGCGTAAGTGCCACCGGCATTGACGATGTGCTCACAGCGTATATCGCCGCGTTCGGTTGAGACCAACCATTCTTGATTTTGTTGTTGCTGGATATCGGTAGCGCGGCATTGACGAATAATCTTTACGCCCAAAGCTCGTGCGCCAGCGGCCAAGGCCTGGGTGACACCTGAAGGGTCCACATGCCCGTCATCGGGCGTGTACAAGGCACCCAGCACACCTTCTAAATTGTAAAACGGGTGTTTTGTGGCAATGAACGCCGGGTCTACCAGGTCAATATTGAATCCGAGTGATCGACCAACGCTGAGTGTATGGCGCAACCAATCCATTTCGTCTTCTTCGTAAGCAAGGCGAAACGATCCGCAACCATGCCAGGTGACGTTATGGCCGGTTTCTTTTTCTAACGCACCGGAATACAAGCCGATGTTGTAGTCAACACACTTACCCAAACTAAAACTTGACGTTGAGTGCGTAATTTGTCCGGCTGCGTGCCAAGTGGAGCCTGATGTCAGCTCTGCCTTTTCAAGCAACACCACGTCGCTCCAGCCTTCATGCGCTAAGTGATAAGCCAATCCGCAGCCCATAACACCACCACCGACAATAACGACTTTTGCTTGATCAGGAAGCTGTTTGTGATTCACTGTGGTGGCACTCGCATGGCAGTGTTGGTGAAAAAGAGCGGCAAAAGCTGGTTGCCATATTAGTTATACAAATGTACTCTCGTCAACCATGAGTGGTATAACTGTACCAAATAGTCGCGGATTGGAAAGTGTGGATGTGTTGGCCGCACTCTCAGAAGAGTTTGCAGGCCTGACACCAGAGATTCGTAAGGCGGCATCTTATGTGTTAGAAAACCCGAACGATGTTGGCGTGTCGTCTATAAGAGAAATCGCTACGGCGGCCAAGGTTAAACCAAACACGCTTGTGCGCATGGCTCGTACGGTTGGGTTTAATGGTTATGACGAATTTCGAGAACCGTTCAGAGAACAAATCAAGCGGGGCTCGGTTAATTTTCCCGATCGAGCTCGCTGGCTGCAATCATTAGGTCAAAGCGGCAAGCTGGGTGGTTTGTACCGGGATATGGTCAGTTCGGCTATCAGCAATATCGAAGACACGTTTGGAGGAATAGACGCACAATCGTTAAAACAAGCCGCTAATGCCATTATAAAGTCCCGCAACACCTATACCCTTGGTGTCGGCGTCAACAGCTCGAATGCCAGCAACTTTACCTACCTTGCCAGTACCGGCATGGTTAACTTCCATTCCATTCCCAAAAATGGCAGCACACCGATTGATGATCTGGCCTGGGCTGATAAGCGCGATGTGTTAATTGCCATAACCTGTAAACCTTAT
Organism: uncultured Granulosicoccaceae bacterium; assembly: GCA_938035525.1. Taxonomy (GTDB): domain Bacteria; phylum Pseudomonadota; class Gammaproteobacteria; order Granulosicoccales; family Granulosicoccaceae; genus Granulosicoccus. The sequence goes on from CALHOI010000048.1 coordinate 13,015, forward strand.
AGAACCGAAGTCGTTGACGCCGTTAAATTGGCCAGAAAACAAGGCGTGCAAATTATAGGTTTATCAGACAGCGCGGCTTCCCCGATAATTGTTGGCTCGGAACACGGCTTTGTAGTTGCAGCTGATACACCCCAGTTTTTTCCGTCGTCAGTATCAACCATTGCATTGTTAGAGACGCTGTTATCGTTCGCCATAGCCATGGCAACACCAAAAGTAGTGGAGCGAGTGAAAACATTTCATGACCGTCGCCACGAACTTGGTTTGTACGAAGAGGAATAGTTTATGGGGCCGGTACTGTCTTTGGATGCACGTTTTTACACTGACCCCTTAATTTATAAAAAGGAGCTGAGGGGCGTTTTATCACAAACCTGGCAGTTTGCCGGACATGTGTCTCAATTAGACACAACGGGTGATTACTTTACTTTTTCCATTGCCGGAGAAAATTTATTTTGTGTGCGAACCAGCGAGAACCAAATTAAGGGTTTTTATAACGTTTGTCAGCATCGAGGTCACGAATTGGTAAAGGGATCGGGCAATGCGGCTGTGCTGGTTTGCCCCTATCACGCCTGGACTTACGAGTTAAATGGTCAGTTGCGATCGGGGCCAAATATTAAATCGGTTCCGGGTTTTGATGTATCAACTGTTTGCCTGACCGAAATTAAAATAGAAGAGTTTTGCGGCTTTCTATTTGCCAATCTGGATCCATTGGCCAAGCCCATGGACGAATGGTTCCCCAGTGTGCGGCGCGAGCTCAGCAGCTTTGTTCCGCAAATCGCTCAACTGAAGCCCATAGAGTGGGTTGAGGTACCTGAAAAATGTAACTGGAAGGTATCGGTAGAAAATTACTCTGAGTGTTACCACTGTCAGCTCAATCATCCGACGTTTGCCAACGGTATCGTCAACGCAAAAACTTACGATATACAACCGCAGGGTTACTGTTTACGTCACACCACCGAATGTCAGAATCTGGACAAAATGAGTTACCCAATCGACGTTAATGCCAATGAATACGCAGGCCATTATTCGTCCTGGTTCTTGTGGCCATTAATGTCGTTTCAGGTATACCCGGGCAATGTACTCAATACCTATCACTGGCGTGCGATAGATCACGAGAACGTGGTGGTTTGGCGTGGTTGGTATTCGGTTGATGGTTCAGATGCAGACATGTTGCATTCCTTAGCCGTGCAAGATAGACAAACCACCGTAGAAGAGGATATTCATTTGGTTGAATCAGTGCAACGGGGTTTAAACAGCCGAGGTTACGTTCCAGGGCCTTTGGTGGTTGATCCTCAGTGCGGTGTTAAATCTGAACATTCAATACAAGTGTTGCAACAGTGGATGAGGGAAAGCGTTAATGAGTGAGCAATGCCAGATGCCAACCGAATGGAAACCTGAACACAAGCTGTTCCCCTATCAAGTTGGCTTTACCTGTCCGCCACACGACTGGGACGCAGCCCCCAGCGATTTTTCCAGTATAAGCCCCGAAACAGTTGGGGTTCACGGTTGGATGCTGCATGTGCCAGACTACAAACACCAATTAACCCAAAGAAATCAGCGATTCGAGATGCTCGAACAATTCGTGCATTGCATGGCAAACAATGGCGCAGATGTATGCGGGCAGGTTGGTTCCAATTGGGTACATGCCAGCGGTTTAGGTGTGCAGGGTATACATGATTTTTGTAACAGCATGGAGGATAAGTACGGTGTACCACTGCACATGGCTGGCTACGCCATGGTGGAAGCATTGCGCGAACTTAACGTTGAAAAAATAGCCATCAATGGTGTGTATCACTGGCCCGAGTGGTGGCAAGGCACTGCCGGCTTTTTAAAAGAAGCTGGGTTTGACGTTTTATGGGCGGGGAATTTTGCTGATCAAGGGTGGTTTGACACACAGCAGGACGTTAACGATTGCCGGTGGGTTTTCGACGGCGACCTGGCGGAAAAAAGTTTTACCTGCGTTGCCGAGCAAGCACCCGATGCTGATGCTTATATTGGCTTGGGTATGTGCAACTTCAGAACTGGACCAAACGGGCAGCCGCAACGCATTTTGCATCAAACAAACAATCTTGAGCAATTGCTAGGCAAACCGATTGTTGGTAACGACACAGCTTTGTACTGGCGTATATTTAAAAGCCTGTCGATAAAACCGACAGATGAATATGGCCAGTTATTGAGTCGTTTGTAATGCATCCTATTATTGCGTTATGGGCAGTTCCGCGCTCAACATCCACGGCCTTTGAATGGATGATGCGTCAGCGCGGTGATCTTGACTGTTTGCACGAACCATTTGGCGAAGCCTGGTATCAAGGCGAAGAACCGCTGTGGCAGCGATATAAACCTGGCGACAAGATCACGCCCGGCTTGACCCTGGAATCCACGTGGCAAGACATCAAGCAACGTGCTGACGCGGGTCCGGTTTTTATTAAAGATTTTCCACACTATATAAATCATTTGTGGGACCAGGAATTTCTGTCCCACTTCACGCATGCCTTCTTGATTCGCGATCCAGCGCTCACCATAACCTCTATGTTTGATAAATGGCCAGATTTCGACGAGGGCGAAGTAGGCTTTCCAGAGCAACGAGCGTTGTTTGATCTTATTTACGCAATTAACGGTCGTGTGCCACCGGTATTTGACAGTGACGACTTGTTGGAAAATCCGCAACGCATGGTTGCCCAATTTTGCAGCGCTGTGGGTATCGATTTTATGCCAGATGCGTTGAGTTGGGAGGCGGGAGCAGACACCAATCAATACAGCTGGTGGGATGGTGGATCATTTCACCAGAACCTCCGCGAATCCACTGGGTTAAAAAAGCAGCAGCGTCGCTACGTTGATATAGATGCAACACCATTACGCGTGCAACAAGTGTATCGACGCATGAAACCACACTACGAACGGCTTTACCATCACAGAGTAAAGCCTTCGTAAAATGACACAAGGAGAAGAACAACTATGAGTGCAGAGCTATTTAATGAGGATCTGTTTAAAAAAGGATTGGAACAACGAAAAAGCACCTTGGGCGCAGAGTATGTAGAGAAAAATCTCGCTGATGCCGATGAATTCACACGACCGTTTCAGGAGGCCATGACGGCGTGGTGTTGGGGTTTTGGTTGGGGTGATGATGTAATTGATGCTAAAACCCGCTCTATGATGAACCTGAGTATGATCGGCGCGTTAGGCCGTATGCACGAGTGGGAAATTCATTGCCGTGGCGCCATCGCCAACGGAGTCAGTAAAGAGGAAATAAGAGCCATCGTACACGTTGTGGCAATCTACTGCGGTGTGCCAATGGGGTTGGAGTGTTTTCGTGTTGCACGTCGTGTGCTTGAGGAAGAAAACCTGCTGTAAACACAGCGGGCAGGCTAGCTTTGTGCACGCTGAGTTTTCTTTGCAACGGCTTTTTGCTCATCAAACGCAGCCCGCTTGGCTTTAATCTCGGCTTTGCTGAGTTTATCGGGATTAGAATAGTCATCTTTCCAGTTTGAGGCACCTTTCCACACGTGCGGTGATTGCACTGTCGTGTTAGCTGCGGTTGCATCTGCGGCTAAGTTCAACGCTAAGCGTAAGGTATCAGCCTGATTCTGTTTGTCGTGTGGCCGTCCAGCACCATTTCCCAAAGGAAAATCGCTGAATAAAAATCGGGGCACTCCAACATGCTCAACAATGTCCTTAGCACACCCCATAACCACACTGGCAATACCGGCTTGTTCCAGAGTACGAGCCGCCAATGACACTGATTGATGACACACAGGGCAGTTAGGAATCAACAGTGCGATATCGACTTCATCTTCCTGGCAAAGCGTGAGTAGGCGTTGCGCATCTGTTTCAATGGTGGTGCGTTGTGAGCGGTTTGTTGGTAAACCGTAGAACCTATTGGCGACCCGACCAATCAGTTTATTGTTCTTGGCTTCGTGCAGAGCCGTCAGCGGAAAATAGGATCCCAGGTCAGTCGCCATGGTGTGATCACGATCTATAGCAATATGCGAGATACGTAAATCTGGTATGCGATCAGTGCTTTTTGCATACACCTTGAAAAACTTGGCCGCCGAGTTGTAAGTCGCGCCTGGCCCTTGGTCCCCACAATCGGCGCAGTAGGGTGCAGCGGTTGTTACGATGGCGACGCAGCTTTGGCTTAATGGTTTGATTAGCGCAGAGAAGGGCGTTTGCGTGTTGTGAGCCCACCGAAAATGGCTGTCATAACCCAGTTGTTGATAGTAATAACGTGTGCGTTTTATGTATTCCAGCGGCACGGTGCTTTCAGTTGACATAATCTTGGCTCAGTGGCGTGCTTGTTTGTCATTGTACAGTAACGTTAGAATCAAGCCGTTGTTCAAGGCAATGACATTTCAAACCGCAGATACGCTAGTAGGCAAAACAGTATGCACAAAACCGATATATTAATAATAGGTGGTGGTATAGCTGGCATAGGCGTGGGTCGCGCTTTATGTCATCAACTCAATCTCACTAAAAATCAACCCAACACTGCATCACGTTCCGTTACTGTATTAGAGCGTGAGAGTCAAACCGGGTATCACAGCACTGGACGCTCGGCGGCTGTGTGGATTCAAAGCTACGGTAACGACAGCGTTCAAGTGCTGAATGATCAGAGTTTTCACTATCTTAAAGAACCAGATGATATCAGCGGTGGCTCACTGCTATCACAGCGTGGGTTATTATTGTGTGCAACCCAAGACAATAAGCAGAATGCAGAGACTGATAGGTTACTGAAATCGTCTGCCTCTGTTGTCGAAGTCGACGCAGCAAAAGCAGCAAGCCTGGTACCCATCTTGAACACAGAGCGGTACACAAGGTTTGTTTACGAAGCCATCTCCAGTGATATCGATGTTGATCGACTGTTACAAGGCTGGACAAAGCAATTAACCGCATCCGGAGGTCAGTTACGATGCCATTGCGAAGTCAAATCGATCCGCAGGCATGGCGATCAATGGGAAGTTAAAGCTGGATCTGATGTCTGGCATGCATCCATACTGGTCAATGCTGCAGGCGCTTGGGCAGATGAAATAGCAAAACTAGCCAGCGTGAAACCACTGGGGTTAAAACCGTTACGTCGATCAGCTGCAATGGTTGAACTTGGCGCAGGTCATGATGTTTCCCAGTGGCCGGTGTTTTCAGAAATAGATGAAAGCTGGTACGCAAAACCTGAAGCAGGCAAATTAATGGTGTCTCCTGCGGATGAAGATCCAATGGATGCGTGTGATGCCTGGGTAGACGACATGGTATTGGCGGCAGGTATTGATCGGTTTGAGACAAGTGTCAACGACACCGTTAAACGTGTCACACATCAGTGGGCCGGTTTAAGAACATTCGCACCAGATAAGACACCCGTTGCCGGTTTTGATGCTCATGCGGAGAATTTTTTCTGGCTGGCAGGCCACGGAGGCTACGGTATTCAAACATCGCCGGCCTTAAGCCGTATAGCCGCAGATTTAATATTAGAGCAAGCTGCGCCATCCGCGCTGATTGATAGTTTGTCCGCTACACGATCATTCCAGTAACGTCATTCATTGGTATCGTTAAAGATCGAGCCTTAAAATGCGATTACAGGTTTTGGCCAGGGTTTTCCAGCAAGGCTAGCAGGTCAAGTAATTGTTCGTATTTTTCGTCACCAAGTGTTCGTTTAAACCCTTGCACAATCTGAGCTGCCTGTTCGCGGTTATCATCAAGAATACGTTGACCTACAAGCGTGATGGCAATGGTTTGCCGACGCTTGTCAACCTCATCTCTGGTTAGCGTTATCAGCCCTCTGTCTTGCATTTTTTGGGCAATACGAGTGAGGCTAGGCAACAACAACCCAGCTCGATGGGCCATGTTTGATGCGCTAAGAGGACCATATTCCTCCAGCGCTCTGAGCACACGCCACTGCTGTTCAGTGATGCCTGATTCTGCCAGCATCGCCCTGATAGGTGGCATGACGCCTTCGCGAGCACGAATCAATGCGATGGGCAGCGACCGCGATGTTGACGGTAGGCCAGGATTGACTGGATGTGTGATGGACATTTACCTCCAATATTGGCTACTGATCATGATATTACTATGTTGGGATTTGCGGCAAATATTTGTCTGATGTTTTGATGGATATCTTTTTGATCAGCCATTTTTTATGAACATTGGCTGACTGCTTCTACATTGGCCTACTGATACTGAGCCAGAAGCATCACCTTGACAACATTGCATGCAACTATTTAACATGGCAAGTAACAGCTTGCCAACGTCCAAGCAACCAAAGACCACAATGACTCCAAACGATCACGAATTAGCCGCATCCGATCTGTTGCAGGCAGAAGCATCCGGTAAGCAAATTGGCCTTTTATCACTGCGCCATCCCGATATGAGTATGGACGATGCCTATAAAATTCAAAATGCCATTTATCGGGAAAAGCTCAACAAAGGCCGCAAGGTGATTGGATGGAAGATAGGCTTAACGTCCAAAGCGATGCAATACGCGCTGAATATCGATATTCCTGACAGTGGCATTTTGTTTGATGACATGCTCTTTGAAACAGGGTCTTGCATTCCCAAAGGGCGCTTTATTCAACCAAGAATTGAAGCCGAAATTGCCTTTGTAATGAAGTCGGCAATCGGTGATGCAACGGTTTCCCGAGAGGCCGTTATTGCCGCAACCGATTACGTAACGCCTGCCATTGAAATTCTCGATACACGCATACAACGACAAGATGCGCAGTCGGGCCAAACCCGCAATGTGTTCGATACCATTAGCGATAATGCTGCCAATGCGGGTATTGTCCTTGGTAAAGAAAAACACGCTATTGATGCGCATGACTTGCGTTGGGTAGGAGCGGTGACCACCCGTGACGGTGAAGTGGAAGAAACCGGTTTGGGTGCGGGGGTATTAAACGACCCTGTTGAAAGTGTTGTCTGGTTGGCCCGACGTATGGCTCAATATGGACAAACCATTGAGCCTGGGCATGTCATTTTATCGGGTAGCTTTATCAGACCGGTGGAATGTCCGACGGGTGCAAATATCCTTGCTGACTTTGGACCGTTTGGTTCAGTGGCTGTGAACTTCGCATAGGCTGCGCTAAGAGAAAATGCATGGGTGCACTGTCAAACATACTGGTTGTTGCCATCGAACAGGCTGTAGCAGCACCTTTGTGCACATCACGTTTGGCGGATGCAGGTGCCAGAGTCATAAAAGTAGAGCGCGCGGAGGGTGATTTTGCCAGAGGATACGATACCGCAGCCAAAGGGGAAAGTTCGTATTTTGCCTGGCTGAACCAAGGTAAAGAATCGGTTTGCCTCGATTTTAAAAAAGCGACTGAAGCCAAGCTGCTTTGGCAAATCATAGAAAAAGCAGATGTGCTGATTCAAAATCTGGCACCCGGCGCTTTAGAAAGAGCGGGTTTTTCACCCGATATGCTGTTAAAGCGCAACCCGAGTTTAATCATTTGCAATATATCCGGTTACGGTGATCGCGGGAATTTAGCGCAAAAGCGTGCATACGATCTGCTCGTGCAAGCCGAAAGCGGGCTCATTTCAGTATCTGGTGACAAAAACGCACCGGGGCGAATTGGTGTTTCTATCTGCGATGTGGGGGCTGGCGTTAGCGCTTATGCGGCGATTCTTGAAGCTATAATCAGCCGATCACAAACTGGCGTTGGCGAGTCGATATCAATCTCATTATTCGATGTGGCTGCAGAGTGGATGACCGTGCCTTACATGCACGCAGAATATGGGGCAGGCGCACCGGTGCCAGCCGGGCTGTGTCACCCATCAATTGCACCTTATGGCGCATTCGAATGTGAGCAATCAAAGCTGGTACTGATATCGGTGCAAAACGAGCGAGAGTGGCAACGCTTATGCACAGATGTTTTGAACTCAGATGCATTGTTAAACAATGCGCTGTTCAACAGTAATAATCAGCGCGTCGAAAACAGGTCAGCGCTGGAGCAAGAAATTAACGCCATAACGCGGCAGTTAAGCGCCAACGAACTACAACAACGTTTGCAAAACGCGTCCATTGCCTTTGGTGCAATTAATAGTGCCGCAGATTTAAGTTCACACCCGGCATTGCGAAAAAAGTCCGCACTGACTGCCGATGGAAAGCCAATGTGCCTACCTGCTCATCCTGTTGTGCGCGCCACGTCAATCGCGAAGTCGGTACCGGATACTCAAGAGGGTATGAATGCGCAGGCAGAACTGGATGTAGACGCTATTAAGCGAACGCCCTCGGTTGGGCAACATACCGCTGCAATTAGAGCTGAATTTAGCGTTACTGATGAGAACTCAAGCTCTTAAGTTTCAGGAAACGAACCATGTGTGAAAAAGATCCTGGCCAATCTTTACTGGAAAATGCCTACTTACTTGAAACGCCTAATGACAACATTGCCTATTATGGGCGACTAGCAGACTCGTACGATACAGAATTTGCTAGCTCGCTAGGCTACGCTCTACCTAAAATCATTGCTGATCGATTCGCAACATTGCATACCGAACGTGATAATCCAGTTATTGATATTGGTTGCGGTACGGGTTTAATAGGGGAGCAGCTCACCATACCTGGTCTTGTGCTTGATGGATTGGATATATCTCAAGCAATGCTCGATATTGCCAAACAAAAACAGTGTTATCGCAATTTGTTCACGGCTGATTTAACGAAACCATTAAAATTTGACATGGCACAGTATGCCGTTGTCTTGTCAAGCGGCACGTTTACACACGGACATCTGGGACCAGACGCATTGCTGCGCGTGCTGGATAAGGCGAGCGACAATACTTTGTTTGTTCTGTCGATCAACAAAGAGCATCATAGGCAGCTTGGTTTCGACTTAGCGATTAACGAACTTATGAAGGAAAAGCGAATTCGGGATTTGGAAACCGACGAATCGCACATATACACCGAAATTGATCACGATCACGGGAACGATCAAGGCGTTATAGTCAGTTTTCGTAAGGTCTGAAACTGACGCATCGATGGCTGGGTTGCTTGATTTCTGGGGGCGAGCCGTAGATACAAATTGGCCAGTCAGTGACTATAGACGTTGGCTAATTAATGATTATTGGTTTTGCTCCAATTTATGTGCTTCAACCAGTTCTGCCATACTGTTAAACTGAAAATCAACTGCAGGTAGCTTACCCGGGTGCATGGTAGCGCCAAAGCCCTCCTGATTATTACGTCGGTATATCCAACTTGTGGCCAAACCATGTTTTTTCCCTGGAACATGATCGTGAAACATGCTTTCGGCTGTATGCAGTATTGACTCTTTATTTATTCCTGTTTTCTCCAGTTTGCTTAACATGTACTTGAAATTGTTATCGGATGGTTTATAAGAACCAATATCTTCTGCCGTAAAGATGGCATCGAACTCAACACCCAGTTTTTGATTGCTGTGATCGAAGCTGGCATTATCGACATTGGATAAAATAACAAGCTTGTAGTGCTGCTGCAAGTAGCCCAGCGCCGCTTTGCTGTCGTCGAAAGCGGGCCAGTTCTTCACTGACTGGCCATAGGTGATGCACTCAGCAAGGTTGACTTTAATGCTCCACTGTTCGGCCAAGCGTTTATACACAATAGCCAAAAGATCTGAATATCGCATAGAAGGGGTCCAGCTTTGCTGCTCCGATTCGTGCTTGGCATGCGCTTCCAGAATTTGGGTGCGTGTCAACCTTGGTGATATTTTTTCGGTGAGTGGCTCAAGCCCACTGATCATGCCTGATTCCCAATCGATCAACGTGCCATAGCAGTCGAATGTCAGTACGTTAAAATCAGATAGTTTCAATGATCGTTTCTCTGCGTGTAACTAAAGTCGTATATGGAACAATGACGCTGCAGTAGCATGGTATTCTGAAGCTGTCTCCAATCAGGTTAGGCTACTACATTTCTCTAGAAAAAACGTGTTTAAAGTATGAGCCCGATGCAAATTAACCAAGATCTTATTGACGCTTATCAAGCCGATGGCGTTGTGCTTATTAAAGGCTTATTGCGCGACTGGGTTGATACCTTGCGTACTGGAGTCGATAAGAATATGGCGCAGCCAGGCCAGTACGCTGCCGAGAATGTCACTGAATCTGATACAGGTCGTTTTTTTGATGACTACTGTAATTGGCAACGTATACCAGAGTATGAAAAAGTCATTAAAACGTCTGATATTGCCACTGTAGCAGCACAACTTATGCGCTCAAACACGGTGCAGTTATTTCATGAACACGTACTCGTTAAAGAACCGGGGACATCAAAAGCCACTCCGTGGCATCAGGACGCGCCGTACTATTTCGTTGATGGTATGCAGAATGTCAGCTTCTGGTGCCCTCTGGATTCAGTGACTGACGCAACACTTCGATGTGTGGCGGGTTCTCATCAATGGAAGAAACCTGTTCTGCCAGTCAAGTGGCTGGCTGAAGATCAATTTTACGCAAACAGCGATGACTACATGCCTGTTCCCGATCCTGACATACAGGCGATGATAATTAGAGAATGGGCTATGGAGCCAGGTGATGTTGTGGCATTTCACTATAAAACGCTGCACGGTGCTCGCGGTAATCAGTCCAACAGTCGTAGAAGGGCTTTTTCGATGCGTTTTGTCGGTGACGATGCACGCTACATCACCAGGCCTGGAAAAACTTCCCCGCCTTTTCCTGGGCACAATATGCACGATGGCCAGCGTCTTCGAGAGGATTGGTTTCCAATAGTATATGGACCGAACTAACAACACGCTACTGGTTGCCGTTCCGACCATCATTCTGTCAGTGTTTTTATTTGATGTGCAGGGCGCATTCATCAAGCATATGGGCCAGCGGTACTCGATTGAGCAAATCATCGTGTTTCGCAACTTTTTTGGTTTGTTTCCGCATGTGCTCATTTTTTATCTTGCCGGGACTCGCGCAAACACCGCTATGTCCTGGAAACTTGCGCGTTGGAAACTTGGTTTTGGCCGCGGCCTGATGCTCATTGGCGCGCAAATCTGTTTCTATTTTGCGCTGGTGAATATGCAATTAGCGACCGCCACCACACTGGCGTTTTGCGGACCGTTGTTCTTAACACTGCTCTCTATACCCATGTTTGGTCATACGGTGGGTGTGTGGCGCATGGCAGCAGTGCTGATCGGTTTTGCTGGTGTGGTAATGGTTATGAAGCCTGGCAGTGATGTGTTTAGCCTGGTCGCCGTACTGCCGATTGGCGCAGCATTTTTTTACGCCATGGCCAGTTTGTCTTCGCGTTATTTTGACAGCTCTGTATCAACAGCATTAATCAACATTTATTCAACAGTATCAGCACTTTTAGTCGCGGTGGTTTTGTTAGTCATCAGTGGCAATTGGTTACCAATGACCACAGTGGGTGATTGGCTGTGGTTTATTGCTATGGGTACCGTTGGTGGTTGTGCGGTCATGCTACTCATTACAGCGTACAGAATGGCGGAGCCGAGCTTGTTGTCACCGTTCGAATATTTCGGTATACCGTTTTCTTTTATGTTGGGCTGGATTTTCTTTGGTGAGAAACCATTCGATGCTTTATTTCCAGGTGTGCTTTTTATCGTGGGAGCCGGGCTACTGGTGATATGGCGCGAACGTATTCAACAAGCTGCTAAGCAATAACCAAACTCAATCTCAAGAGGCTTTTCTTCGTCTTGGCGCTCTTTTTCTCGGCGGTCGCGACTTGCGTTCTACCACTGTCGAGCCCAAAGCTTCTGTGTGTCCTGTGTGACCATCGATATCCACTACCGGAATTTTTTTGCCAATCAGTTTTTCGATGCCTTTAAGTAGTTTGACTTCATCAATATTAACCAAAGACACTGCTTGTCCAGTGCTACCAGCACGTCCAGTTCGACCAATTCTGTGCACATAGTCTTCGGACACATGTGGTAATTCGTAGTTTACGACATTAGGCAAATGTTCAATATCGATACCCCGGGCGGCTATGTCGGTGGCCACCAGGACTTGTAAAGTGCCATCTTTGAATTGGCTTAGTGCCCGCGTACGAGCGGCCTGGCTTTTATTGCCATGGATGGCCAAGGCTTCAATGCCATCTTTGCCCAGTTGTTCTGCCAGACGATTTGCACCGTGTTTGGTTTTTGTGAACACCAATACTTGTGGCCAGTTGTGTTGCTTTATCAGTGTACTTAAAAGTTGTCGTTTCTTGGATTTATCAACCAGGTGAACAACTTGTTCGACCAACTCGGAAGCCGTATTACGCGGAGTGACCGACACTTCCTGTGGCTGGTACAAAAAACTGTGTGCAAGTTTTCTGATCTCGTCAGAAAAGGTTGCTGAGAACAATAGAGTTTGACGTCGCTTGGGCAGTAACTTAAGTACTTTTTTGATGTCATGAATGAAACCCATATCAAGCATGCGATCAGCTTCATCGAGCACCAGGATTTCGATGGCTGATAAATTCACAATGTTTTGTCCACAAAGATCCAGCAAGCGACCTGGAGTGGCAATGAGTATATCCACAGGCTTTCGCATTGCCATTCGCTGAGGATTAATGTTCACGCCACCAAACACCACCAAACTTTTCAGGGGCAAATGACCACCATAGGTTTTCACTGATTCGGCAATCTGTGCCGCAAGCTCACGCGTGGGTGTCAGAATAAGGCACCGTGGCTTACCGGGTTGTGATCGGCCTTGACTGGATTGATGTAATCGTTGCAGTAATGGCAGGGTGAAACCAGCCGTTTTCCCGGTTCCTGTCTGCGCTGCAGCCAGCAAGTCTCCGCCACTGAGGACCAACGGAATCGCTTTGGTTTGAATGGGTGTGGGTGTTGTGTAGCCGGTGTCGGCAATAGCATTAAGAAGAGCAGGGTCAAGTCCCAGCTCGGCAAATTTTGAGAGGTCAGCGGACAAAGGGGTGGCCAGAATCTAAAGAGAGAGCCTAAGTATAGACCCTTGGCCCATTAAATATGTGTTACACCCTGCTAAATGTGTCCTGATGTGATTTCGTTAACACGCTCGGCGTATTCCATTCCATAACTTTTACTTCGCGTGGTTTTCTCGATGCCTCCAATTTATCAAATGCAGGTGTCTGAGGCCAGATTTCAGCTAAGATTGCCGCGTGATAACAACTCTGGCAGCAAACATTTAATGAGTGGAATAGCGTGGGGCTTGTTAGGTGCACTTTTGATCGGAGCATCAGATTGCGTAGCGCGGGTAACGGCTCAGCGAGTGGCTTCCAGTATTCTGTTTCTCATCATTATGGGCCTGTCTCTGCTGGCTTTGTCGGGCTGGTTAATAGCAACCAATGATTGGCCGGCCTGGGATACTTGGGGCTGGACTGCTTCGGCCATCTCCGGTTTCCTGAATCTGGTGGCCTTGTATTTTCTTTACAAAGCGCTTGCACGAGGCCCTGTTGCGCTTGCATCCCCGGCAGCATCCACGTTCACGGTGCTATTGGTGCTACTGAACATACTGACTGGCCAGCCCTGGTCATGGTTACAAATTGTGGCCATGATCGTTGTGTTTATCGGTGTTGCTATGTTAGCCAGACCAGCCGATGTGGATGCGCAAGTGAAGCACTATGACGCAACATGGCTTCGTACAACCGCGTGTTATGGTTTGTTGGCCGCCGTGGCGGTTGCACTGCGTATGTTTTTGGCGCAAGAGGCTGGCTCGAGTTTGGGTGCGATGCACGCTTTGTATCTAAACCGATTATTCGCCTTGCTGGGTGCCATTGTTCTGGTTCTGTTTGTAGTGTTTAGGAATAAATCGGTAACGTGGCCACGCGGGCGCATGCTTCGCCTTGTTCTGTTGCAGGCTGTGCTTGAAACCGGAGCGCTCGGTTCATTTCTGATTGGTTCGAGCGGAGAGGGGCGTATAGCAGCAGCGATTGGCTTTTCGGCGTTTGCGGCAGCTACGGCGGTGTTCGCGTGGATTTGGTTGGGTGAGAAAATTGGCTGGCAGCGAGGCATCTGGATTATTGTCGTGGTTGGCGGCGTTATGCTAGCCGTGGCCAGATAAGCCGGCTATTTGAAAATGTCTTGCTTAATTTCTATGTCGACGCGCTAGATCAACAGGCGTTTGGTAGCATGTAATCCATGAAAGAAAAACACACGCGATCACAACTTTCCTGGGCCACCTACGACTGGGCAAACTCTGCTTTCTCGACCACCGTCATGGCTGGCTTTTTCCCATTGTTTTTCAAGCAATACTGGAGTGGCGAACTGGCCGTAACCCAGAGTACATTTTATTTAGGTCTGGGAAACTCAATAGCCAGTTTAATTATCATGATCCTGGCACCCATACTCGGCGCTATTGCCGATTCTGGTGGCTTGCATAAGCGGCTACTACTGAGCTTTGCAATGCTGGGTATATTGGCCACGAGTTGCCTGTTCCTCGTGGGTGAGGGCATGTGGCCACTGGCTGTGCTCGTGTATGTTGTGGCAATCATGGGGTTTTCTGGTGCCAACGTGTTTTATGACGCCATGTTGCCCATTTTGTCGCCAAAGTCAAAACAACATAGCTTATCTGCCCTGGGTTTTGCGTTGGGTTATCTGGGAGGTGGCTTGTTGTTTATGGTGAATGTCGCCATGACACTAAAGCCGGCCTGGTTTGGACTCTCTGGTGCTGCTGATGCTGTGCGCTGGTCGTTTCTCAGTGTTGGGGTTTGGTGGTTTGTGTTTACCATTCCACTGCTACTGTATGTCAAAGACAAGCCGGGTAATACTCATAACAAAATCAGTGTAGGTGGTTCCCTTAAAGCGCTGGGTGCAACGGTGAAACGCATTCTTGCGGATAAAAACGTGGCCATGTTTTTAATCGCCTACTGGTTTTATATTGATGGGCTGGCCACCATAATACGCATGGCGGTAGACTACGGTTTATCGATCGGTTTGCCCGCCAACAGCTTGATTATTTCACTGCTGATTGTTCAGTTCGTCGGATTCCCGGCAACCATTATGTTTGGCCGATTGGGGCAAAAATACGGCGCAAAATTTGGTTTGTGGATTGCGCTCACAGCTTATGTCGTCGCCACCGTCGCTGCCTCATTTTTACAAAGCGAAGTGCATTTTTACGGATTGGCTGTCGTGTTAGGTTTGGTTCAGGGAGGAGTGCAGTCACTGAGTCGCTCTTTATTCAGTCAACTCATCCCACCAGAGCGCAGCGGTGAATACTTTGGCTTTTTTAATATGATGGGTAAATCGGCCGCGGTGCTAGGTCCTGTGCTGGTGGGTATAGTCAGCGCCACGTCCGGTAGTCCACGCATTGGCATCGTATCAATCATAGTTTTGTTTGTTATAGGTATGGCGGTGCTTAAGTTCGTCAAGGAACCACAGGTCGA
>CALHOI010000049.1 GCA_938035525.1 uncultured Granulosicoccaceae bacterium
CGCTGTTGATTGCAGCAAGCAGCCAACTTGGGTTCTATCAGTTCAATGGTTGGCTGATAGATAAGCACATTGTCGCCTGTGGCGTTTGTATGCGTTGCTTGTTTTTGTTCTTGGTGCAAATCAGATAACTGGACATCTTTAAAATTAATGAATTCACCATAAATGGGGCGCAAACATTTATACAAACTTTCTTTGATACTAAACAGTCCCACTCTGCCCCATCGCAATGCGGGATTCGCCCGCAAATAAGATCGCTCGTCTTCGGTGGCGATAATCCTCAGAACACCCTCTTCTACTCTGTCTATCTGCTCAAGATCGATACCAATGGAAGTATATTGGCCACCGGTTTTAGCCACAGCGGCAACGGCCCAATCGTCAGTGTGGGAGATACTGCCTAAACTGCCTTCAGGCCACTTAACCGCCCCATCGCTTTGGCGAATTAAGCCGTCGGGATAATGTGTTAACGAAATTCCCAGACAATCCAATGCGGCTTTTGCACTGTAACGGCCAGTTGAATACGTGTTTTGGCGAATTTCAACCGCATTGGCCACGGCTTGTGATTCGTGACTGGTCAACGCCGACATATGGTTGGCAACAGGCTGGGCACACACTTGCACCGTCGTACCCACTAATTGGTGTGACCATTGTTGTAGGTTTTGCAGCGCCATCACCAATGGATGTCCACTATAACGTCTCCCCACGCTCGCGCTCTTGCGTGGTTAAGGCCACACGGTCACGCAAATACACAGGCACAGCATCGGCGGCGGACACAAAGTGACAAGCAAGTGCATCGGGCATGGCCAGGCTAAGCACGTCCTGGGCATTGGGCCAACAGTTGGCTACGTGTTTGGGTTTTTCATTTGCCTGACCAAGCTTGCGCATGTCATCTGGATAGGCATCTGCTCCAGAGCCTGCCAACACCCATTCACTTAAACCGGTGTTATCCGGTAAGGCCACGTCATTGGGCGCACACACACGATCTTCACTGATATTAGTCAGCGGCGCATTGGCATTATTGCTAACAACATAAGCGCCGCAATAAACTTCACCCATGCGAGCATCCAATACCGCCAGCACGTTTGCCGCTTTGTATTCTCGCACCACACTTTGTGCTAAAGCGGCTAGGCTTGATACGCGTACCACGCCAATATCGGCACCAAGGGCAATACCCTGCGCTGCAGCGGCAGCAATACGAACACCGGTAAAACTACCCGGGCCACAACCCAACGCTACGCCATCAAGATCGGCAGGCTTAATACCCGCCTTAGCAAGCAGTTGATCAACCATAGGCAGTAACAATCTGGCGTGTTGCTGCGGTGCCAGTTGATGATCAATCAATAGCTGGTTGTCACACTGCAAAGCAACCGAGCAAGCATCACTGGATGTTTCTAAAGCCAATAGTTTCATTAGCTACTCTTCTTCTGTGGCTTCTTCACGATACGACTCGCGTTCGCGTTTAAAAAATTGTTCTATTTCGCTCAAGTCGCGCGAGATCGGCATGGGTGGTAGTGAGTTGATAAACACCTCGCCATAGTTTTTAGTGCGAATACGCGGGTCGCACAATACCAACACACCCTTATCCGTTACGTCTCTTATTAAACGCCCAACACCTTGTTTAAGCGCAATAGCAGCCTGGGGTAACTGGTATTCAAAAAACGGATTGCCACCGGCTTGTTTCATGTGATCAATGCGTGCGCCCATAACCGGGTCGCCTGGTGAACCGAACGGCAGTTTGTCTATAACAACAACCGATAAAGCTTCGCCACGCACGTCAACGCCTTCCCAAAAACTGCTGGTACCCAACAACACCGCATTACCCAACGATTGAAAAGCTTCCAGTAATTCGCGCTTTGGCATTTTGCCCTGTACCAGTATTGGGTAGTCGAACTGACCATCAAGAAAGCGTTCGGCCTCGTGTAAAGCCCGGTAACTGGTAAACAGCAGGAATGTGCGCCCCTGGCTGGCTTCAATAATGGGTAAGACTGCTTGCATGGCCGAATTGGTGTAGCCCGAATGTTGCGGTTCTGGTAACCCTTCGGGCAAGTACAACATGGCGTTATGCCGATAATCAAACGGACTATCAACTAATAATTCTTCGGCGTCTTCAATACCTAAATTGGTTTTGAAGTGACTAAAATCACCACCAACGGCCAGCGTTGCTGAGGTAAATACCCAGCTTGCCGGCATGGCCTCCATGGCACGTTTAAACGGCCCGGCTACCGTCATGGGTGTCATGTTTAAACTAAAACCCGTGCGATAGGTTTCGTACCAGTGCACGTATTCGCGATTGGGTTCATTGGCAGTGAAGCGCGCTAACGATTGCGCATGCTGCACGGCGCGACGATAACAACTTTCCAGCCCTTTGCCGCGACTGGCAACTTCTTCCAGTGTGTCTCTTAGCGATGTTAACAGCAGTGTCATGCGCTCAAGTTCGCGATCGATGGCTGGCCGGTCAGCTACCGTAATCCACGCATCACGACCAGGTTCTATATCAAAGGCCAAGCGAAAATGCCGAACACCGGTTTCCAGCTGGGTAGCCATGTCTCGCAACTCAGCCATATCGGGTGCTTCATGTATTTGCTCGCCAACCGTGTCGCGAGCCAAATCGAGTAGTTGTCGGCTACTGAGTTTGCGACCAAAAAATTGTGCGGCTATATCGGGTAACTGATGTGCTTCATCAATAACAAACGCGTTGGCGCTGGGCAGCAGCTCACCAAATCCTTCTTCTTTTAAAGCAAGGTCTGCGCACAGCAAATGGTGATTAACAACGACAACATCAGACTCCTGTGCTTTTTTTCGCGCCTTGTGAATGAAGCAATCTTCTAGTTCTTCAAACTCATGTTCAGAGCAAAAGTCGTCACTGGATGTGATGAAACTCCACACCATGGAATCTTCTGGCACATTAAGCACCTCAGCAATGTCACCGGTTTCGGTGGTGCGCGCCCAGTCGTTAACGATACGCAAATGCCCCGCATGCTCAGTGTTGTTTAACGCCGGATGCCGCAATGCGCGAGCCAGACGATGTTTACAAAGATAGTTGGCCCGACCTTTTAACAAGCTGACCGTGGCCCCTGTGTTCAATGCCTTTTTGACCATGGGCATATCAGAATAAAAAAGCTGGTCTTGCAGGTGGCGGGTGCCGGTAGAAATAATGATGCGCTTGCCAGAAAACAATGCTGGCACCAGGTAGGCGAAGGTCTTGCCGGTACCCGTGCCAGCCTCGCCCACCAACACATGGGTGTTCTCAAGGGCGGAAAATATGGCTTCTGCCAGGTGTTGTTGCTCAACACGCGGTGCAAAGTTGGGTAACAGTTTGGCAACAGGACCATCGTTGCCGAGAATATCAGTTATGGAATCCATGGATTCAAGCATCGGAGCCTCCTTGCGCCGTTATTGCTGTGATTCGCGCTATTAACGCGAGCGATTTTCTGTCCGCGCTAGCGGTATCTGTATTCTTGTACTTTCTTGTGAGCACTTCTTACACCGAGCAAGTCGCCGCGCATGCTGCGCGCATGTTCGATGATAAGCCAGTTACGGTGTAACAGGGAGGCATTATCGCCTGCAAACGTATTTGATTTAAGCGCCAGATTCTCCGCCATGGCGGCCTGCTGGTTATTTAGCTGGATTTCCGCGGCCCGGCTCCACAGCAGGCTGTTTTGAGGACTTATTTCCAGTGCTTCAAACAAATGCTGCAAGGCCATATCGGTATTGGCTTCCAGGCGGGCCTGTTCGGCAGCAGACCAAAGCTGAGCGACCCTGGCATCGTTGGTATCGTATCGCACGCTGCCCTCGGGCAATTCTGCCGTTTGTGGCAGTGCTGTGGTGCGGCTAACGGGCTGCTCTGCCTGGTTGGTGGTGGCACAACCGGTGACAATCAGGGCCAGTCCGACCATGGACAATTGGACTCCCTGCTTGACCACCTGTTTAAGCGGCCGTTTAAGCGCCAGTTGGACAGTCCGTCGGGAGCGAGATTGAATTTTATTTTGCATATTGGGTACTACATTGTCCTGATTCATTGTTCTTGGCCTGCGTTCTGCCAACCGTAGGTATCATGGATACCCGATTAACAGCTTAAGTTCAGTTACGGTTCAACAACCATTAGCGTTGGCATTAGCATCGGCATTGACCTGGCAACGACCTGAGCCTTGCCTGTGTTATCCACTCTGGTTTTTATCCACCCTGATGTCTACAACGCTCATTTCTATACGTCGATTTTGCGCACGGCCTTCGGCTGTGGTGTTGCTAATAATCGGGCGGCTTTCACCAAACCCGAATGGCTGCAATCGATCACCGTCGATGCCGTTTGCCACCAGGTACCTGACCACTGCCATAACACGACGTTTCGACAACGCAAGATTCGCTCTTGCCGAGCCTCGGTTGTCGGTGTGCCCACCCAGCTGAATGACCACATCAGGGTGTTCTTTCAGCAGATCCACCAACTGTGACAACGATTCGCGGCTTGCAGAATTCAAACCGTGGTCGCCAGGGGCAAAATCCAGTGCGGCAATGGTGCCTTTAAAAATGGCACAGCCGTCAGCTCTGACAGGGCTTTGAGCGCGCGTTATCGGGCATTGGTCTTCGGCATCAACCACGCCATCTGCATCGCTGTCCAAGACCACTTCGCGCTGACCCATTGACCCACAAGCACTCACCAACAAGGTGCAAATCACGATTAAAAAAAACCGAAACCGTACAGCAAATTTTTTAATATCCACTTGTTATTGCAAGCCTTTTTCTTATGATGCTGATGTCGAGCAGTCGTTATGGCCTCTGCCCTTGCGCACTTCGCCCAAGACGACGAACAGAATAACGCCAGCCCAATACCGTAATAGATAATACGGACAATAACAGCAGAATCAAATCCATTCCGCTCGATTGCACCGAGCAACCAGCTGCATTAATACCGGTTTTCACCACGCCGGAGGTGGGGTCGTCTTCTGCTGGCCCCTCGGTCAGGATGTTTTCACCCGGTCGTTGTGCGGGGTCCCTATCGGTCCCGTCGTTGCCACCATTGTCAACAGGCCCTGTTATGGGTGCCGTTGCATCCTGTTGCTGCCCAGAACCATTTTGCGACTCGGTAGACGAATCGTCACCGGCTTGCGCAAACTCATCCAGATGATCAGGGACCGCGTTTCCGTTGGTATCCGGCGCACTGAGCGGAATCGATAATAAGGTGTCATCCATGCCATCCAACACGGGCGAGTCGAAAAAATTATCCACTCGGCCATCCCCGTCAAAGTCTCTGCCACCGGCCTCAACAAGATCAAACACCCCATCGTTATCGCTATCGAGATCCTGAAAATCGGGGAAGTCGGTTAAGTCTGTGTTTCTGGGCACGGTATCTTCGACACCGTCTCCGTTTACATCACAGCAAGTCTCATCGTTGGTATTTTGTAATCGGTTTGGAATACCGTCGCGGCCCACGCTGCCCGAGCCATTGTCGATATCAATGCGTGCATCATTGTCGTTGTCAAACGAGGCATCAACACCCGCTTCCAGCAGATCGGGTAGTCCATCGTTGTCCGAATCCAGGTCGCGCACATCGTGAAGTGCATCCAGCGGCGCATCAGAGTTCACCAATGAATAACGCATTTGGCCATTATCCAGGGCGGTTTCCAACGCATCGATGAATCCGTTTTCTCCAACAGGCCCAAGCAATCGACCCGAAACAACTCTTAGAGCGGAAAAATCCACCGTGAGTACCGCACCTGATTCTTGCCAATCCAGTATGCCGTCGTTGTCAGAATCCAAATCCAGCCTGTCGACGATGCCATCACGGTCAGTATCACGATCATTACCGTCATCGGCAATTTCAAAAACATCCGTGATGCCATCGTTGTCGTCATCGACATCCACGGTATCAACCACACGATCACCATCGGAATCGTTAACGGTTATGGCCCAGTTATTGGCCGCCACAGGTGAACTGACTGTTAACCAGGCGAACAAAACCAGATATCCACTGGCTGCGGTAGTGAATGCCGAAAAACCGGCTGTCGGTTTTTCTTGAGTGAGTTTCATAATGCGTCATGTTCCCGGGCGCACTCGCCCGCTATTAGTCTTTAAAAAAGACTAGCAGAGGATTTCAAACACACAACGCCATTAGTGGCAGATAACTGTCATTCCCACTCGATAGTTGCAGGGGGCTTACTGGATATGTCGTAGGTTACACGCGAAATGGCGGGAATACTGTTGCAAATGCTTCGTGACACTTCGTCAAGAAAATCGTAGGGCAAGTGCGCGGCACGCGCGGTCATAAAGTCGATGGTTTCGACAGCGCGCAAGGACACCACAAAATTATAACGCCGACCGTCACCCGTTACACCGACCGATTTGACCGGTAAAAAAACGGTAAAGGCTTGCGAGACTTTGTCGTACAGGTCGTGCTTAACCAGCGCTTCTATAAAGATGTTATCGGCAAGGCGCAAGGTATCGGCGTACTCCTTTTTGACTTCGCCTAATATGCGCACCCCTAAACCCGGCCCCGGAAACGGATGCCGGTAAACCATGGCAGCCGGAAGCCCTAGATCAACACCAATACGACGAACTTCATCTTTAAACAATTCGCGCAGCGGTTCAATGAGTTTAAGGCGCATGTCGCTGGGCAGACCACCCACATTATGATGCGATTTAATCAAATGTGCTGACCCGGTGCTGGATGCGGCTGATTCGATAACATCAGGGTAAATAGTGCCCTGCGCTAACCAGACAACGTTAGTCAGTTTGTCCGCTTCTTCTTCAAAGATTTCCACAAACAAATTGCCAATCACTTTTCGCTTGGCTTCAGGGTCGCTCACGCCTGCAAGTTTGTCTAAGAATCGTTGCTCAGCGTTAACTCGAATAACCTTGACGCCCATATTTTGCGCAAAGGTTTGCATGACGTTGTCGCCTTCGTTTAAACGCAGTAAACCGTTATCAACAAACACGCAAGTGAGTTGCTTGCCAATGGCCTTATGCATAAGTGCTGCAACCACCGATGAATCAACACCTCCCGATAAGCCTAGCAACACTTCATCGCTGCCCACCTGCTTACGAATACGATCTACCGCGTTGTCGATAATGTTGCCGGCGTTCCACAACGCTTTGCAGCCACAAACATTAAGAACAAACCGTTCAATGATTTTTGCACCCTGTAAGGTATGGGTGACCTCTGGATGAAACTGGATGCCAAAACAAGGCTTGGATTGATGTGCCATAGCCGCAATTGGCGCATTTTCACTAACACCAACAACATGAAAATCCTCTGGCAGGGCTTCGACTCGATCACCGTGACTCATCCACACATCAAGCTTGCGCTCAGTTTTATTGTCGCTATCGTTCAGGCCATCGAATAAGGCACACTCATCTTGTAACTGAACAGACGCATAACCAAATTCGCCGTGTGTTTGTTGCGCACACACTTGACCACCCAACTGATTAACCAAGGCCTGCATGCCATAGCAAATACCCAGTATGGGCACGCTTAAGTCGAGCAGAGCTTGCGGTATACGGGGAGCATTGTCAGCAATGGTTGATTCGGGTCCGCCCGATAAAATAACGCCGGTTGGGTTAAACGTTTTTAAGGTGTCGCTTTGCAGATCCCATGGGTGTATTTCGCAGTACACGCCAGCCTCTCTAACACGACGCGCAATGAGCTGAGTTGTCTGTCCACCAAAGTCCAGTATAAGAATGCGCTGGGCTTTGATGTCTGATTGCATGTCCGATTGCTTATCTGATTGCTTATCTGATCGACTGGCAGATTGACTAGTCTGTTTAGTAGGGTCTTGGGTATCTTGCATAACTTGAATTAACTGATTCTGTAGTTAGGCGCTTCTTTGGTCATTTGCACATCGTGCACATGACTCTCACGCATACCAGCACCGGTGATACGAACAAACTCCGCATCCCGACGCATGGAATCTATATCGGGCGTGCCGCAATAACCCATGCTTGATCGAACCCCGCCGAGCATTTGATGAATAATGGCTGCCACTGGACCCTTGTAAGGTACTCGACCCTCTATACCCTCTGGCACCAGTTTGTCTTCGGTGTCTTCATCGTCTTGAAAGTAACGGTCACTGGAACCGGCACGCATTGCTCCAACCGACCCCATGCCTCGATACGACTTGTAAGAGCGTCCCTGATAGAGTTCAACTTCGCCCGGTGCTTCTTCGGTGCCGGCCAGCAAACTCCCCACCATGACGGAGCTGGCTCCGGCGGCAATCGCTTTGGCCATATCGCCGGAAAAGCGGATACCACCATCAGCGATCAATGGAACACCCGTGCCATCAAGTGCTTTGGCGACGTTATCAATAGCGGTGATCTGCGGAACACCGACACCTGCAACAACACGTGTTGTGCAAATGGAACCCGGACCAATGCCCACTTTAACGCCACTGGCACCACGCGCAACCAGATCGGTAGCAGCTGCACCTGTGGCGATATTGCCACCGATAACATCGACGTTAGGGTAGTTGCCGACAATCCATTCAACTCTATCGAGCACACCTTGCGAGTGTCCATGCGCCGTGTCCACTATTAACACATCAACGCCAGCCGCAACCAATGCTCCCACCCGCTCTTCTGTGTCGTTACCTGTTCCCACGGCAGCACCGGCAATCAATCTTTGCTCGTCATCTTTACAGGCATTGGGAAAGTCTTTGGCTTTTTGAATATCTTTTACGGTGATCATGCCGCTGAGTTCGAAGTTGTCATTAACCACCAGGACTTTCTCGATTCGGTGTTGATGCAGTTTTTCTATTGCGTCTGCACGTGTGGCATTTTCTGGAACAGTGACTAGCCTGTCTTGCGGCGTCATGATGGCCGACACGGGTTGGTCTAGGCGTTTTTCAAATCGCAAGTCGCGTTGCGTCACAATGCCCACGAGCTTGTCACCATCAACCACGGGCAAACCTGATATTCCGTGGGTTTCTGTGAGCTGTAAAACCTGGCTGATGGTGGTTGTGGGCGAAATAGTGATGGGCTCGGTGACCACGCCACTTTCAAACTTTTTTACCCGGCTGACTTCCTGAGCCTGGCGCTCAATGGATAAGTTTTTGTGAATAATACCAATACCACCCTCCTGAGCAAGAGCGATTGCCAGGCGCGACTCGGTGACCGTATCCATTGCTGCCGACAGCAGTGGAATGTTGAGCGATATGTTGCGAGTAAGCTGGGTTTTTAGCTGGACATCGCGAGGCAGAACCTGTGAGTGGCGAGGTGTGAGCAATACATCATCGAAGGTGAGTGCTTCCTGGTAAATCGACATATTCGATTTTCTCCATGTATGGTCAGGATGCGGCTCAATTATACAGTGAACCCAGCGAATCGGGTTTAAAACAAACGATATTCACAACTGAATTGTTCAGATTAAAGGAATTTTTATCGTGATCGGGTATCTTGCAGACTACTGACGTCATTAGCACTCCCAAACACATGTCATTGGCAGAATCAAAACGGCGCATCTATACGGTTTCGCGTTTAAATCAGGAAGTTCAGCAAGCGCTGGAATCCGGCTTTGGCATGCTGTGGCTGCAAGGCGAACTCTCCAATTTCAGTCGCCCGGCAAGTGGACATTTTTATTTCTCTCTAAAAGACAGCCAGAGCCAAATTCGCTGCGCCATGTTTCGCGGCAGAAACCGTTACGTTGACTTCGACCCGCAAAGCGGCGACGAAGTATTGGTACGAGGCAAGCTTGGCCTGTATGCGGCGCGTGGCGATTTTCAACTTATCGTTGAACATATGGAGCCAGCCGGAACCGGAAAACTGCAGTTACAGTTTGAGGCCACCAAAAAGAAGCTGGCCGAGTTGGGCTGGTTTGATACCGATGCTAAAAAACCACTACCCGACATGCCGCAACGCATCGGTGTTGTCACTTCAGCCACCGGTGCAGCTATCCGTGATGTGTTACAAGTGTTGGCCAGGCGCTGTCCTCAGGCGCAAATCATTGTCTACCCAACGTTGGTTCAAGGCGCAACCGCAGCACCCAAAATTGCAGAGGCGATTCAAACAGCCGATCGTCGTAAAGAAGTTGATGTATTACTGCTGGTTCGCGGCGGCGGCTCCATGGAAGACCTTTGGGCGTTTAATGAAGAGTCAGTTGCTAAGGCAGTTTATGAATGCTCACTGCCGCTGGTGAGTGGTGTTGGGCATGAAGTAGACATCACCATAGCCGACCTGGTGGCAGATCTTCGGGCACCCACCCCATCGGCTGCGGCTGAACTGGCCACGCCCGATGGGGACATCATGATTCAACGGGTGGCTGCCGCACGCCAATCGCTTTACCGGATGCTTGGTTCTCAGCTGTCACAACTGCAAACGTCATTGCACTCGCTTGATCAACGCTTACAGATGCGGCACCCAAGACGCCTGTTAGATGATCGAGGCCAGCGAGTGGACGAACTCGAAGCACGCTTGCGCCAATCAATGTTGCAAAGCACTCAACATCAACAAATGAAATTAGACAATTTAGCGTCCAGATTAAATGCGCATTCTCCAAGCCGACAATTGGACGCACTGCGGGCAAGTCTAAGAGCTGCGCAATTGCGCCTGAGTAACAGCATGGACATCCAATTACGCACAGCAAAAAATCGCTGGCAAATTGCTGCCCGAGCACTGGACACGGTTAGCCCCCTGGCCACGCTTGAGCGAGGATTTGCGGTGGTTAAACACAAAGATTCAGTGGTGACCCAGGCAGCAAATCTCAAGCCTGGAGACCGGATTAGCACGCAGGTTGCCAGCGGTGTTATCCACAGCGAAGTCGAATCGGTTGAGCCTGCGGGCAAGGATTCGTAAGAAATAACCGAAATGGGCTGAGAGGCTTGTTTTTACTGACTCTCAGACAACGACAAGCGCGTTCCAAAGGTTAATTTAACGCTAAAAATGTTGCATTGCGTTCGTTATTTTGCTAAAACACCGCGCTGCATAGCTTAGCGACCCACGAGGTTCGGCAATGGCCAAAGCAGTAGCGAAAAAAAAAGCGGCATCGAAGACGACGCCGGCCTCAACTCGGGCCAGCGCCAAAAAAGTCTCGAAAAAAATGGCTTCCAGCCCAACAGCGAAATCCAACAAAAAGGTTTTGAAAGGCTCAGTGGCAAGTAAAACGACAGCAAAGAAAAAAACGACCGCAAAAGCTGCGGCCAAGAAAGCGGCAGCTAAAAAAACGGCGTCTAAAAAAGTAGCAGCTAAAAAAGCCGTTGCCAAAAAAGCGACCGCGAAAAAAACGGCTGCTAAAAAAGCAACCGCGGCCAAAGCCGACAAGCCAGCTGCTAAAAAAACGGCGGCAAAAAAAGTGGCTGCCGAGAAACCCGCAGCAAAGAAAGTTGCAGCGAAAAAAGCAGCCAGTAAAAAAGTAGCGGCCGCAAGTACTTCGAAAAAGACGACAGCAAAGAGTGCTGAAAAACCAGCCGCTAAAAAGACAGCGGCGAAGAAAACGGCAAGCGCCAAAACCAAGAAGCAGGCTGAAACCGTTGACGCTACCCCGAAAAAAGCCAGCAAAAAGAAAGCAGCGGCTCCAAACATACCCGTGAGCGAACCTGTCTTCACGGCCGTGGTTCCATACGAGCGAGAAAAAAACAGCCACTACATGGATGAGAAGCAGCTTGAGCATTTCAGCAAAAGCTTGGCCGCGTGGAAACAACAACTCATGGAAGAAGTTGATCGAACAGTTGGTCACATGAAAGATGATGCGACTAACTTTCCCGACCCCAATGACCGAGCAACTCAGGAAGAAGAATTCAGCCTTGAGTTACGAACCCGCGATCGTGAACGCAAACTGATAAAGAAAATCAATGAGGCGCAAAAACGAATCGAAGAAAACGAGTATGGCTATTGCGAAACCTGCGGTGTCGAAATAGGCGTCGGTCGACTTGAAGCTCGCCCGACTGCCGAATTGTGCATTGACTGCAAAACGCTAGAAGAAATTCGTGAGAAACAAATCGCCTGAGCCAGTGCAGCTTGTTTAGCCCTGCACAGCACACAGCGATAATTGGAAAACAGCAATGACACCGGCTGATTATGTTGGCCGGTTCGCCCCCTCTCCCACTGGCCAACTGCACTTCGGCTCGCTGCTAGCGGCCATGGCCAGCTACTGCGATGCACGTAAAGCACAAGGACTTTGGCATGTACGCATTGATGACATTGACCCTCCACGATCGATACCAAACGCACCAAAGCACTTTTCGCACACGCTGAAAAGCTACGGGTTTATCTGGGATGGACCACTACAGCTGCAGTCAAGCCACACTAAGCTGTATTTATCCAAACTTGAACAGCTCAACCAGCAATTGCAGCTGTTTATTTGTGGGTGTTCACGAGCCGATTTAACCGGACACAAGTTATACCCGGGTCATTGCACAAAAAAGCATAACGATAAAAGCGCTGTGGCACACCGTCTGGCCAGCTCAGACAGAGAAACTGCGGTGCGCGTTATCGTTAATAAAAGCGTCAGCTTTACTGATTTAATTCAGGGACAACAACATTGTCGACCGTCAATCGATTTTGGCGATACGATTGTGCTGCGAAAAGACGATCTATTTTCGTACGCACTCGCTTGTGCAGTGGATGATGCTAATGGTGTGAGCCGAGTGGTCAGAGGCGCTGATTTGCTATCAAGCACAGCTGTTCAACTGGCCATCATGAAATTACTCGGATTAAACCCACCGGAATACGCGCACATTCCGGTCGTGCTGAACCGCGATAAGCAAAAGCTAAGCAAACAGACGCTTGCTCAGGCCATTGATGACATGCCCGTCGTACCGACCTTGCTTCATGCATGGCGGTTATTAGGCCAACAAGCCATTGATGCTGCGAACATAGACGCTTTCTGGCGCACGGCAATTGAGAACTGGGAGCTTGATCGCGTGCCAAAGCTATCACAGCTCGATGAAACACTGTAAAGATTCACTTGCTCACAATACTGGGGACCCGCATCATGGTTACCTCAGATGTGCATCAAAGCCTGCGGGTAATTTATGAGTGATAAAAATCGGCACGATCACACGCTACTGATTTTCTTTGCAGCGGTTTTTATATTTAATTCGCCTTTGACCAATTGGTGGTCGCTGCTGGGATTACCCTGGTACGCCATATTTATTGTGTGGGGTGCTTTTATTGTTGTTGCAGCCATCAATCTAAGCAGAGAACCCGACAATGGGCGTTGAGCTAGGGTGGTTATTTGCGGCGGCAGTCACTTATCTGGTGGTGTTATTTCTGGTTGCCTACGCAGCCGATAGCGGGCTGATACCAAAACGCTTTGTTACCAGCCCTTTGGTTTATTCATTGTCTTTGGGTGTTTATGCAACCTCCTGGACCTACTACGGCAGCGTGGGTCTGGCTGATACCAGCGGGTACGCCTTTCTCAATATATACCTGGGTGTTACCGGCGCATTTTTATTGGGCCCTTATATTTTAAAACCCATACTGACCTTGTGTCGCGAATATCAGCTGACATCCATTGCTGACTTACTGGCGTTTCGCTACGGCGGACGAGGCACTGGCTTCGTGGTAACCGTCTTTATGTTAATCGGTATATTGCCTTACATATCGTTGCAAATTCGCGCTGTCACTGAATCGGTGCAAATATTAAGTCAACAAGTACCACCAGTCATTTTGGCTCTGGTGTTTTGCGTCATGATTACCGTGTTCGCTATTCTTTTTGGCGCTCGACATTTATCTCCCAGAGAAAAACACAATGGTCTGGTGGTGGCTATTGCATTCGAATCGGCCATTAAATTATTCGCTCTGCTGGTCGCTGGTGTTTTCGTCATTACGCAGGTATTTGATTCACCGGCAGCAATGGGAGAATGGATTCGCACTCACGAATCTTCGGTTAATGACCTGTACATGCCTGCCAACTCCGGGCTTTGGTCTACCCTGCTGCTATTGGCTTTTTGCGCCGCATTTTTACTGCCACGCCAATACCACATGACGTTTGTCGAGAACGAAAACCCTAAACACCTCAAAACGGCTTACTGGCTGTTTCCATTGTACTTGCTGTTACTTAATTTACCGGTTGTACCAATATTGTTTGCTGGTCGATTTCTTGAATTGGATGTTGCGCCTGACTTTTACATACTTGGCATGACTTTAAGCGAAGGCAATCAATGGTTGGCCGTGCTGGTATTTTTAGGTGGTTTATCGGCTGCCAGCGCCATGATGATTGTGACATCACTGGCCTTGTCTTATATGTGCATGAATCATCTGTTGCTGCCAGCATCGTTAACAGGCAATCAACCCACAAATTTTTACCGCCGCTTGTTGTGGAGCAAGCGCATTATTATCGCACTGATCATTGCAGCCGGTTATGGCTTCTATATTATTATTGAATTAAACGAGGGCTTAGCCAGCCTTGGCTTAATATCGTTTGTTGCTGCAGCGCAGTTACTCCCCGGGGTGGCAGGCGTGTTGTTTTGGTCGAGGGCCACCCGAATTGGTTTTTTATCCGGACTCATTGGTGGTGCCATCGTTTGGTTTTTATTACTGATACTGCCGTTGTTGTCGCCCGGTACTGACCTAACTAGCAGCATCCCCATAGAAACCGACATATGGACACTGTCAACGTTCTGCACCTTAACAACCAACAGTGTGTTATTTGTTTTGGGCTCGTTGTTACGAAAGCCCACACACGAGGAAGTCATAGCCAGTCAGGCATCCATAGAACAAACCAGCTTTGCGTTAAGTGCACCCTACACAGCCCGCTCTGCTCGACCTTACCTTTACGCTATGCAGCAAGTGTTAGGCACCAAGGTTGCCAACGAAGAGATGCAAAGAGCGCTGCATGAAACCGGGCTCGACCTTGACGAAACTCGCATTCCCGAACTGCGGGTATTGCACGAAAAACTAGAACGAAACATGAGCGGTCTTATTGGTCCTACCCTCGCCCGATCTATTGTTCGGCACAATCTTGGTGGCCCCGAAAACGACGAATCAGCAGCCGATACACGGCTACTGGAAATGCGACTTGAAGCGTCTCGCGAACAAATGCGCGGCATGACCAAACAACTGGATGACTTGCGCAGATACCTTCGCGATGTACTGCATCAATTACCTTTGGGTGCTTGTTCAATTTCTGCGGACGGAAAACTGTATCTATGGAATTCGGCTATGCAAACACTCACCGGTATAGATGAAAGAGTTGCTCAAGGCAGTGCTATTGCCAACTTACCCACTCCCTGGAACAAACTGCTCGGGGATTTTGCCGCCTCAACAGAGAATCATCGATTCAGTTGCCCGATAAAAAAAGACAACAAACACTTTTCAGTTAATTTACACAAGGCTGACATTGGCACACCGGCGAACACAGACGATGTCTTTGCAGGCCAGGTAATATTAATGGAAGACCGCACCGACTACGACACACTAGAATCAGAGCTGGCTCACAGCGAGCGCTTGGCATCCGTTGGCCGACTGGCTGCAGGTGTTGCGCATGAAATTGGCAATCCGCTAACTGGCATTGCCAGCATTGCTCAAAACTTAGCCCACGATGCGTCTGAATCGTTTTCAGAAAACCAGCATGAGGAAATTGAAGAGCAAGCCGGCGATATCCTGAATCAAGTCAATCGAATCAATAGCATCGTGCATTCGTTGTTGACATTTTCGCACGATGACAAATTATCTGGCACCGTATTTCAAAACATAAACGTTGAACAAAGTGTCGACGAGGCGCTGCGGCTGGTGCAGTTATCGTTGGACAAAAAGCAGTTCGATTTTTTTGTATCGGTTCCGGCTGAAATAAACGTACTAGGGGATGCAAATCAATTGGTGCAAGTATTTGTCAATCTGATCAACAACGCTTGCGATGCGTCGCCACCAAACTCCACCATTCGTATTGTTGGAGAGCGGCGTGACAACGAACTACAAGTCGCTGTTGAGGACGCAGGCCCGGGCATTGCGCCTGCGGTTAGAGATCAAATATTCGAGCCTTTTTTTACCACCAAGTCGGTTGGTCGAGGCACCGGTTTGGGTCTGTCGCTGGTTTATAGCATTGTTGATAAACACGGCGGTAAAATCCGGGTCGATGACCAGTTTACTGGTGGCGCACGCATTCTTATTAGTCTGCCAATCGCAGAATCACCTGCAAGCTTATAGACGCAATGAACCGCATACTTGTTATTGAAGACGAAGAAATCATACTCAAAGCATTGACCAAATTGCTTGAGCGAAATCACTTTGAAGTCACCACTGCCAGCACCGTCGAGCAAGCAATAGAAGCGCAGCCTCAATCGTTCGATTTGATTCTTGCCGATTTAAGACTCCCTGGAGCTGAAGGCACAGAGATCATTCCAATTGCCGACCCAATTCCAGTGGTCATTATGACAAGCCATGCCAGTGTGCGTTCGGCAGTAACGGCTATGCGGCACGGCGCAATCGACTACATTGCCAAACCGTTCGATCACGACGAACTACTGTTAATCATCGAGCGCTCCCTGTTACAAAACCGCATGCGCGCTCATAATCAGTCGTTACGACAAGACCTAAAACGGCTGGTACCAGCTGAGAACGTTAATCAGTGTCAGGCCATGAGGCCATTAATAGAGGGTTTATCGCAACTGGAAAACGGCGAGCACTTCATTGCCTTGTACGGCGAACGCGGCACCGGCAAAGAACTGCTGGCCAGAGTTGCTCATGCAAACAGTGATCGAGCTGAAGCCCCGTTTGTTGTGGCAGATTTACCGTCGATTAAGCCATCTCGTATACAGGTGGCTTTGTTAGGTGGCGACTTACCCCAACCAGAAGAACACTTTATGCCTGGCGGCATGGTGCACTCGGCCCACAACGGAACTTTAATTGTTCGTCACCCAGCGCAAATGCCCGAATCGGTGCAAATTGCATTAGTGCAAGCGCTGGCTGAACGCAGTATGCCGGGTACCTCTGGCGAGCGTTCCATTAACGTCAGAACAATTTTAATCAGCGAAAGCTCACTGGATTCTCAAGTCGAACAACAACAACTGCATCCGGCTTTGGCCAGCCTGTTTAAAGCAAATGAATTCGCTGTGCCATCGCTGCGCGACATGCCCGACGACATTCTCATTTTAGCTGAGCACTATTTGACCCACTTTTGCCGACACCACCATCGATCACAACTAAAATTTACGCCTAGCGCCATGTCGGCCATGACGGCGTATCGATGGCCAGGCAATACCGACGAACTAAAAACGTTGATAGAGCGCTCAGTGTTGTTGAGTAAAGATAATCAAATAAACCCTAGCGACCTTGGCCTGAGTTCAGTAGCCAATGAAACCTATCAGCACGATTTCTCTCTGGATGAGTACTTCCGGTTTTTTGTCACTCGACACCAAGCCACATTATCCGAAACCGAACTGGCCGCACGCCTGGGAATAAGCCGAAAAGCACTCTGGGAACGGCGTCAAAAAATGCAGCTACAACGCGAATAATTGGCTGCTTCGCAACTATATTTCCTTATTTTTCAGTGTGTTAACATTTATGACACATTGCAATTGACACCCATTACGGTGTAGGTAAACTTCCCACTAACTATTTAACGATGATTGCCAAAATATGTCTGAAGGAAAAACCTACCCGGTTTCCCAGGAGTTCGCTGAGGCCGCTCATGCGGACAAAGCAAAGTACGACGAAATGTATGCACATTCGGTGGAAAACCCAGATGAATTCTGGGGTGAGCAAGCCGAAAATTTCATTGACTGGTTCAAGCCTTTTGATGTTGTGCAAGAGTGGGATTTTCACAAAGCTGAGATCGCGTGGTTCAAAGGCGGCAAGCTGAACGTCTCGTACAACTGCCTCGATCGTCACCTTGAAACACGCGGTGACCAAACCGCAATTATATGGGAAGGCGATAGCCCCGAAGAAGACAGACACATCACCTACAAAGAATTGCACGACGAAGTGTGCCGCTTCTCCAATGCGTTAAAAGGTATCGGTGTCAAGAAAGGTGATCGTGTTTGTATTTATATGCCAATGATTCCGGAAGCCGCTGTAGCTATGCTGGCATCAACCCGTATTGGTGCCGTTCACTCAATCGTGTTCGGTGGATTCTCACCCGACGCATTGAAAGATCGTATTAACGATTCTGAATGTTCAGTTGTTATCACTGCAGACCAGGGCTTACGTGGCGGGCGTAAAGTCCCTTTAAAAGCCAACGCCGATGCCGCATGTGAAAATACCGACAGCGTTAAACGAATGGTTGTGGTTAAGCGCGGTGGTGAGCCGGTGGAATGGAAAGACGGTCGTGACCTTTGGTACCACGAGCTGGTAGAAAAAGCATCCAACGATTGTCCGGCAGCCGAAATGGAT
The DNA here is from genome assembly GCA_938035525.1 of uncultured Granulosicoccaceae bacterium. Classification (GTDB taxonomy): domain Bacteria; phylum Pseudomonadota; class Gammaproteobacteria; order Granulosicoccales; family Granulosicoccaceae; genus Granulosicoccus. The sequence goes on from CALHOI010000049.1 coordinate 18,250, forward strand.
GCTGAAGATCCATTGTTTATTTTGTATACGTCTGGTTCAACCGGCAAACCCAAAGGTGTACTGCACACCACAGGTGGTTACTTGCTACAAGCAGCCATGACGCACAAATATATATTCGATTACAAAGACGGTGATATCTATTGGTGTACCGCTGATGTTGGCTGGGTAACCGGACACACCTATATCGTCTATGGGCCAATGGCAAACGGTGCCACCACCATGATGTTTGAGGGCATACCAACTTACCCTTCAGTTAGCCGTTTCTGGGAAGTTATCGACAAGCACAAGGTCAACATTTTTTACACCGCACCTACCGCCATCCGCGCATTAATGGCGCAAGGCGACGAGCCAGTCAAATCAACTGACCGCAGCTCCTTGAAGCTACTGGGAACGGTGGGTGAACCTATCAACCCAGAGGCCTGGGAATGGTATAACGACGTGGTCGGCGATAAGCGCTGCCCTATTGTTGATACGTGGTGGCAAACCGAAACAGGCGGCATTCTCATCTCGCCGCTACCAGGTGCAACAGACTTAAAACCAGGCTCTGCCACCAAGCCGTTTTTCGGTGTGGTACCGGCGCTGGTCGATGAGCAAGGCAATATTCTTGAAGGTGCAACATCGGGTAATTTGGTTATCACCCGCCCCTGGCCTGGCATGATGCGCACCGTGTATGGGGATCATCAGCGATTCTATGAAACCTATTTCCAAATGTACGAGGGTTACTACTTCACAGGCGACGGTGCACGTCGAGACGAAGACGGCTACTACTGGATTACCGGCCGTGTTGATGACGTGCTTAACGTCTCGGGTCATCGACTGGGTACGGCGGAAATTGAAAGCGCATTGGTGTTGCACGACACTGTGGCTGAGGCTGCGGTAGTCGGGTATCCGCACGACATAAAAGGCCAAGGCATTTACGCTTATGTCACGCTAATGAACGGCCAGGAGCCAAGCGAAGAGCTGCGCGCCGAATTGGTTAAACACGTTCGATCAGAAATTGGACCTATAGCCACACCTGATGTCATTCAATGGGCACCAGGCTTACCCAAAACACGTTCAGGAAAAATTATGCGACGTATTCTTCGTAAAATTGCCGAGAACGACGTGGGTAATTTAGGCGACACATCAACGCTGGCAGACCCCGGTGTGGTTGATGGACTGGTAGAAAATCGAGCCAACGCTTAACGGCCAACGCCTAGCGGGTAGTTTTTGCTGACTCGGCAGCAGTACGCTGCTGAGTCATACCTTACGAATCGCCTGCTACAGCAATGATGGCATCAATGATACTTTGATCGTCCCATTCTCTGGGGCCGCTCACCTCAAAAACAACCCGACCTTCGGGGCTGATCACAACCGTATGAGGCAGTGCACGTGCCGACCAGTTGCCAAGCGTGCGAATCTTATCGCCTATGACGATGGGAAAATCTATGGCCAGGTTATGCTCGGCTAAAAACGTTTCTATTTGATCAGGCTCTTCACCAATATTAATGGCGAGCATACCAATATCGTGCGGCGCTAATTTTTCCCATGCCGAGTTCAGTGACGGTAACTCCTCCAGGCACGGGGCGCACCACACAGCCCAAAAGTTAATCAACCATGTTTTACCCTTTAAAGAGTTGGTATCGATAACCTCGCCATTCATGCCTTGCAGACTAAAATCCGGTACCGCCCGATCAACTGACGGTAATAGCGCGTTATCAACAACGGGTTGAGCAGGACTTGCCGGAGCGGCAGATTCCACTGGCGCGGAAGTTGACTCAAGCACACCATCGGATTCAGATTCTCGCCCACAACCCGCGCTGAGTAACAGTAAAAACACCAGAAATGCGCGCATAAGGCTGCTGGTGTTAACACACACCTTTCTCACGCCTTGAGGGGAATCAGATTGTGTAAACATCAGGTTTCTTCTCTGGCTTTAAAATCCAGTGATGCCGAATTAATGCAATAGCGTAACCCTGTGGGTTGAGGACCATCGGGAAACACATGCCCAAGGTGCGCACCGCACGAGTGGCATAAAACCTCGGTACGTACCATACCGAACGTGCTGTCACTTTCTTCTTCGATATTTTGTGCATCCGCTGGTTCATAAAAACTGGGCCAGCCACTGCCCGAATCGTACTTGGCTTTAGAGTCGAACAACACCTCTTCACAACAAACACACACATATTGACCATTGCCTTTGTGATCGTTGTATTTGCCAGTAAAAGCGCGCTCCGTACCTTTGTTTCGGGCCACAGCAAATTGTTCTGCTGTTAACTTTTTGGCCCATTCGTGATCAGGTTTTTCGATTTTTTTGCTCATGTTTTTTACTCACGAAGTCCGCATAATTTTATGGGTTTCGACACAGATTACTTGGTTTGACAGATTGTGTCAGTTGAGTTCCGGCCATTCACTCGTATAATGGGTTGTGAGCGATAAAAAACCACTCAGCGACGAAGATCTCAACCTGTTTCGTGATGCAGTGGGTGAGGTAAAGAGCGTGTCTAACGACAAAGCGCCCGATACCAAAGCCAAACCGAGAGCCAGGGTTACGTCGTCCAAAGAGGATAACCGCTCTGTCATGGAGTCGCTGCTGAGCGAGCTCAGCGAAGCCGACTTACTCGAAACCGGAGAACACCTTTCCTACACAGCTCCTGGTGTACAGCGCGCAGTGCTACGCAAACTAAAGTCAGGTAAATACGCCATTCAGGGCGAAATCGACCTACATGGCATGACCTTATCTACCGCCAAAACAGAATTAAACGCATTTCTTAATGAATGCCAGCACCGTCGACTGTTGTGCGTTCGTATTATTCATGGCAAAGGGCGAAAAACCGCCGACAAATCCCCCAGAATGAAACCAGCCGTCAATCAGTGGTTACAAAGCAACAAACGTGTGTTGGCGTTTTGCTCAGCACGCGCCAATGATGGTGGCACCGGTGCGGTGTATGTTTTGTTAAAACGAGTAACCGATTAGTCATTTAACGCGCACTTAGCAAACGACAACACACGCCGATTTTGCCGATCAGTACCCAACTGACGCCTTCCTACCGCCTTTTTGGCTTTATTTACAAAAGCGTAAATTCCACGCAACACCCCGGCAACCCTGGTCCCCGATACTTGTTTCCAAGGAGACGCAATACAGCGTTACCCACTGAGACTAACTAATATATTTTACGAACTTAACTGACTCTACTTACACTAACGACTAACTGAATGAGACTCACTATTATGAAAACTTCAATCAAAACTATCGCCGCTGCTATCGCTCTAACTGCTCTTGTCGCAGGACCTGCTTCTGCCATGATTTCTCAAGGTCAACTGAACCAGGACTTGCATTCGGTTATCGGTTCTGGCTCAAACGTATTTGCAAGCGTTGATGGTGGCACAGTCACTATTACCGGTAGCTTTGCTGACGCTGCTGACAAGAATGCAGCACTTCGGACTGCCGCTGCGGCGACTGGTGTTGATCTGGTAATCAACAACGCGACTAAATCCAACTAAACTTGACCTTACTAAAACAAGTAACAGAAACACCTAAGTAAAATAACGCTAACTAAAACGTTACCCTCTCCTCTCCAGGATGACGTTTCTTTTCAGGCTGGTCTGCGGACCAGCCTGATTTTTTTCCAACCAATGCAGTTATAAAATTAAGTACTCTCTTGTTTCCCGGCTGCCAAACTAATTTAGTGTTATCGCGAGCACCGCTTCTCAGTAGAAACCCGTACGTAGAAATACGAAACACAGTCAACTAACGTTTCTGCTCTGTGTAAGCGGCTAAATAGACACGTATACTATGAAGAAGCTGGGCAATCCATTTTTGTTTCAACGTCAAGCCAAAGAATAATCATCAATGAAAAGCCCGTCATTAAACCTTCAATTGATCACATGCATCAGCGCAACAATGCTGATTTGCGGCAATGTCAAGGCTGCAGAGTTCGCAGAATTATCTACCTACTTTGCTAAAGCCAACACAGCGTCAGACCCTAAAACAGTCGATTGCACTCTGTCCGGAGGCACCAAAGCCAAATGCTTTCAAATTGCTGTTAAGCCCGTCCCCACTGCGCATACACCGGGACCGTGGTGCCCGGATACTATTGCAGACAATGCCGACAAAGGTGGTATCTGGTTGGACAGTGGTCAAGTGCACGACGTTACTGGAGCGTTTGTCAAAGACATGGCTACTTTTTACTCTGACCCCAAATGGCAGCTATACGACCCGGCAACCGGCAAAGTTCGTGTCACTGATACCTACGAGAGTTGTGCAGGCGCAGCCAAGCCAAACGCTGAGCCCGAATTCCAGCAACACTGCGTAGAGTGCCAAGTCGACTACTTAAGTGCTGATAAAACCATCACTTATACAATACCGCTAAAACCCATCACCGCAAAACAATCTTCACAGACTCGCAGCGCAGGATCAGGTGTGGCGTTTGATGGCGTGCGACTTGAAGGCCCTGCACCCGTTACCGATATTTTGGGTAATTACACACTCGCGCCACTTGACGACTGCGGTGGACACGTCAACTTGAACGTGGGTTATCACTATCACGCAGCTACAGACTGTTTGGAAAAAACAGCCGCTTTCACTGACCACGGCAAAGCAATCGGCTTAGCTATGGACGGCTATTTGATTCTTGCCCGTGTGCACAGTGATGGTTCAATTGCGAGCGACCTCGATCAATGCGGTGGCCATACCACTGCCGCGCTTGGCTATCATTACCATGCTGGCGAACAAGGCTCCAACCAAATTCTGGGCTGTCTGGTGGCTGAACATGGCTGCGTCTCAGAACACCAGGATGCACAATGTGACGCCAGTGTCAGCGTCAAAAAGGGCCCTGGCAGCAATGGCGGGCCTCCGGACTTTACGGCAGCAGCAAACATAATAGGCATAAGCGAAGATGAACTTAAAAACGCACTCGGCACTCAGCCTTCAGATTTTGAGAAAGCCGCAGAAACCCTCGGTATTTCTGCCGACGCGCTTCAAAAAGCCTTAGGAAGACCATGATTAAGATACTGGCTAAGGTTTTAATTGCGCTTATCGCTCTGCTGCATGTTTATATATGCTGGTTTGAGATGTTCGCCTGGACCACACGCGGCCCGGTTGTTTTTTCGAGCATGCCGGTTGAGCTTTTTGAACCAACAACAGTGTTGGCAGCCAATCAAGGTATCTATAATTTATTCTTGGCACTGGGGCTGTTTTGGTCGCTGCTAATAAAAGACAGGATATGGTGGCGACGCGTAGCAACATGCTTTTTATTGTTTGTTGCCATTGCCGGTATTGTGGGTGCTGCCACTGCTGCTGTAAAAATACTGGCCGTACAAACCATTCCTGCTGCTGTTGCGTTGTTTTTAGTTCACTTCAGTAAAGAAACGCACAATGGGCATGCCTATACAAACTGAGTCCAAATAGGCGTCCTAGAGTACAACCCTTGCGCAAACTTTGTCCGTCCTTAACTATCCGACATCAGGCATGGTCAATCGCGTACTGGTTTGCAACCGATAAGTATGCAGTTATCCCACACGCAACCCGTTAACCCGTACTACTGACTGTCCTCAGCCTTGTATTCACATTGCACCGTCATTTCATTAAATCGAGCTACCCGCGTTATCGAATTTTCGTTAAGTGGATCTGGCAATGTCAGTGTTCGTTTGGACAAGAGATCCCAATCTTCTTGCGATACGGGATATCGCCCGTCCAGCTCAGTACCCGCTGGATCACCAGAAAATTGAATACCGGGTCGCCAGCCCAAGCCTCTGTCATCCAAAGCAGGTCCAGAAATACCACCGATATTCCCTTTTATATAAGGTCCGAGAAACCTGGTCTCAAAAGAGCTTTTACTCGTTTTTCTATCCCACGTTTGTACATCGGTCACATGCGATTCAAGGGAGCTACCGTTTGCATGAGAAACGCGCATCTTTCCACTTGCCGTTGCAGGCCGCTGGGTTGAGATAACACCAACTTTTCCAGTGAAATTAAGTTGCAGTGAGACATCCAACAGATCGCCTCTGGGCAAATCACCATAGTTTTTAATAAGTGTTGCGGTTCCAGATAATTCACAGGTCATTGGCTTTCGAAGTGCCATTAGTTTATCCATACGAGCAACACGCGCGGTTGCTTGTTCGCGTGAAAGCTTCTTAAATCGATGTTGACCTTCCCATTCAGAAATTGTCAGTGACAACGATTTATCCTTCTTGTCATACGTAACAGGAATGACCCCCTTTTGGTGCGTGATCGTAAGCACACCCTCTTTAGCATGTGCTGGATAGATTCGCTTTTCTAATGTGCTATCGATATCGCTTGCACCGTAGAATTCGGCAGTGTAATCAGCTCCATTCTGTTCAATCGTTAATAGTACTTTTTCATCTTCGATACGTTCCCAAACGCTTGGGTAATCGCCTAGATATTCTTCTGGTTTTTTGAGATTGCAACCTGATAGCAAGACAGCAGTAACAACAACGAGCAGTATTTTCATGAAGATTCCTTACGTTGACGAGTGCTATAGCAACGCTTCAACAACATTAAAACTACTGAAAAAGAGTGGATTCAAGTACTTCAGGCAGTGGTTGATGCACGGGACAGTCGATTTCCAGTAATTGTTATAGCGTAGTGCGGATGGAGTGGTTCCATATGGCCCAAACACCGTTTCACCGGAGTGTTCACTTTTTCTACGCGCATGTCAAATCAACAACCGTATACCGACTTCAAACTAAACCTTCGGTTAGTCGAGACCAATGAGAAGGAGATTAGAAGTCAAGCGAGACATTTTTTTGGCCCTAATAACAGCCGTAGGCAAAGACTCAAACCTGTATTCGCGCAAACAGATGCTCATCCAAAAATCCTCCTTCTGACTCCCTGAACACAGCACATACATGCACTCCCTCTAATACAAACCCACATTTTTCAAGTATCTTCATTGATGCTTTATTGGGCGCTAACACAGGTGCAAACAAACGCTTTGCCTCAGTGTTTTGGAATAAATATTCTGTCATTTGCCTCAATGCCTCAGTCCCGTAACCTTTCCCCCAATGGGGCTGACCCAACCAATACCCAATCTCCCAAGTGAATCTATCCTCCATTTCACCGGGCGTGGCACCAATCGAACCGATGCATTCTCCATCCAAATCGATGGCGTTATGTATTCCTGCTAGCTCTTTGTGGCCAACACTCGTCCACCAGATGGAATCATCCATAGTGTACGGCGACGGGAATGTTTCAAATAGATATCGCCCCACCTCTGGATTATTCGCATACTTAAGATTGGCACTGGCATCCCGTTTTTCATACTCGCGAAGCTTAATCATAATAACGACAACAGGTTAATAAACGAATGGATTCGGATAGCCCAAGCGCTGTTTGCTGCACTCCTGAATTTACTTCAGTATAGATAAAAAAGCACGCACTTGTTAGTCTCAAGCAAACTCAAGAATACCAGTGCTGGCATGGATACAAACGGTTACAACCGCCGCCCTGCTAATAATTTTACGCTGGATAGTGGTTTTTGCTGAATAATGACTAAATCACAACACGAAAATTAATTATCGAGTTTGTAAAAATATGAACAAGAAGCTGTTGTATCGCGCATCACGTCTCTTGGTCGTATCTCTTTTTGCCTTAATTTTGGCAGCTTGTACAACGCTAAGACCACCTGCACCTGACGCATTGGTCAATGACGATTACACGCTTGTCAACGAATATATGCGTAAGTACATAACAAAGGAAATGAAAAAAGCGCAGTTGGTTGGAATGAGTGTGGCATTAATCGATTCTGATCAAATTGTTTGGTCAGAGGGATTCGGTTACGCAAACAAGGAAACCAAAACACCCGCCACAGATCAAACAAAGTACAGAGCAGGTTCCGTTTCAAAATTATTTACGGCGATATCGGTGATGCAACAGGCTGAAAACGGCAAACTCGACATTGACAAGCCACTGGCAGACTACATTCCTGAATTCAATATTAACTCGCGATTCGGATCAATCGACCAAATCACATTGCGCAACACCCTGTCTCATCATTCTGGCTTACCAGATTCTTACGTTGATGGCATGTGGAGCCATGAACCAGAATCGTTTAGAAACGTGGCCACACACTTAAACGACTACTACACCGCCTTTCCACCTAATACTGTTTTTTCTTATTCAAATTCCGGGTATTCGCTGGCGGGTATTGCGGTTGAAAACACCTCCGGCCAATCGTTTACTGAGTATCAAACCGAGCACATACTTAATCCACTTGGCATGAGTGAATCAAATTTCGACATGGATGTTAGCGATATTCGGGTTTCTAAAAGCTACTGGCACGGCAAGGAAGTTGAGGAGCTTGGTCTTCGAGACCTGCCCGCAGGTGGTTTAGTAACGAACGTTAAAGACTTAAGTCAATTGGTCATAGAAATGCACGCAGCTCAAACGGGTGCATCTAGCATTCTAAAGCCTGCTACGCTTCAACTGATGATGGAGGCACAGCAATACGACTCTGCATTTGAACTGACGCGCTACAACGGTATCGGATTTATGCACCACCCTAATCTGCTACCAGGTCAATATAATGCCATTGGGCATGGCGGCCAAACCATGGCGCATAGCGCATTTCTAATCAGCATACCAGAACTGCAATTGGGCGCGGTAATGCTCGCCAATAGCCCTAGCCTTTCAGGCCAGCTCAATAAAATAATGTCCGAACTGCTTAAAGTGTCTATACCGGTAAAGACAAGGAAGCTGTTAGACAAAACTACCAAACGCAGTAACATCGCCCTTCCCGGGACAAAAACGAGTTTTGAAGGCCACTACGCCAGCCCCATTGGTGTTGTAAAAATCACAGGTAATCCAACTGGCTACAAGGTACTTGCGGCCAATCAAAAACTTAGCCTAAAACCAAACCCAAATGAGGAATATAAAGCCAAATTTAAACTATTTGGTTTCATACCCATTGCGCCTGCAGAACTTGCACGAGTGACTTTTCATGCTCGCGAATTTAATGGATCAAAATTGATAATCGCAGAGGACAGATCTGAGCAAAGCGTACTTGCCACGCAGCTGATAGAACAACCAGTAAACGATGCCTGGCACAAACGCATTGGATCTTATACGTTGTCCAACCCTATCGATACCGACATTGAAATGTTCAATCCGAAAGGTATAGTGCTCGGCTACGACGCTGGCATGTATTACGTCGACATCGAATCCGCCACCGGAAAATCTCGCATGGCATTAAAAGTTATTAATGATTCGCAGATTATTTCTCAAGGCTGGGGCCGCGGATTCGGAGAAACCATGTTCGCGCGTCCAGATGGCTCACTGGTCTCTAGCGGATTAATAATGATCAAAAATCCCGACTGAGCCCTGGCGGTTTTTCGGCCGTCCAGAGCTACCAAGTTTTTACTCTGACCCCAAAACTCTCTAATTATTGGGCGATAACTTCCACACGGCGATTACGGCTGCGGCCCTCTGACGTACTGTTGTCATCAATGGGTCTTGTTTCACCATATGCCTCGGTATTCATGCGAGCAGGTTCAATTCCTTGCGCTTCAAGATTCTCGAAAACCGATTGCGCGCGACGCTCTGATAAGGCCTGATTGTATGCCTTTTTACCTTGGCTATCGGTGTGTGCCGCTATGGTTAGCTGTGTGTCTTCACATAACTTCAGCTTGTCGGCAGCCTGGCTCAGTACGGCCAAACTGGAATCGGTTAACTCAGCAGAATCAGAGTGAAAGTTAATCCCTTCTAGCGTGCCGCTAAATTCCTCGCAGGCATAAACAGCAGGTGCAGGCGTTGGGGCCTCAACCACTTTAATAGCTGGTACAACAACCGCTGCCGGTGTTGGTTCCTGAACCGGCTCGGGTGTTTTAACGATCTGCACTGGGCGCTTGGAACGACGAGCACCGGTACGATATACCAAAGCCAGTTGGCCATAGTTTATATCTTCGTCAAATGAGATTGCCTCGGCCCTTAAGCCAAGACCTATTTTTGTCATGTACTCAATACCCGCTCCTACCAACAAATGCGCGCTGTTATCCTGAATATAGTCGATAGAGCCCACGGCACTGTTGTCCAGCAAACCCACACCAACACGACCATAACCAGTTAAACCATGGCGTCGGTAGTTATGCCTTTGCTTGCCAGCATATAACAACATGCTTGCACCATGGACGTGGTAATTAATACGCCCTGCTCCGCCGGATAAGCCAGCACTGCCTAAATCGGCTGAGTGCAATTCGACTGCTACCTGTCGGCTGACATCCATACCCAGCGTTATCTGGCCTGCACCTTCAACACGATCATTGACATCAACACCGTCTATTTCGGATACGTCCGGCTCCAGCCTACTGGCACCAAGACCAGTAGCCGCATAGAAGTGTCGACCGATACGATCTTCATACACCGGAGTATTATTAGCATCGATAGCGTTTGCGTTATCGTTGCCTATGCTGGCGCAGCCACCGAGCAATAACGATCCGGCCGTTAACACCAGGAGCTTTTTCATGTTCGTTGGCGTATTCATTATTTAACCCTCCGGGAACCGTTTTTGGACTGCGTTTGTTTGCTTAACTCAGTTTCGCCAACCCCAGCTCGCCGCAAGCGACGAGCCCAGAGCAGACCACCTGAAATAAGCATCAGTAGTAACAAGAGAGGATCTCGCGTTTTGGTGCCAGCAGCACTAACCGAGCAACCGTGACCGGACAAGCCAGTGCGCGCCGCACCAAATGCATTGGCCTCTAGCACATCCGGTATGTTGTCGTTGTCGACGTCTGGCAGTGCGGCGGCCAGTAAAGGCTCATCTGCCAGGGCATCGACAATGCCGTCACCGTTGGCATCGATATCATAGGCATCGACGATACCGTCAAAGTCAGTATCAACACCATCAACGAAATCAGCATCAGCTATATCATCAATACCGTCGCCATCAGCGTCTGTGCCACCTGTCATATCAACATCAATATCATCCGGTACACCATCGTTGTCTGTATCAACAAAGGCATCCACCTTACCGTCACCGTCCACGTCATCAAGACCCGCTTCAACAATATCGAGCACACCATCGTTGTCGCTATCGAGATCAAGA
>CALHOI010000050.1 GCA_938035525.1 uncultured Granulosicoccaceae bacterium
AAGATACGACCGTTGTAGGCTGTTGTCATTAAGACTTCACCATCAGCCAGCAGTTGAGGAGGCTGTGCACCGGCTTCCCACCAGATAATGTCATCTTTAATAGAATCCATTTTGGCCAGGGCCTGAGCAACACCTTCATCAGTTTCCAGTGTTGAGTAAACATCGCCAGGTGCAACGCCATCGGCGATCAGTGCCATTTCCATGTTGGCTTTAGCTGATTTACGCATACCACGCTTACCAGGAAATTTAGCTGTGTCGAAAAAATCAGCCAGCGAAGCAGGAGCGTCGCCAGTGATTTTAGAGCTGTCATAAGCGAAGACGGTTGACCATACAATGTTGGCAACCGCGCAGTCTGTCAAAGCGCCTTCGATGAAGTCGTCAGCCGCTGTTGTGCCATCGGGTGCCGCAGGCAATGAAGAAGAATCAATTTCTTCGAGCAAGCCTTCGTCACAATAGCGAATAGCATCTGAATACTCGACGTCAGCGATGTCGACTGATACGTTACCCGCTTCAACTTGCGCTTTGATTGGTGCCGCTGGATTGTCAGAATCAACCGAGTTGATTTTGTGGCCAGTTGCTGCCATCCAAGGCTTGTGGTATGCCTCTACCTGACTCTTGGTGTAAGCGCCACCCCAAGACATAATAGTGAGCTCACCAGCGTTAGCGGCAGATGCAAACATCGCAGCGCTGACAGCGGTTGATGTCAATAGCAATTTAAATTTCATTTAGTCACACTCCCAAAGGATTTTGAAATCGTCTTAACAAGCTGACGATGTAGTTATAGTGTCTTGCGCTTTTGCATTTACCATCGCAACCGGCGCGAGAACGGTTTTTAAATCGGGTTATCTCTATTTACATGCAGATTACCCATCTTTAATCACAAATCACAAATCACAAATCACAAATCACAAATCACAAATCACAAATCACAAATCTGTGTTTAATCACCGATTAGCTAATCGTTATTTCATCAAGTGCACGGCAATCTTCCGGGCTCCAGCCAACCGTGGTTTGTTGGCCTGCTTCCAGGTTTTTTCTGCCGGTGCGGTTACGCACTTTAACGATGAATTCTTCGGTGCCGGCAACGGACATTCGCACGCGAATATGGTCCCCGAGGTAAATAAGCTCTTCAATTTTTCCTGGTATGGTTACCGGAACTGACCCGGCTGGTGGCTCCAGTTCGATTCTTTCTGGTCGAATGGATAAAGTAGTGCGAGTACCAACAGGGCCCTCGACGACTTTATCTGCGCTGACTTGCTCGCCACTGTCAAGTTGCACGGAACACACACCACCGTTGATATCCACGATGCTGCCATTGATTCGATTGTTCTCACCGATGAATTGCGCAACAAAAGAATTCTCGGGTTTTTCGTACAAGTCGTTTGGCGATGAGAGTTGTTGTATTACGCCGTCTTCGAACACAGCGATGCGATCTGACATTGTCAGTGCTTCTGATTGATCGTGGGTTACGTAAACCACTGTGACCCCGAGATTTTCATGGATGTGTTTGATCTCGTATTGCATTTGCTCGCGCAGTTGCTTGTCGAGCGCGCCAAGCGGCTCGTCCATTAAAACCAGTTCGGGTTCAAAAACCAATGCTCGAGCAACCGCTACGCGTTGCTGCTGTCCGCCAGAGAGCTGGGCAGGTCGCCTCTGGCCAAATTCTGGCAGTTCCACCAGGTTGAGTATATTCTGGACTTTTTTATCAATGTCAGACTGACTGAATTTTCTAACCTTGAGCGGAAACGCCAAATTTTCGGCGACCGTCATGTGAGGAAACAAGGCGTAGTTCTGGAACACCATGCCGATGCCGCGCTTGTTTGGCGGTACGTTGTTTATCGGCCTGCCGTTTAAGTAAATTTCGCCGTGGGTGGCTGGCTCAAAGCCTGCCAGCATCATAAGGCTTGTCGTTTTGCCCGAGCCTGAAGGACCGAGCATGGTTAGAAATTCACCTTGTGCAATGTCTACATCCAGGTTTTTAACAACCAGTGTCTTGCCGTCGTAGCTCTTTTGAACATTGTCAAAACGAACCATCGGATTGTCTATTGACACGCCTTAGCTTTCCCACATAGATGAAGAGGTGTCATTTTACTATGGGCGCGGTGGGTTTTCACTTGCACAACAACAAAAAAGATTAAATAGCGTCTTTTTAGACGCAAAATAGCCGCATCTGTATGTAATGCCAACTGATTCACATAGATTGGGCCGTTAATGAACTGTTTTTTCCATCATTACCGTAATCTCTTGGCGCTATCCGCTGGTGCGATTGACCCTATTTGAGCAACTGAGGGATAATAGGGTCAGGGGGCCGCGATTGCCTCGTGAGGCGCCAGCCGATTTTTCGCATCCAGGCAATTTACTATTAACGCTATCGTTTACTGTAACGAGAGGATGCATTGTGGCTTCACCTATTCAAATAACCGTAAAACAACTTTCGCGACTCATCGGCACACCAGCAGCACCTGCGCTGATAGATGTGCGCATCGATGAAGATTTTAACGACGACCCTCAATTAATTCCTGGCGCGTTCCGCCACCCATTCAAAGACGTTTCTTCCTTGAGCAACAGATTGCAAGGCCAACGTGCCGTAGTCTATTGTCAAAAGGGCTTGAAACTCAGTGAAGGTGCAGCAGCTGTGCTGCGATCGACTGGTGTGCACGCCGAAGTGCTCGAAGGTGGGCAGTTTGGCTGGCGTGACGCATCGCAAATGATGCTCGAGAGTGCCAGTCTACCCGGCACCAATGAAAACGGTCAGACCGTTTGGGTGACTCGCTTGCGACCTAAAATAGATCGCATTGCCTGTCCGTGGCTTATTAGACGATTTGTTGATCCACGCGCGCAATTTTTATTTGTGGCTGCATCTGAAGTAGAAGCGGTTGCAGAAAAATTTGGTGGCACCGCTTTTGATATTGAAAACGTGTTTTTCAGTCACCGTGACGAGCTTTGTACCTTTGACACAATGCTAGCCGAATTCGGTTTAAGCAATGATGCGTTACAGCGCGTGGCCACTGTCGTACGCGGTGCCGATACAAACAAGCTTGAGCTATCTTCACAAAGTGCTGGTCTGCTTGCTGTCTCTTTGGGGCTTTCCAGGATGTACGCTGATGATCTTGAACAGCTGGATGCCGGCATGTTGATTTACGATGCCTTGTATCGATGGGCACGTGATGCCACCGATGAAGGGCATGACTGGCCATCGCCAACGCTTCAAAATTAGGGCGCTGACATGAACAGCGTTGACGCTTCGGTAGAAACCCCGACGCCTGGTGTTGCACAGGCATTCTTTGTTTGGTTAAAAATCGGTTTGCTTTCGTTTGGCGGCCCAGCTGCACAAATCGCACTTATGCATCGATTAGTGGTGGATGAGAAAAAGTGGTTGAGTGAAAACCAGTTTTTAAGTGCGTTGAGTTTTTGCATGTTGCTGCCTGGCCCAGAGGCCATGCAGCTGGCAACCTACGCAGGCTGGCGTATGCACGGTGTACGGGGCGGCTTAATGGCTGGGCTGCTGTTTGTTCTGCCGGGTGCCTTGTTAATTATCGCATTGGGTACGCTGTATGCCTGGTATGGCAGTGTGCCGCTGATCGAGGGTTTGTTTTTAGGTATAAAAGCTGCGGTCATTATTGTTGTTATAGAGGCGTTGCTTCGGGTTGGTAAGAAAGCACTAAAGGGTGCGCAACAATGGCTTATTGCAGCCGCCGCTTTTGTGGGTATCTTTTTTCTCGATGTGGCTTTTCCTCTAATTGTTATTGCCGCCGCCGCTTACGGGTATGTCTTTATTCGCTCTAACAATGTGGCCGTAGGTGTTAAAGCACCGGACCAGCAGCAATTCATTGCCAGCATGCACACTGTTGTTATTTGGTTGCTCATTTGGTGGTTGCCCGTGTTGTTGCTTTGGGTGTTTGGGGCTCACGAGCTGCTTTTTCAGGTAGGTACATTTTTCTCAAAACTTGCCGTGGTCACCTTCGGGGGTGCTTATGCCGTACTGGCTTATTTGGCTCAGGATGTGGTCACAGAGTTTGGCTGGTTAAGCGCGGGTGAAATGATGGACGGATTAGGGTTAGCTGAAACAACACCAGGTCCGTTGATTCTGGTGACTGAGTTTGTCGGGTTTATTGCAGGCTATAAAGCCGGTGGTATGGGTTTGGCAGTATCAGCTGCGCTGGTAACACTATGGGTTACTTTTGCACCTTGTTTTCTGTGGATTTTTGTTGGTGCACCTTATATTGAATGGCTCAGTGATCAACCTCGACTAAAAGGTGCTATGAGTGGTATTACTGCGGCGGTGGTTGGTGTCATCCTCAATTTGTCAGTGTGGTTTGCATTACATGTCTGGTTTAGCGAGGTGAAACCGATTAAACAAGGGGTCTTGACACTGTGGACACCTTCATTTAATTCATTGGATTGGCGGGTCGCCTTACTGACAATGCTGTGCGGATACGCCGCATTTGTTATGCACTGGTCAATTTTCAGAATACTAATCGGTGCAGCATTATTGGGTTTGGGTTTATCGTATCTATAAGTTGAATTGCTCTCAAGCAGAAACGCTCTTAAACAAAAACGCTCCAAAAAACGCTCTTAAAAAATAAAGAATAGCGAATTAAGCGGCTTTGTCCTGGTTTGACTGGCCGCTTTGTTCATTGTGCAGAATTGTTGTGATTTTATCGGCAGGCAAGGGTTCATGAAAGAGGTAACCCTGAGCCTGATCGCATTCGAGGCTTTTTATAAAATCGTTTTGCTCTTCTGTTTCTATCCCTTCGGCAACCAATCCGAATCCCATGCTTTTTCCCAGGGCAACCACGGCTCTAACAATGGATGCGTCAGCCGATTCTCCACCATCGCTTTGATCAATATCCATGATGAAAGAGCGATCGATTTTTAAATTATCCACTGGTAAGCGTTTTAGGTAATTCAATGATGAGTAGCCAGTACCAAAGTCATCAATGGAAATAGTAATACCTAACGATTTAATTTCGCTTAACTTGGCAATGTTGTTTTCGACATCGGTCATGGCGGCTGTTTCTGTTATTTCCAGTTCCAATAATCCGGGGTCAAGCTTGTACTTTTCAATTGTTTGTTTGACTGTTGAGATAAACGCTGGCTGTTGTAACTGTTTAACCGAAACATTAACTGAAATGGGCAGTGGCGTACCGGCAGCACTCCATAAAGCGGCTTGCTTGCAACTGTAGTCTAGCGCATAGGTATCAAGCTGCTCTATGACACCTATTTTTTCCGCCAGGGTAATAAATTCGTCTGGATAGGCCTTGGGTTTGAGACCGTCGGGTGTTTCAATAAGCCATCGCATAAGTGCTTCGGCAGCACGCATTTTGCCCGTTTTCAGGTCTACACGAGGCTGGTAGAACATGCTGAGTTCATCATGGCTTAGTGCGTGTCGCAGATCTTGCGCCAGTTGCAGTTCGTGATTGTCTGATTTAATCAAGTCGGGTGTGAAGAACACCACTTTGTTTTTGCCTTTGTCCTTCGCCTCGTACATAGCGACATCAGCACGCACCACAATACTCTCAGCGTCTGCGGCATCAGTTGGGTAAGTGGCGCAACCTATACTGGCAGAAACAGACACAATTTTTTCGTTGAGTTCATACGGGCTGGACAGCAACAACAAGAACTGATTTGCAATTTTATGTATGTTGGCCTGAGTGTTTTTTTCGTGCAGGATGACGGTAAATTCGTCGCCACCGAGTCTTGCTATGAATCCTTCAAAATGTGGTGATGACGTTATTTGCTGTTGCAAGCGCTGCGCTACTTTGCCCAGAAGTTGGTCTCCCACCGAATGCCCTAGTGTATCGTTAATCAGCTTAAATCCGTCCAGGTCAATAAATAACAGTGTAAATGGAGAGCGCCCTGATGAATTATTACAGCAATTTTCCAGGTATTGTGAGAACTGCAGACGGTTAGCTAATCCTGTTAGCAAATCATAGTTAGCCAGTTGCTCAAGATCTTCGTTAACCGACTCCAGCGTATCGCGTTGTTGTTGCAATTCACCAAAATGGTAATGTGTCAGCATCGCATTGGCAATGCATTGCGCGGCTGCGTCAACGTAGGTTAGTAGCATATCACTTGGGTCGAGCAGTAAATAGCCGAACAGTTTATCGTCCACGCAAATTGGACTCATCACTAAAAAGCCGCTGTGGAGTTCATGTTGATACTCCTCTGACAAAATCATATTGGAATCAAAAGGCGTGGGGTCGGCTGATTCTGTTTCAGAGTTTCTATAAACGTGGATAAGCTGTGCGTTTTCGCCAGGTGTGTCTCCAACTTCGGTGTAACACACTAAAAAACAACGTGGTGTTCTTAAATTATTTAGCCAGCGGTCCATCGCTGAGCGGATGCCTTGTACATCATTGCACGAGCTCATGTCCAGCATCATGTCATATCGGGTATTGTGCAGGCGTGTTAGCTCAAAATGTCTATCCATTTCAAGTGCCCAAACTTTCTCACGCACTTTGAAAATAGCGGATGACACAATAGCCATACGACTGTCTTCAATATTGTTTTTTAGTAGCGTGTTACTTATAGCTTCTATTTTGTCGCATATATTGGTAGACCAATGGTTAAATTTAAATATCGCATTCGTCCTCAGGCCTTCAGCGAAATGGATGATGTCTGTCTTGCCATTGATTAATGTTTGCCACAAAGGTTCCGATATGTCCTGCATGCGAAGACCAACCGGTGTATCCAATCCATGCATCAATTCTGAGAGTAATTGACGAAGCTGGAGTTCGGTGATGTTTTCGTTTAGTTCCACATCAATATCAGAGCTTATTGTGGACTGCCTGACAATGAGTTCTGTCGGAACCAGAAGCGCTGGTCTGGCCTGCGTGCTTAGATCAGGTAATTGCATCTGTTCCAGTAATAATGCCACGCTTTCTTTGGCCATTTTTAGCATGGGCATTCTAACCGTGGTTATTGTTGGTGAGTGACTGGTTGATTCGCTGCTGTCATCAAAACCACTTATGGCAATATCAGATGGAATTGATAAGCCAACCGCTTTGGCTGCACGGCCAGCACTGGCAGCCATGACGTCATTGGCCGCTACAATACAATCCAGCTTTGTTCCCCGGCTAAGCGCTTCATACACTGATTGATAGGCTGTGAAAGCATTGTAATCACCCTGAAGATACTCGCATTGTTCCGGATCGAACCCATTCGCCTGTAAAGATGATCTGAATACCGCCTCGCGGGCAAGTGAATAAGGGTCGTTATTGTATCCGCGCAAAAAGGCAAAGTGTTTTCGTTCTCCTCTGCTCAGTAAGTGAGCCATAAGATCACGCATGCCGCTGGTTTCATCGAGGTTAACACTGGGAACCTTGGCTAATTCGAAACCAGTGCTAACTTTGGGCAAGTCAATATCGTTAAATATTTGTATGAGTGTTGTCGGTGAATTACCGCGAACAAGCGTACCGGATAGTGCAATTACGCCGCTAATTTTGAACTGATCTAATTCGTATAAAAATGAATTCGCCGTTTTCTCTGTTGAGATACCTGAGTCCAGCTTTTGCAACTCTCTGATTGTAAGGCACACCGATGCATACCCAGCGTCTGCTAGCTCGGATGCGATAAGTTCAACGATAGAGGCTTGATACTCTAGGTAGTGGTCGGTCAGTATCGCGATGATAGGGCGTAGATGTGTCATCCTTTTAGGAGTATTGTCCTGGGTTTTATGCGTCTTACCATGCTGTTAGCGGCAGAGAGGATGCGCTACTTATAACAATTCAGATTTGAAGGTTAGATGGGTGAAAGCGGGGGTGAACTGGTTAGCAATTTGATCGAGCTGGTCGTGAAATCAGACAATGGCAAGCCCATCCTTTTGTGATTAGCTACGCAAAAAATACCGCTATGGTGTGGGTTGCAACGAACGTTAGTTAGATACTACGAAGCAATGATTTGGCAGTGGTTATCACATAAGAATGCGATCGCGTGAGTACAGTTTGATTGCTAAAGCAAGGAGAAGAGCGGCACAAAACAGTGTACCTAGCACCGACAATATAACAAACAGGGCGGGCGTTTCGTCAGCCAGTACAATTCGCTCAAGTAGTTGATACTGACTCAGCATGGGAACTGGCATGGTGAAAATTTCAGAGCGTATGCTGATAAATTGCAATATAAAAAACGGTGCCATCGGTATAGCCATTAGTACGCCCAAATAAGTTTGAGCTTCCTTCGAACTTCGAGTAAACGCCGATACGGTAATCAGTACCGCAGAAATAAAAGCCACCAGGGGAGATGCAACCAGAAAAGCTTTCGTGATGGTTGCGGCATCAAAGTTCAGTCCACCACCAATGATGTCAGTGGGGAAAAACTGAAACAAAACAAACACGCTCAGTGCTGTCAGTATGCCTGACAGACCCACAAAGCACATGGTTGCGCCAAACTTTCCAAGCACCAGTGATTGTCGTTTTAGTGGTAGTCCCAGTAATGGCTCAAGTGATTGACGCTCGCGTTCACCAGCCGTAGTGTCTATTGCCAGATAGAACCCGCCCATGACCATGGATATAATTAATAAAAACGGCAGTAAGGATGCCAACAGTTGTCCACCCGCACCATCCAGTGAGGTATCTTCTGTGGTTATTTCCAGGCTATTGAATATGTCGGGGTTAATACCTCGATGTTGCAGACGCAGCGCGTTGATGGTGCGCTCATAGCCCTGTAACAAAGTTCTAATCCGGCGTGATTGTTTGGCGGAGGTTTTGTCTCCTTCGTTAATCAGTAGGGTTATAGGGGCGGGTTTTGCGGCTCGAATGGCATCGTTAAAACCTGGCATCACTTTTAGTACAAGCGGCACATCACCATCGCGAACGGCTTTTTCCGGATTCTCGGGTGCAGCCTCGATATCAATGTTATTGCTATACAAAAATTCCATCAGATTAGGTGCATCTTCAGCATTAACCACCGCTAATGATTGCACTTTGTCAAAGTCGATAGAGAGTTGTTTCAGACTAAGAATAATTGAACCACCCAACAGCAGTGGCAGAAGAACCGGCCCAAATAACAATGCATAGAACACGGTTTGCCGATCGCGCAGGTTATCAATGATTTCCTTGATCATTACGGCGAAGAATCTCATGGTGTTTCACCAATAGCGCGCACAAAAGCGTCTTCCAGATCGTCTTCGTTGGTTCGTTGTTTAATACCCTCCAGGGAGTCTGCAATGGCAATTCGGCCATCTGAGATAATAGCGATATGGTCGCAAAGTGCTGATACTTCTTGCATGATATGGCTTGAAAACAAGACGCAATGGCCTTGCTTTGCTAGCTCGCGAATAATGTCCCGTAATCCCCGGGTTGCCATCACATCAAGTCCATTGGTGGGCTCGTCCAGCATCAGGGTTTGCGGTCGGTGAACCAAGGCGCGGGCTAAAGCAACTTTGGTTCGTTGGCCTTGAGAAAAGCCGGCCGAACGGCGATCAGCAAATCCGTGCATGTCCAGTTGATCTAATAATGCGTTGACGCGTTGCTTTGCGTCTTGACGCGACAAGCCGCATAACTTAGCGTAGTAATGGATGTTTTCTCTTGCCGTTAAACGAGGGTAGATGCCGGCGTTGTGGGGCATAAACCCGAGTTGTTGGCGTACTGCCAATACGTCGTTTGCTACATCAAAACCATCGATACTGGCTGTGCCTTCGTCTGGTTTTATTAATGTTGCCAACATTCGCAGCGTTGTTGATTTGCCAGCCCCATTGGGACCCAGTAAGCCGGTCACCTGACCATCGGCGGCCTTGAAGCTAACGTTACTCACTGCCATTACCGGTTGTTCTTTTTTTCCAGCACCGGGTTTTGCAAATGACTTTTTTAAGTCAATGGCCTCTATCATGGAAGTGGCCCATTGGCGTCTATAAAAAATGCTGGTGCTCGAATGCGGTCCAAACAATCCATTGGTAGTGCATTAGCAGAAGCCGTGTTAATAAACTCTGCCATCAGTAATGGTGTGCACCCTAGCGCGGCTTGGATGTGGCTTTGATTCTCATTAACAATATGCACGGCGTTTTCAAGATGCTCCACAACCATATCGCCATAGGCAGGTGGTGTGACCGGATCGTCGGTGCCAGACAAGACTAACGCTGGTTTAGCAGACTTAACAGGTGAGTGAAAGTCGTCATCGATAACACCTTGGTCCCAAGCCTGACATGTGCTCTGCATGGCCAGTAATAACTCTGACCCCAAATAAGTTTCATCCATGGCGTTTAAGTCGATATCCTCTGGCAAAAAGGGTTCGTCTTCGGTACAGACAACCGCACTGTGCATCCCGGTGGCTATAGTGCTACTCAGTGCCGCGCTCTGTAGCTGAACCTGACGTGCCAAAGATGCATAGTTTTCATGTTCGATAGCGTCATACAGCATAGAAGGCAGAATGGACGTACCGTGCGAGTTGTAAGACATCAGCCTCAACGTGGCGGCCAGATGCTTATCACTGAATTCCATGGTGTTCTGCTGCCCAGTGCTGATGTTTTCGTACGCAATACTGACGGGTTGTGTTTTTAATCTGGCCAATAGTTCGAGTGTGCCAGTGCGTAAATTTGGAAAGGCCTCATTGCAGCCATTGTTTGATTCACATCGATCAAACATGCGCATCAACGATTGCTGGGCAGCTGAGGCTATCTCAGGTCCTACGGCTTTGCCGGGAGGGACGACGGCATCTAAAATAATGCTGCGCACACTGTCTGGGTAGCGTCGCAGGTAATGCAGACCGACGCGTGTACCGTAAGAGGCACCGTAAATGTTCCATTGAGGAATGTTGAGTGTTTGCCTAAGTTGTTCCAGGTCTTTTACTGCCACGCTGGTAGAAAAAAAGCGTGGGTCAAGGTGCTGTGCCTGGCGACATCGTGTGGATGACTCAAACGTTTTTTGTGCATCAAAAAACAAGTTGTCGGTGTCGATTTCTTCATCATCATCGCTTGGACATTCGAGTTTGTTGGATAAGCCGGTGCCGCGCTGGTCCAACAGGATAATGTCGCGATCGCGGCGAATATGTCTAAACGCAAAAGACAAAGCAGGAAATGATTCCGTTGCCGATTGACCTGGGCCGCCCGCCAGAAGTGTGAACGCATCAGCTTTCGGTTTTCTGGTTTGCGCAGCCAGTTTCGCTACGTGTAAATCGATGGTGTCGCCATCGGGTTTAGAAGGATCCAGAGGCACGCTAAAGGTTGCGCACTGAGCATCCATAGAAACGGTTGCATTGCCGATGGTACAACTGGAGTAGGGCGTGATAGTGCCGTTAGCCAGAGCGGCTGAGCCTGGCAGTAAAAAGCTGCTCAGCAATAGCAGTGAGGCGGCGGTTTTTTGTCGCAAAATTGGCACGATGTGAATGTCGGTAAACCTGTAGTCATCGTTGCAAGCCTTACGCCACCTTAGGGCGCGGAAAGGGCCGTTTAGCAGGGCGCAAAAAGGCCTCTGACTAGCGGGTACTAGAGGTCTTCCAATACCTCTTCGAGCTGTGCTCTAGCGCCACCTACCCAGTTGTCGCGCTCTATTCGACCCGGGAAAATTTGCAGCGCATTGGCAATTTTTTCGATGTCGTGCTGTTTGAGATCGGCGAGTTGTGAATAGGCTGTTATGCCAAGTTTGTTCAGTGTTTTTTCGGTGACCGGGCCAATGCCAAATATTTGTTTAAGGTCGTCTTGTTGATCAACCGGATCAAATAGTTGTTTCAGTTCCTCTTCATCAACGGTGGTTTCATCCAGATTATGAGGTCGGCCCGCGTCATAGTTGCCAGCCGTCACTGCCGCACTGTCTGCCGGTTTTTCCTGAGTCTCGGATAGCGGCTCGGCCAGTTGATCGCGTAAGGCTTTTAACTCGGCTTCGGTTTGCGCTTTGCTGCCAACGTCGGTTATTGATTTGCTGGACCAACTGCTGTTGCTCGATTGGGCAACGTTGGTTAGGGCAATGTCAGCTTGGGTAGTGTTGGCTTGGCTAGTGTCGGACGGCGTTGCATCAAATTCAACGGCGTTGGATTGAGTATTGCTGTTTTGATGAGTGTCAGAGTCAGAAGGAGTATCAGCACTGAGCGCTGCACCAGCCGTTGCAGTCAGTCCCGCCACGCCAAGAGTAGCGCCCAGAGTTTTATTCAGGCCTGCTTCAGTGCCGTTGTGACTTTCCGAAGCAACACCGTCTTTGTCCTGCGAACCCTCCGCCTTGGTCGTTGAGGCGTTATCATCCACACTGAGGCCAAGCTCGGTTTGTTTTTGTTCGGTTGCTGTTTCTGACTTTCGTAAAGGGGGCTTACCGTTTTTACGTCGCTCAATGTCCAGTTCGGCCTGTAGCTTGGTGAACTCCCGCTCCCGATCATTCACTTGCTTAGATTTTGACAGCAGCTTTTCGTTAGCCAGCTCAAGCTCGCTTATTTCGGCGGTGTGCTTTTGCATCAGTTGCCGCACCAACAACTGGCTTTTTTCAAGATTTTGATTCAAGGCCGGAATTTTTTGATTTTCAACCGTCAATGCGTTGATTTCACTGGCGCTGTGAGCCTTTAAATCATCGAAATCGTCGGTCAGGATGCTGACCTCGGTTTGCGCTTGGCTTACCTGTTGCTGTTGCCGCGTCACCACTTGCTGCAAAGCCCGGATTTGCTTGCCCGCGCGCGCGCGGTGCGCAATCCAACCAAGTGCGCCACCAACAATAGCGGCAAGTCCCAATGAGATTGCAATCTGAGAAAATAGGTAAATCACGCCATGCTCCCGATCTGGTCTGGGTTAGTTAACATAACTTATTTCTATGCGCCGGTTAGCCGCTCTGCCGGCTTCCGTGCTGTTGTCGGCTATGGGCCGCGTAGCCCCGTAACCTTGCGAAATAATTTGATTGGAGTTGATGTTGTTGTCGATCAGGAAGTCGGCAACTGATCCGGCTCTTTGGCGACTGATGCGTAAATTCACTTCGGCTCTGCCGGTGTTATCAGTGTGTCCTGCAATGCGGATTCTGTATTGCGGGTAGGCTTGTAGTACCTGTACCAGCTGCAATAAGGGCTCGCGACTCTCGTTTGTTAGAGATGCACTGCCTCGCTCGAACGACACTTGGGAGAAGTTAATGTCAGACAAGCCTTCTTTGAACCCAAGCAGATCAAGCCGCGCTTGTTCACGTGGATCAAATTCGACCATGTCATCGACAACAACTCGAGCACCATCAATGCTGCTTAAAGATTGAACAAAATTTTCCCGATCAACACCCGTTGCCAGTATGCCGCTGGTATTGATATCACGTCCGTCAACCGAGATGTCGATGCTGGATGCGCCCATTGACTGCGCCAATGAGTGAGCCTGGAGGCTAATGGAACGGGGAATGTGCTTTAAATCTGACCGTACAGAAACACACAAAAGTATGAAAGCGATAGCGGCGATAACCCATGGCCAAATGCTTGGCGTTTCGGTTTCGTCCAGTTCAATTGATAGTGCAGCGTTTTGCATAGCTGCGGATGATAACAGGTTGAGCTGTAATTCAAAATTGGTGAGTGTTGCCTATGGCAAATATCGTTCAGTGTTGACTCAACTTGTACAGGATTTACTCAAATTGCACGGGGTGTTGTTCAATATAGTTCAGGATTTACGCAGCAGGCGTTGAGCACCGCCTTTCCATGCGGCAGTATAGTTCTGTTGCTCAGAGGCGCTTTGTTTGGGATCGCCCAATGTTGCACTTAAAGCAGCTAAGTCTGAGTCGCTCATGAAGGCCAATTGTTCAACGCTGTGAATGCCAGCCTGATTCAGTAGCTTTTCGACGTAAGGGTCGATGCCGTCGATAGCTTGCAAGTTAGCAGAGTTAAAACACAGCCCTTCATTGCTGGGGCGAAGCTGGGTGAGGCGAGCCGAATCGCGGTTGGAAACGCGTTTGATGGCCTCGCGCTGCGCAGTGGGCGAATGCTGATCAACAACCGCAACAGGAACAGCAGCACCCTGACCATAAGACTTCGGCGGTGGAGCATTGATGGTTTGCGTTGATGGTTGATTTTCTTCCAATCGTTTCAGGTGACTGGCGGCTCTGGCTGCGATCGCGGCAGCGCGACGTGCTTTTTCGGACGCCTGGGTCGCATGCAGTCGTAACCGTGATGTCTTTATGTAGTGCTGCTTTTCGATGCGATTGACCCGCGTCTGTAGCATTTCTGCACGGCTGTTGGCTTCTTTTAACTGTGTAAGTGCAAGTTTCAACAGGCGGTCTTTACGTTTGGATTGGCCCAGAAACTTGGTGAGTTTGGCGTGATCGGACTTGACATCGAGCATATCCAGGCTTTTCTGATTTAACTCTCTGAGCATCAGGCGCTTTTGTCTGCGTGCGTGGCGTGTGCCGATGAAGTAGCCGGCAGCTAAAGCAAGCACCACACAGACAATCAGTAGGGCCGGATTTTGAGGTACCAATGTTTCCATTAACTGTAAATTCGCTTACTTCCTAAACACTAATCGGTACTGATGACTTTACGGCACCTGTCTTGAGCCTACCGCAATATTACGTATGATACAAAAACGTCGAACCTCAAAACATCATAACGATTACAATTGAGAGCTAATTCACACGAATTAACGTTGCTTTTGCGATATCGGATCACATTTGTGCTGCTGGCCAATGCGGCAGGCTTCTGCAGTTTAATAGAACTGGCTTAAAAACACTTGGATAACAACGATTTACTCCGGCGATTGCGGTACGCATTAAGGTGCGATGACGCCCATACGTCTCATCTTATTCAGTTAGGTGGCGGCAGCGCCACCACGGCACAGGCCGCGCGTTGGCGCGCAAAAGAGTCTGAGCCCGAATTCAGCCCTTGCAGTGCCGATATCATTGCGCGATTTCTTGATGGTTTGATACTCGAGATGCGCGGCCCCAAAGATGAGCCAGCTGCCAGCCCCTGGCCAACGCGATCAAAAAAATCGGATAAGACAACAACGGCCGAGACAACAGGTGTTGACGCTCAACAGCAAGACAAGTCTGATAACAATCCCAAGCAAGCTGAACAAATGGATAATAATGTGGTGCTGAAACAGTTGCGCATTGCTTTGTCGTTACGCTCAGACGATGTGCACGCAATTTTAAAAGACGGCGGTAGCGCTTTGAGTTCTTCGGAAGCCGGGGCGTTGTTTCGCAAGCCGGATGCGCGCAATTTTCGACGTTGTGGTGATCAAGTGTTGCGCCAGTTTATCGCAGGACTAGTACAGCGGCGAGAGCGGCAAGCAGCCGATAAGAAGTAGTGCCTATGTTAATTGATGACAATGCTGTGGTGTCCATGAGCTATCGCCTGGAAAACGGTAATGGTGACGTGCTTGATTCGTCCCAGGGACAGTTGCCACTGGTTTACATGCATAACACCAGCGCCATTTTAAGCAGCCTTGAGCGAGAGCTGACTGGCCGGCAAAAAGGCGATGCACTAGATGTGGTGATTTATCCAGAAGATGGATACGGTTATGCCAAAGAGGAGTTGATTCAGGTCATACCGCGAGAACAATTTAACAGTATTGATTTAACGCTTGGCGTTCGTATTAAGGCCTCCAACAAAGAAAACGAAGAAACTCAGTTGCTCACGGTCACCGCCATTGACGAGGACATGGTGACTGTGGATGCCAACCATCCCTTAGCGGGTCAAATTCTGCATTTTCAAATTGTGATTGTGGATGTTCGCGAGCCAACCGAACAAGAGTTAGAGCAGGGTTACGCAGTCAACACCAACGCGACTAAATTGACCTGATACAAGGCCTAACTCGCTTTTTTATAGTCGCTGTTGTTGTTGCGCGGCGTCAGTTCCTGAACCAGCTCGTCTAATGCGCGCGGCTTACTGAGTCCGTATCCTTGTGCGTAGTCCACACCCAAATCGCGTAGCAAAGCCAATATTTCGTCGTCTTCCACGAATTCAGCAATAGTTTTAGCGCCTACTGTATGGCCAATTTCGTTTATCGCTCTGACCATTTCGCGATCAATGTTGTCGGTGGCTAAATTTTTAACCAAAGAGCCGTCGATTTTAAGGTAGTCGATAGGGAGTTCTTTTAAGTACGCGAAAGTTGAAAAACCAGCGCCAAAATCATCCAAGGCTAGTTTGCATCCCAAGGCATGCACTCGATCAATAAAAACGTTGGCCTTTTCCATGTTGTCTACCGCAGCCGTTTCGGTAATTTCAAACGATAGTTTCGCAGGATCAATTAAACCAGACTCAAGCTTATCAACAACAAAAGCCAAAAATTCTTCGTTGATAAACGATAACCCTGATAAGTTGATTAAAAGGTTTGGCGTTTCAAATTCATCTTGATGTGCTGCCAACCAATCGACCACGTTACTAAATACCCATCGATCGATTTCGGTCATTACATTGTATTTTTCGGCAATGGGAATGAATTCAGCCGGAGAAAACAGCTGGCCTGATTCACTTTTTATGCGCAGCAGAATTTCGCTGTGTGCGGTTTCAACACCATCAGCCAGTATTTTATAAACGGGTTGATGAAACAGAACCAAACGATCATCAGCTAAAGCA
>CALHOI010000051.1 GCA_938035525.1 uncultured Granulosicoccaceae bacterium
CATCAGGCCATGCGTCGCAGAGCGATTGTCGGCATATGATCAAACTACAGAACGTCACCAAGAAGTACCGGACATCGGCAGGTGTTAACACCGTGCTGGACAATGTCAGTGTGACGTTTCCGGTAGGTAAGAGTGTGGGAATACTGGGTTTAAATGGCGCAGGAAAATCCACCTTGATTCGCATCATTGGCGATGCGGAACCGCCCGATTCGGGTCGGGTTACCAGTGAAGGCAGAATCTCATGGCCGCTGGGTTACACCGGTGGGTTTCAGGGAAATTTAACCGCGCGCGAAAACGCGCGCTTTGTGGCTCGTATATACGGTGAAAGCACGCGTTACATCGAAGACTTCACCCAAGAGTTTTCAGAGCTGGGTGATTATTTTGATGTGCCATTGCGCAGTTACTCTGCCGGTATGCGCGCACGTTTTGCGTTCTCGGTTAGCCTGGCATGTAACTTTGACTACTACCTGGTTGACGAAGCATTAGAAACCGGTGATGCGCGTTACCGAGAAAAATTTCGTCTTGCTTTTGAAGAACGGCGTGCCAATGCATCGGTCATTCTGGTATCGCACAACGAACAAACCATACGCCGTAATTGTGACATGGCGGCCATCCTTAACGAAGGCGAAATAACGCTTTATGACGATCTTAAGGACGCTTTGCACAATTACAAAATTCTGCAAACGGCACCAACGAGTTAAGCAACGATGAACGCTATTATTCGCAGTCTTGGCATTGTGGTCGGTATACCGACGCTTATTGCGTCGATTTACTTTGGCTTGTTTGCTTCTGATGTGTATGTGTCAGAGGCGCGTGTGGCCATTCGCTCGGCTCAAGCAACGCCTTCGGTCAGTGGGCTGGCCGCTGTACTGGGTTCATCTATTGTGTCCAGTGGCGGACAGAACACCATGGTGGTTGCCGACTATGCACGTTCTTTGGATATGTTGAATCGTGTACGCGAACGCATGGATATAGTCAGTCATTACTCCAGTTCGGAAGTGGACATGCTGTCGCGACTCAGCGAAAGCTCCACCGAGGAAGAGATACAAACGTATTTTAGAAAACACGTTGAGTTTTTACGCGACAGTGCCAGCGATGTGTTGACATTGCGTGTTCGGGCCTTTGATCGCGATGTTGCGCAACAGCTTGCTGAGCTGGTTATTGAACTCAGTGAAAATCTGGTTAACACGTTGTCTATTCGTATTGAAGAAGATGCTCTACAAACCGCACAAAACGAATTAACCATAGCCGCTGAGAAAGTACGCATGGCCAGCTCGGAGATGACCAGCTTTCAAAATGCCAATTCATCATTGAATCCTGCGGCTGAATCAACAGCTATTTTAGGGATTGTTAGCGGCATAGAAGCCAAGCTGATTGAAACCAAGGCTGAGCTAAGCGAGAAACAAGCATTCATGCGAGATTCGTCTCCTGAGGTGATTCAACTGAAAAACCGCATGAACGCGTTGTCACGTCAGTTGCGTTTGGAAAAGGGCCGAGTGGTTGGTGGCAAAGGCGAAGAGATGAACGTGTTAATCGAAAACTTTCAACCGCTTGTCATGGAACAGGAAATGGCTCAGCAGCAATACGCATCGGCGCTGGCATCGCTTGAACTGGCGCGAATAGAGGCGCTACGCAAAAAGCAGTATTTGATTACCTTTATCCAGCCGAATCGTCCTGATCAGGCTATGGAGCCTCGTCGCTTTAAATCTGTGCTGACGGTTATGGTGTTCTCCTTCTTGTTTTACATGATTGGCGGGTTGATGTGGTCGGCGCTGAAAGATCACATGGGGCGCTAGATCGTCTGCGCTGACATGGGCTGGCTGTGCCGGCCAAATTAGTCGGCCTATTGAAGCGGCCGTTTACCTTGTTTGCGCGCGCTTGCGGCCTGTTTATTGCTGCAATCAGTCCATTAATTGACGGATATATCGGATATTCTTGTGTTAAGAAAATGTGTCTATTTGCTATTGTTGTTGTCCATGACATCGGTCCACGCGCAGTCTGTTGGCGTTTCGGGCTTAGAGCTGGACACCGGGGATGCAGCACCGTTAGCTGAGGACGTATTGCGTACCGAAGCGCCAGTGTCTCGCCAGAGCATGCATGTACTGCAACCGTTTGGCGCTAATTTGTTTAACGGTGGTTTTAGTAACGACCGTGAAGATGGACTTAACCCAGACTACACCGTACAACCCGGTGATCAGTTAAGCGTTCGTATTTGGGGTGCTACCCAGTTTAACGATAACCTGACTGTCGATCACCAAGGCAATATTTTTATTCCGACTGTGGGTCCTGTGAGCATTGCCGGAACCCGCAACCGAGATCTTAACAAACGTGTAGCTAACGCGGTCAGCACCGTTTTTACCGATAACGTTCATGTTTATACCAGCCTCAATGGCACACAACCCGTTGCTGTGTTTGTCACCGGTTACGTGACCAACCCAGGACGCTTTGCGGGTATCCCATCTAATTCACCATTGCATTTTATTGACAGGGCAGGTGGCATTAACGCTGTTCGTGGTAGTTACCGCGACATTAAAGTGCTGCGCTCGGGTGCAGCCATTGCCACCATGGATTTATACGAATTCCTGCTCGATGGCAAAATGCCGTCGATACAATTTCAGGATGGTGACACCATTGTTATTGGTCCTCGACGCCATGTTGTCGAAGTGTCTGGTGATGTTGCCAATGCCGCGCAATTTGAAATGTCCGGCACGGCCATGAGTGGTGAAGAACTGATTAAGCTTGCTTTGATTAATGCACGCGTTGGTTTTGCTGGTGTATCAGGTTTACGTAATGCTGAACCCATGTCGGTGTATGTGCCGCTGGAAGAATTTAAGCAAATGACACTGGTGCACGGTGATGTGGTTAACTTTCGCACCGATCAGCACGACCAGGTAATCGTTGTAGAAGTGGAAGGCTCGCATCTTGGTCCTTCTCGTTATGCTGTGCCAAAAAACACTCGGCTGCGAGAGCTGCTGGACTACATTGAAATTGATGCAGAGATGGCTGACGCCGGTGCTGTGTCACTGAAGCGTCGGCAAATAGCCTCGCGTCAAAAATCTGCGCTGGACGATAGCCTACGCCGCTTGGAAGCACGGTATCTCACCGCATCTTCGCAAACCGACAAAGGCTCAGCGATTCGCACTCGCGAAGCCGAGCTGATAAGCCGGTTTGTTAAAACCGCCCGTAACGTTGAACCGAATGGCCGATTGGTTGTATCTGACAACGGCCGTATTGCCAACGTCATGTTGCAATCGGGCGATACCATTACGATTCCAGGTAAGAGTGATTCAGTGTTGCTTAGCGGTGAGGTCTTGGTGTCGCAAGCCATGTTGTTTAATAAAGGCCTTAATGCGCGTGATTACATTGCGCGTTCGGGTGGATTTACCGATCAGGCTCAGACCGACAGAATTGTGCTGGTGCATGCCAACGGAGAGGTATCCACTGGTAAAAACCCGGTTGTTCGAGCCGGTGACGAAATTATCGTACTCCCTAAAGTTCCCGTCAAAAATCTGCAGATAGCCGCGACTATTGTCGACATTTTGTACAAAATCGCCGTCGCAGCAGCCGTTGCCGTGCAGTTGTAAGAGATTCAAGCAAAATAGCCCCTGTATGGCAGCGTTTTTGCAAATTGTGACGTAGACACTGTCGCAAAGCTGCTGCCACCAGGGTTATTTACCGTAGGTTTACCAACCTCTGCCCAGCCCGTTTCAGCCGCTTTTGCCAGTCAGCAAACATAAGTTCCACCCGTTGTTTAGTCGAAAAAGGTGATCGATGTTTTTCAAGCACTCAGTGTACGATAGTCGCGAAGTATATGCTTTCGTGCCCTTGTACACGCGTTTGATGAAAGAGTCTGAGCGTTTGCAGGACTATTTGAAGACCGTTGAAGAAGCCAATGCAGTGGCTGAAGGCAGCGCCGAGGCTGAACAATTTTCTAATCTTTATTTGCGCAAGTTACTGTCGCAAATGACCAGCCCCAGAGATTTCTTTTGCATCAAGGGCAGCGACAACCTTAACGTTAAACCGAGGCGTCGCAGTGATGCCTACATGATTCGATACATTGCAGAAAATCTGCACAAGGTTTTTGCCCGAATTTCCATCGACGATTTGTACAACATACGATCTGGTTCCAACCGCTCGCGTTTATTTAAAAACCTGGATTACTACCGCATGTCATTGCAGGTGGTTGCGCGCGCATTGGAAGTGGGCAGTGAAAGCGAAGACAGCAGCAAGCCACGTCATTCCATTAAACAGCGTTTGGGTCGTATTCGTGTGATCAGTGATCGTCTGGCAGGCGTGCCTGCCAATGTGATTGATCAGTTTGATGAAAAAACCTATTTACAAAACAACATTGATGTAAGAGCCGCTGTTGCCGAAAACGAAGTGGTATCCGGGCTTGAGCATTTTGCCGTTCAGGGCATGCAGGAAGTATTGCAAGGTGGTCGCGCAGCTCCGGGTATCGATCTTGGATTGATTGTTTCTGCCAGCAGTAAAAGCGGTGCTGGTGCACTGCGTGACACAATGGCGACTTTACAATCCAGTGGCATTTTTGATGCGAAGTGGTACAAGCGCACTTACGGTGTGCGAACCAGGCAATTGAAACACTTTTGCCAGACAGGATTCAAGCTTAAACACGCACCCAACGCGCTGTTTAATGTTGATTGGTATTTAAAGCAAAACCCGACACTGGATATAGAGCGAGTTAACCCTGCTTATCACTATGTGCAGTATGGTGAGGCTCAGGGCTGTACACCGTGTGAGCAATTCTCCCCACTTTGGTACAAAAATCAGTATGGCGTGACGCAAGGTCTGGCGCTGTCACACTATCTACAAGAGGGGATAGCCAAAAGCTTCAACCCTAATCCGTTTTTTGATCGTGCGTATTATCTGGAACACAACACCGATGTTGTGAAGGCGAAATTAGACCCGGTTGATCACTTTTACCAATATGGCTGGAAAGAGCGTCGCAACCCAAGCGCTCATTTTGATGCCGATTTGTACGTTGTTACTCACCTGAACAACGCCAGTGACATGAACCCAGTGACGCATGCGTTACTCAATGATAATGAGTCGCCCGTGTCGCAGGCGGTGGTGGATGAATTTGCAGAACCTGCACTGCAGGCTGAAGCCAGGGCTGATGATGCTGCGCTGACTCAATCTGATATTGCCAGTGCCATTAAATACTTTGCCAATCCTGGCCCAGGCTTTGAAGTGGCCAACGAAGTGGATAACACTGCCCTGAAATCACGGGCTAAAACAGTGGCATTCTACTTACCGCAATTTCATGCTTTCGAAGAAAACGATGAGTGGTGGGGTGCCGGTTTTACCGAATGGCGCAATGTGATTCGTGGTACGCCTCGCTTTGAAGGCCACTACCAACCGCGCGTACCGCGTGACTTGGGTTTTTACGATCTGAACAACGAACAAGTTCTGGTTGATCAGGCCAAGATGGCGCAAGCCAACGGTATTGAAGCCTTCTGTTTTTATTACTACTGGTTTAATGGCAAGCGATTGCTGGATATGCCATTGGATTCGTTTGTTAACAACAAACAGATCGATCAGGAATTTTGCATCATGTGGGCGAACGAAAACTGGACGCGCACTTGGGATGGCTTTGACAGTGAAGTGTTAATGGATCAAAGCTACCGCGACGAGGACGAAGCGGCATTCCTGGAAGACACAGCGCATTACTTTAGGCACGAGCGCTACATGCGCGTCGATGGCCGACCGTTGTTTATATTGTACCGACCTGGCTTACTGCCGGCTTCGCGTAAAACCCTGGCCAGATGGCGCGATGCTTGGGAAGAGATGCTGGGTGTGGCACCGTGGATATTAATGGTGCAGGGCTTTGGTGATGAAGACCCGGGTAAATTCGGTATTGATGGTGCGGTTGAATTTCCGCCGCACAAGGTGTGCGTTGATTTACCGCAAATTCAATCCAAAATGAACATTCTGGACCCCAACTACACGGGCGAAGTTCGCGCTTATACCGACGTAATCGATTCTTCATTGTCAGAAAAGCCACCTGAATTTCCGTTGATTAAAACAGTGGTGCCGCATTGGGATAATGATGCACGGCGTGAGGGTCGAGGATTTACCATGCAGGGTTCAACACCCAGGCTTTATGAAAGCTGGTTGAACGGTGCCATCGACTACGCCGAGGAAAACCCATTTGCAGATGAGCCTATTGTGTTTATTAATGCGTGGAATGAATGGGCCGAAGGTGCGTACCTTGAGCCGGACGTTCACTATGGGCATGCTTACTTGAATGCGACGCAGCGTGCTGTGTACGGATTGGCCTCTGCCGAGAGTCGTCAAAAGCTGTTATTAGTTGGGCACGATGCTTACAAGCACGGCGCGCAGATGTTGTTGCTGAGCATGGCCGAAGTGTACAAACAGCAATTTGGTATGGACGTGACAATTTTGCTAAAAAGTGGCGGTCCTTTACTGAAAAAATACCAGAAAATTTGTAATACCTTTGTGGTGGACAGCTTGGGTGAAGATCGCATTCCTACCTGGTTGAAAACCGAAGGTTTTACCGTGGCTATTTGCAACACCAGTGTCACAGGGGACCTGCTGCCTGTTTTGGATAAAGCGGGTGTTGAAACAATATCACTAATTCATGAGCTGCCTAACTTAATAAAAGAATACAAGCTTGAAAACCATCTGCAATCGATAGCTGAGCATGCCAAGCACGTGGTGTTCCCGTCAGACATTGTGCAAGATGGCTTTAAACGGTTTGTTGAAGCAGGCTCTGCCAAGCATGTGATTCAACCGCAGGGCACGTACAAAAAGATAGAGTTTGATGCTGAAAAACGAACCAAACTGCGCAGTGAGCTGGGCATCGGTGCAGATGAAAAAGTCGTTCTTAATGTTGGTTTTGCCGATTTGCGTAAAGGATTCGACATCTTTTTGCAGGTGGCGCAACACATGGTGCAAGAGCGTCCCGATGTCCACTTTGTGTGGGCAGGGCAAATAGCGCCAGACATGAAGCGCTGGGTACAGTCCGACTTGGACGCAGG
>CALHOI010000052.1 GCA_938035525.1 uncultured Granulosicoccaceae bacterium
CCTAAAAACAAAATGCGTATGACCCCAAAGCGCACTGACAAAAAACCACCGAGCAAACCGCCGGCAATGGTCATAATCAGCCCATAAAACTTAGACACATTGGCGATTTCTACTTTGGTGTAGCCTAATTCCTGATAAAACACATTGGCGATAACACCCATGACTATATCGGATACGCGATACAGTCCGATGAGAGCTAACAGTAATACCGCCAGTCCCATGCCGTAACGACTGAAAAAGTCCCGTATAGGATTGACATAAGATTCGGTGATCATTTGTTGGTTACCCACACCCACTTTGACAAGCCCACGAGCAACAAACCAGGCAACAGTTGCTGCTATGGCTAAACGAATGGTGGCCACAATAAAACCGCTGAGGTGTCGATTATTAAAAAATTCTTTCAAGGTGTCTTTTGCGCTGCTCACCACAGCCGAGCTGAGTTTAAACACCAGAATAAACGCCACTACAGCGCAAACAAAAACTGCCAGGAATCGTAAGTAATCATTGGCGGTGTAGGGGTTTTCATCGGGGCGATGCGTACCAGGCTCACGAATAAGAAACGTTGTCAGCACACCGATCAACATAACACCAGCCATGATGGCGTAGGTATTCATCCAGGCGTCGTAGCTGTAAGCTTCTTTTGTTGAACCAAAATAAGTTGCCAGATACAACGCACCGGCACTGGCGACAATCATACCAATGCGATACCCGGCAATATAGGTGGATGAAATCATCGCTTGTTCATCAGCTGGCGCTGACTCAATGCGATACGCATCAATCACAATATCTTGAGTGGCCGACGAGAAACCTAGCGCCACAGCCGCTAGCGCCATCATTGTTAGTGCGTTGCCATCACCTGCAGGGTCGGTTAAGGCCATTAACAAGATTGAGCCGATAACGGCTGCCTGCGACAACAATAACCATGCGCGTCTTCGGCCTAAAAGATTGGTTAGCACTGGAATGGGCAGTTTATCAACCAGTGGCGCCCACACAAACTTGAATGAATAACCAAGTGCCGCCCACGAAAAGTACGTGACCGCCGACTTTTTTAAACCAGCTTCCCCCAGCCATAAGCTTAAGGAAGAAAATATCAACAGTATGGGTACGCCGGCCGAGAAGCCAAGAAACAACATGACAATTGCCGCTGGCGAAAACAACACATGCAGGCAATAACCCATTCCCGCAATTAATGCGGAACGGAAAAGCCACATAGGCGTGCCGGCCAGTAGATCTTTTAGTGGGTTGAAGGCCGATGCAGCCAATAAAACAAAACCAACAACCAGCAGGATGCCCGCAATTCGCGTGTGTCTTTCATTTGGGTTATTCCAAGCCTGCTGCTGTTCCACAATAACTACCCCAAAGCATCGCCTAAACAGGCGCTAACTATAGCGTATTTGCGGTGTCATTCGCCAAGGCAATTCGTTCGGCCAGCAAGATACCGCCGATAACCAAGACTATTCCAACGGCATGAAAAAGCCTGAATTGCTCGCTTAACAATAGTACGGCCAACATTGAACCGAATATCGGCACCAAATTAATAAACAGCCCTGCTCGATTTCCGCCAATCAACGCAACACTTTTGGCAAACGCCAGCTGGCTAACAATAGAAGGTACCAGCACAATATAAATAAGGACCAGCCAGTCGGCTTTGGCTGGCAAGCTGAGATCATCGGTGTTGATTGCGTACAACGCAAAGGGTATGGAAACCAGAAATGCGCCAATCGCAATAAGACACATAAAGCTCAACCAGTGCACCGCCGGTTTCCACTTCAATGAAAAGGTATAGGCTGCATAAAACACGCAAGCCAACAGCAT
The DNA here is from genome assembly GCA_938035525.1 of uncultured Granulosicoccaceae bacterium. GTDB lineage: Bacteria > Pseudomonadota > Gammaproteobacteria > Granulosicoccales > Granulosicoccaceae > Granulosicoccus. The sequence goes on from CALHOI010000052.1 coordinate 1,816, forward strand.
AATGGCATCACCGCGATTTAAGCCACCATCAAATATTGATAAAGGATTGCCCTGCGTGCTGGTGACCCAAACGCCCAGTATCGACAGCACCACACCAATAATTTGCAACAGACGCACCCGTTGCGACAACAAAACAAAATTAGCCAGGATAATGAGCACCGGCATAAACGCCTGTTCGATGCTGACATTAATTGCCGAGGTGTAGTTTAGTGCCAGAAACATCAGCAAATTGAACAGCGCCATACAAAAGCCGAGCACGCCCAGAAAATACCACCACTTTTGAGCAATCAGTTTTCGATCGTTTAACAAGTGACGCCACGCGAACGGCAGCACCACAATAACCACCAGAAACCAGCGCAAGCAGGTTAACGTAAACGGCTCCCAGCCGCTGGCAGCAAATTTACCCGCAACCGCATTGCCTGCCCAACCAACGGTCGCTATTAGCAATAGCACATAAGCGTTACCAAACACCAGCTGCGTTTAGTTTGCAACGATATTGATAAGCTTACCCGGCACAACAATAACCTTGCGAACCGTGCTATCACCAACGTGCTTCTTGACGTTTTCATCGGCCATGGCCGCACTTTCGCAATCTTCTTTGCTGGCGTTTGCTGGTACTTCAATGTTTGAACGTCGCTTGCCGTTGACCTGCACCACCATAGATAAACTATCCCGAACCAGGGCATCTTCATCGACTTCTGGCCAGGCTTCATTGATTAACGCCGTTTGATAACCCAACTGCGCCCACAACTCGTGAGTCACGTGCGGTGTAAAAGGACTCAGTAATCGAACCAATGCACTATAAGCTTCATGCACCACGGCTTTACCCTGATTAGTCCGGTCTTCAAATTTGGAAATATCGTTAAACAATTCCATCATGGACGCAATGGCTGTATTGAAGGTAAAACGCCGATCAATATCGTCAGTTACTTTGGCAATGGTTTCGTGCGTTTTTAAACGTAACGATTTTTGCTCGGCGGTAAGCGCTTCTTGCTCAAAATCGTGATCAGCATAGCTTGAATCGATGCTGCTGACCTCACGCCACACTCGCTTAATGAACCGGTGCATGCCTTCCACGCCACCTTCTTTCCACTCTAAAGACTGATGCGGTGGAGAATCACTCATCGAAAACAAACGCATGGTGTCAGCGCCGTACTGCTCAATCATTTCCAGCGGGTCAACTCCGTTGTTTTTTGATTTGGACATTTTTTCGATGCGCCCAACTGTTACCGGCTTACCATCAGATTTTAACGTTGCACCGTTAATGCGCCCTTTGTCGTCGTACTGCAGATCGAGTTCTTTGGCGTTGTAGTAAACAGGTTTACCAGTGTCATCTCGGTAGAACGTTTCAGCGATAACCATGCCTTGTGTTAACAAACGTGTGAAGGGTTCGTCGGAGGTGACCAAGCCTGCATCGCGCATCAGTTTGTGGAAAAAGCGTGCATACAATAAATGCATGACGGCATGCTCCACGCCACCAATGTATTGATCGACAGGTAACCAGTAGTTGGCACGTTCATCCACCATTTTGTCGGCGTCCGGGCAACAGTAACGCGCGTAATACCAACTTGATTCAAAGAAGGTATCAAAGGTATCGGTTTCTCGCGTACCCGGCTCGTTGGTTCCAGGCACCGTTGTGTTTATAAAGCTGGGGTCGTCTTTTATAGGTGACTGCACGCCAGTGAATTCCACGTCTTCAGGCAGCAACACTGGCAAGTCTTCTTCAGGAACCGTGTGCACGTTGCCATCTTTGTCGTAAATGATCGGGATTGGGCAACCCCAATAGCGTTGACGAGAGACGCCCCAGTCACGGATGCGATAATTGACTTTGCGCTCACCGGCTGCCTTGTCAACTAAAAAGTCAGCAGTTGCTTCAAAGCAGGATTTAAAATCCAGGCCGTCGAACTGGCCAGAATTAACTGACACGGTGTTTTCTTTGTCGGTAAACGCTTCTGTTTCAACATCAACCGGCTCGCCACTTGATTGCACCACTTGCTTGATGGGCAACTGATACTTCTTGGCAAATTCCCAATCGCGTTGATCGTGACCGGGCACTGACATAACAGCACCAGTGCCATAAGTAATGAGTACAAAGTTAGCGGCAAACACGGGGATTTTTTCACCCGATACTGGATTGATTGCTTCAACACCTAATGGGATACCACGCTTTTCAAGTTTTTCCAGAACGGCTTCCGAGGTACCGGTTTTTAAACACGCTTCGATAAAGTCAGCAACGTCTTTGTTGTTTTGCGCCGCGGCCTGAGCCACCGGGTGTTCGGCAGCAACAGCCATGTAGGTCACACCAGCAACGGTGTCTGGCCTGGTGGTGTATACGCGAATAGGGTCGTGCCCTTCTACGGCAAAATCAAACTCGACGCCTTCTGATCGGCCAATCCAGTTACGCTGCATGGTGCGCACCGCATCAGGCCAGCCTTCAAGGTTATCAATTTCATCGAGCAGCTCTTCGGCATACTGCGTGATTTTTAAAAACCACTGCGGTATTTCACGACGCTCAACCAGGGCACCCGAGCGCCAGCCTCGTCCTTCTGCATCAACTTGCTCGTTAGCCAAAACGGTTTCTTCAACAGGATCCCAATTGACCACTGCCATTTTTTTATAGGCCAGACCTTTTTCAACCAGCTTGGTAAAAAACCATTGCTCCCAACGATAGTAATCCGGTTTACAGGTAGCGATCTCGCGAGACCAGTCGTAGGCAATGCCGAGCTTTTGCAACTGCTCGCGCATTTCGTCGATATTCCGATAGGTCCATTTTGCCGGTGCAGTCTGGTTTTTAATGGCCGCATTTTCGGCAGGCAGGCCAAAAGCATCCCACCCCATAGGTTGCAATACATTAAAACCTTGCATGCGCTTGTAGCGCGAAACCACATCACCAATGGTGTAATTACGGACATGACCCATGTGCAGGCTGCCGCTGGGATACGGAAACATGCACATGCAATAGTATTTTGGAAGACTTTCGTCCTCGGTGACGGTAAAGGCATGATTGGCATCCCAGACGGACTGCACCTGAGATTCGATGGCTTTAAAGTTGTATTGATCCTGCATGATAGATAAAGAAGTGCTGCGTCAAGGAATTGTTAGACAGATGATACATTAAACAAAGTGTTTAATACCTTATAGCTTGCCTGACCCAACGTTCCACCCAAATCAAGCGACACTGAGTTGTTAAACGTATCGCTCATGTCCAAATCGATGCCGATCGCACCCAAATTGATATCCGGGTCGCGCTCGATGGCTTTAGCCACACTGGCCAGATGATCGCCCAAAAAACCTTCTCTGTTAGTATTTTGGGTGGCCGCATCCAACGGTGCGCCATCGGAAATAACCACCAGATAGCGCCCCGGCTCCTGCCTTGCTTTTAACCTTTGATAGGCCCAAATGAGCGCTTCCCCATCAACGCCCTCGCGAAAATGCTGGGTGCTTAACAGGCAGGCCATTGCGCCTCGCGAGCGCCGCCACGCATCATCAGCTGATTTGTACACCACGTGCAATATCTCGCCCATGCGACCCGGCGACTCGGGTTGCCCTGCCTTACGCCACGCTTGCAAGGCTTTGCCACCATTCCAGTCGGCGGTGGTGAATCCCAACACTTCCGATTTAACGCCGGCTAAATCCAGCGCGCGAGCATAAGTATCAATTAACACAGCAACGGCTTCAAAGCGCTGCCGTTTCATTGAGCCTGAGTTATCGATCAGGAAACTCACCACCGCCTGCGATTTTAACTGCATCCGGTCTTGCACAAAAACCTGGTGGTATTCGGGGTTGCTGACCAACTGCGCTAATCGACGCGCATCAATTAATCCCTCTTCCTGGCCGAACAACCAACCATCGTTTTCAGGGCGTGCAAACAATGTCTGCATTTCTCGCGCTAAACGTGTGACACTGACCGCTTGTGACTTAACCAATTGATCAAGCTGGTTGCGTAGCTCGTAGCGTTTTTCAAAGCGCAGCAGACTCGCCGCTTCTACCAGTTGATCGTACTCGTTGGTATACACATGGTAGTCGCCGAGTTTTTGCAAATCGGTTTGCTCGGTGTCGGTCGAGGCATTGGATGCGCCAATACCTGACTCAACTTCAGATTCGACGTCCGAGTCGTTCCAGTCTGGTGGCAAGATCACCGAATGGCGCTCTTTTAATTTGACGTTATCGTCGGCATCACTGGATGCGTCCTCTACCATTTGACCCAAGGCGTTAGCAATATCTGCTGCGTGTTCGGCAAACGCGGCTTGATCTTCACGGGTAGCTTTGAGTTTATAAAGAGACTTTCCAAGCACGGGGCCAAGGTTGGCGCGCGTTGCCTCAATAAGCGCTTCGGCGGTTTCGTCTTCAAACGTGCCAATCAATCGAGCACGTGCCATGTGGATAACGGTATATAAAAGTATGCCCAGATCGCTGTCACAGAAGCCATTGCCATGCGCCTGATGACACCAGTTAATAAAGGCTGCATCCAGATTCTCTCGCATACCCTGATGGGTTTCGGGCAGCAGTGATTCGCAGCGGGTTTGCTCCAGCACATCAAACACCAATCGGGCAAATCCACTGGGTGGGCTCAGGGTGCGGTGTAAGTCCAAATCGCAGTAACGCAACCGCAGGCCCAGCGAATCCATGACCCCTCGGCTTTGGCTTAATTGGGCATCCGCAAAATTGATGGCCAGATACGGTGCGGCGAAGGGCGCAGGCTTACCATCGATGCGCAGGCGGCTGGCCCGGTATTCTGCGTCCCACACACCCGACAAAGCACGTAAGCTTGCTGCGCCATGACGCTCAAGCATTCTGATTCGCGCATTGGCACTGGCTACAGCCGATTCAGGGTTCATGGTTTATAAACCGTCAATAACAGATCACGTTAAGGCGCATTAGCCGCTATTGACTCAGGTAGTTCCTGCCCCATACAGCGTTGATAAAACTCGGCAATAATGGAATGCTCGGCATCATCGCATTTGTTCAGGTAAGACAGTCTGAACGCTTTAGCCAAGTCATCAAAAATACCCAGGTTTTCTGCCCAGGTGATAACAGTACGGGGCGACATAACGGTTGAAATATCGCCTGCGCTAAATGCTTCTCGCGTCATGTTAGCCATGGCCACCATAGACGCAACCAGCTTTTCGCCATCAGCTCGTGTGCGCATTTGCGGTACTCTTGCGTGCACAATGTCTGCTTCGGATTCTGGTGCCAGGTAATCAAGCCTTGCGACAATATTCCAGCGATCAATCTGTGCCTGGTTCAAGGTTTGGGTGCCGTGATACATGCCGTTCAAATTGCCCAAACCAACCGTGTTGGCAGTGGCAAATAACCGAAAGCCAGGGTGCGGTGTGATCACACGATTTTGATCCAGCAAAGTGAACTTACCGTCTTTTTCCAGGATGCGCTGAATAACAAACATAACATCCGGCCGCCCCGCATCAAACTCATCAAAAATCAATGCAACCGGTCGTTGTAGAGCCCACGGCAGTATGCCCTCTTGAAACTCGGTCACCTGCTTCCCATCTTTGATCACAATCGCATCGCGACCGACCAGGTCGAGACGTGAAATATGGCCATCAAGATTGACCCGCACACAGGGCCAGTTAAGGCGAGATGCGACTTGTTCAATGTGCGTTGATTTGCCCGTGCCATGAAAGCCCTGAACCAACACACGTCGGTTTTGTGCAAACCCCGCCAGAATAGACAGAGACACGTCTCGGTCAAATAGGTAGGCGTCATCGATGTCAGGAACGTATTCGGTACGCTGTGCAAAGGCCGGCACACGAATGTCACTATCGATACCAAGCGCATCGCGCGCACTCACGTCGGAATCAGGGGCACCGGATTCAGGGGTCAAACTCATAACGGGTATATTTAAAGTGAGGCTTAAAGTCTCGTTATACCATGATGCGCAGACCCACTGACCACCAATGCGCTGAAAATTTTAGCGCCAACATGACACCAGGCTTTGCGAATAGTGTCGACCAGTCGCCGATTGTCAGTGACCGACCGGAATACCCTCAAAAACAGCCGACCGGGTCTGCGGAATGGGCTCGTTGTCTTGCGCGTGATAGGTGAACACGATGGAGCGCTTGACTGTAGACGAGCTGTTTTGCCCTGCTGCATGCAGGGTGCGCGAGTGAAAAAACAGGACATCTCCTGCTTCTAGTTCTACTGGTACGGCGGTGGCCAGCAGGGCTTCGTTTTCCTGCAGGTCGGTGCGTAAAAACAAGGCGGCATCGAAGCGACCCGGATCAATGGTCAGTTTGTGCGAACCCGGAATGACCAGTAGCGATCCGTTTTCAACGTTCTCGGTGCCCAGAGCAATCCAAGTGCTAACGAGCTCTGGTCGATCAAAGCGCCAGTAGCGAATATCCTGATGCCAGCTGGTCAGGCTGCTGTATCCCGGATGCTTTGTCATGACGCAATTGTGATGGTTCTGAGACAACATGAGATCGTTGGTATCCATCAGCACACTCAGGGTGCCGACAATAGCCGGTAAAGACGCACACTGGCGGAACAGAGCATCACGCCCAAAGGCATGCTGCAAGCGTCGTGGTGTTTGTCCGCCTTCTGACCAACGCGAGGCAGGAGCCCCGGGGTAATGCACATCAGCTTCAAATTCAACCGGCGCCAGAGCTGGATTTAGCGATGCGTCAATGCGCTCGATAAGCTGCGAGACTAAGTCCGGTTCAATCAAACCGCGTCGAATAAGAAATCCATCGCGAGCGAATTGTTCGGCTTCAATTTCACTCAGTTGTTTAGCAACCATTTCACGCGTTTCCCACAATAATTAACCCGACTGGTCAGGCTAGTTGTTAGGCTAGGCGAATGAGCAAAAATATCATCATCAAAAACGCCCACCAGAACAATCTCAAGCACCTTGATTTGACGTTACCACACGGCGAGCTGATTGTGATAACCGGCGTCAGTGGTTCCGGTAAATCAACCCTGGCATTTGATACCGTGTTCGCAGAAGGCCAGCGGCGCTATGTCGAAACCTTCTCACCCTATGCACGCCAATTTCTTGATCGCATGGACAAACCCAAAGTGGATCGTATTGACGGTATTCCACCGGCTATTGCCATTGATCAAACTAACCCGGTGCGCACATCTCGTTCAACCGTTGGCACCATGACCGAGCTTAACGATCACATTAAATTGCTGTTTGCCCGCACCGCCGAACTGTATTGCGGTTCGTGTGGCCAGCATGTTAAGCGCGACTCGGCGCAAAGTATCGCGCAAACCTGCCTGGCAGCAAAAAACGCTGCCAACACGCGAGTCATGGTGACTTTCACCATCGATATTCCAGCAAACTTTTCAGCCACCGAAATTGAAGACTGGCTAGCACGCCAAGGTTACACGCGTATTCATAAACAAACAAAAAACAGCATAGAAGTTATACAAGATCGATTGCGCAGCACCAAAGCCAATCAGGGACGGCTGGTTGAAGCCATTGAAGCAGCGATACGCTATGGACAAGGCGCACTCAAACTTTATGATCTTAATGAACATAAAAAAGCCACCAACAAGCGCGCTTATTCTGTGGCCCTGCAATGCGATAAGTGCAACATTAAGTACAAGGAACCCGTGCCCAGCCATTTTTCATTCAATTCGCCCATGGGGGCATGCGAGAGTTGTCGAGGGTTTGGTCGCATTATGGGCATTGACTACCGACTGGTTATACCCGACGAAACAAAAACAATAAAAGAAGGCGCGGTAAAAGTTTTTCAAACCGAGACCAATAAAATTTGCCAGCGCGACATGGAGCGCGAAGCCAAAAAACAAAAAATCCCCTTAGACGTGCCTTACGGAAAACTGACTAAACAACAGCAAAAATGGGTTATTGAAGGCGATGGTAAATCAAGTTCTGGTCACTGGTACGGTGTGGCCGGGTTCTTCAGCTGGCTTGAAGGTCGCGCCTATAAAATGCATGTGCGGGTCATGCTATCAAAGTACCGCAGCTACGAAGAATGCCCCGAGTGTCTTGGTGCCCGACTAAAACCTGAAGCATTAAACTGGCGTGTAGGGTCACTTGCCGATGCCAACCAAATCATCGATGCAAAATCACGATTCAAACCTGCAGGTTCACCACTGAGCGATAAAAAGCTGGCCAAACTCCCTGGCTTGAACTTGGTTGACCTGATGCGTTTGCCTTTGAATAAAGCAAACGCGTACGTACAAAAAATGGTGAATGACGACGCCGACGATGCCACCGAACTGGTACTGGGTGAAATGCGCAGTCGTTTGGCTTACCTGAACGATGTTGGGCTCGGTTACTTAACCCTTGATCGACAATCGCGCACGCTCTCTGGCGGCGAAGTACAACGGATTAACTTAACCACAGCCTTGGGCACCTCTTTGGTTAATACCTTGTTCGTGCTTGACGAGCCCAGTATCGGATTACACTCGCTGGACATTGATCGCGTCGCCACTATTTTGCAACGGTTGCGCAGTGCGGGGAACACGCTGATTGTTGTAGAGCACGACCCACAGCTTATGCTGTGTGCTGATCGTATCATCGACATGGGACCAGGCCCGGGTGCCGCCGGTGGGCAAGTGGTGTTCAACGGCACACCCTCAAAACTGCTGAACTCCAAAAAATCATTAACAGCCGAATACCTGACCGGTCGCAAGGTGCTGGAATTTAACAGTGCACGCGCCCCAGTGCGCAAAAATCAGAAGATCGATATCAATGGCGCTTCGGGCAACAACCTTAAAAACGTGTCTGTCAGTATTCCGTTAAATCAACTGGTTTGTGTGACAGGACCAAGCGGCTCGGGAAAATCCACGTTAATTCAAGACACGCTATTTAATGCTATTAGTGCACTCAAAGGTCAGCCCAAAGAACTGGCAGAGCCTTATAAGACAATCAAGGGCGATAAACTCATTGATGACATCATTCTGGTTGATCAAAGCCCAATAGGAAAATCAGCTCGATCAAACCCGGTTAGTTACACCGGTGCATTCGAAGCCATCCGTAAGCTTTTTGAAAAAGTACCCGAGGCAAAAGAGCGCGGCTACAAGGCATCTGCATTCAGTTTTAATTCGGGTATGCGCTGCCCTGTTTGCTCGGGCAACGGCTTTGAACACGTTGAAATGCAATTTCTCAGCGATGTGTATATTCGCTGCGGGGAATGCAATGGTTCGCGATACCGCGCCGAACTACTGGAAATAAACGTGTTTGCCGAGCATGAAAAACAAGGCGCATCGATTGCTGATGTATTGGCCATGACGGTAGATGATGCCTTGGTCTTTTTTAAAAACGAGGCCGCGATCGTGCAGGCACTGCAACCCTTAAACGACGTTGGTCTGGGCTACCTGCAACTTGGCCAGCCAGTGCCAACCCTTAGCGGAGGAGAAGCGCAGCGACTTAAACTGGCCGCGCACTTGGGGCAAGCTGCCGAGAAAAACAAAAGAGCTAAAAACAAAAAATCCAAGAGCAAGCAAGACGGCAAAATGTTGTTTTTGTTTGATGAACCCACCACTGGCTTACACTTTAGCGATATATCCAAACTGTTGGTGGCATTTGAAAAACTGATCGAAAACGGCCACTCACTGGTGGTTATTGAACACAACCTTGATGTCATTAACAACGCCGACTGGATAATTGATTTGGGTCCGGCAGGTGGCGACGAAGGTGGCACGGTTGTGGTTAAAGGCACACCAATTGAAGTCATGGCACACAAAACCAGTGCCACTGGAAAAGCACTGCGTGATTATCAAAACGCCAATGACAAATTATCTCAAACAGGAATTGCAGAAGCAAAACCAACAAAACGCACCACAGTTAAATCAAAAAATTCAGACGTTATACACGTACAACAGGCCCGCGAGCATAATTTAAAAAACATCGATGTAAAAATTCCCCGCGATGCGTTTACGGTTATTACTGGCATGAGTGGCAGTGGCAAAAGCACGCTGGCCTTTGATATTGTTTTTAATGAAGGGCAACGTCGCTACCTCGAATCATTAAACGCTTACGCCAGGCAGTTTGTGCAACCGGCCTCCAGACCCGACGTGGATGCTATTACCGGCATTCCGCCAACGGTCGCCATTGAACAACGCACCAGCCGCGGCGGACGTAAAAGCACCGTGGCTACCATGACAGAGATTTATCACTTTTTACGACTGATGTTCGTCAAACTGGGTGAGCAGTACTGCCCAGATTGCGAGGTACCCATACGGGCTCAGTCGGTTGCGGCCATTACGGCGCAGGTGCTTAAAAAACACCGAGGCAAGTCGGTGCAGTTATACGCGCCACTGATAGTAGACAGAAAAGGCTACTACACCGATTTAGCTAAATGGGCACTGAACAAAGGCTTCACGCACTTGCGGGTTGATGGCAAGTTAGAGCCCACTGACAATTGGCCAAGACTGGACAGATTCAAAGAACACACCATCGACCTACCCGTGGGTGATATCAGTTGCAACGTAAAAGATGAAGCGACTCTGACTCAGTCGATTCAACGCGCTGTGGACTTTGGCAGTGGTGTGGTCAAGATTGGCAGCACCACTAAAAACGAAACCCTGTTTTCAACCCAACGCGCATGCCCTGGCTGCCAAACCAGTTTCCCGGAGCTGGACCCGCGCATGTTCTCTTACAATTCGAAACACGGTTGGTGTACCGAATGCTACGGCACAGGCGAATTGATAGCAGGATTTGACGAAGAGCAAAGCGGTGAAGAAAAAAGCTGGCGCACCAGCAACGATGAAGAGCACGACGTGTGCCCTGCCTGCGAAGGTCAACGACTCAAACCCGAGTCGTTAAATGTTTACTTTAACAACCAAAACATCGCGCAATACACGTGTTTGTCCATTGCATCGGCTATGGAATTGTTTCAGCGCATCAAGCTGAACGATCGTGAGGCCTTGATTGCCAGAGACAGCCTGACAGAGCTTAACTCGCGACTGAGTTTTTTAAATGAGGTCGGTTTGGATTATTTGTCATTGGATAGAGCGGCGCCCACCTTGAGTGGTGGCGAGGCACAACGCATACGACTGGCCGCTCAGCTAGGTTCAAATCTTCGAGGTGTGTGCTACATACTCGACGAGCCCACTATAGGCTTGCACCCGCGTGATAATCGCATGTTGCTTGAGACCCTGGCCAAGTTACGCAAAAAGGGCAACACCATCGTTGTGGTAGAACACGACGAGGAAACCATCAGCAGCGCCGACCATATTATTGATATCGGACCCGGCGCCGGTGTACGCGGCGGCGAAGTGGTGGCCACCGGCACGGTTAATCAGGTGCGAAAAAATCGGGCATCGGTTACCGGCAGAATGCTGGACATGCCATTGGTACACCCCATCTACGAACCCCGAACCAAGCCCGAACACAGGCTCAGCGTGAAAGGCGCTAACCTGCACAACTTAAAGTCGATCAACATCGACATTCCGTTAAATCAATTGGTTTGTATATCGGGCGTGTCAGGCAGTGGCAAAAGCACACTAATAAGAAGTGTTATCAACGATAATCTACGCAGCCTTAACGCCCAAAAACGCAACCGTAAAATCGGCAAACCTTACGGTTGCAAATCAATAAGCGGCTGGGAGAGTATCTCTCGTGTGCTGGAGGTTGATCAAACCCCTATCGGTAAAACACCACGCTCCTGCCCTGCTACTTACATCGGGTTCTGGGACACTATCCGAAATCTGTTCGCTGACACCACCGAAGCTCGTATTCGAGGTTACAAGGCCAGCCGTTTTTCATTTAATGTTGCCGGTGGTCGATGCGCTGAGTGTGATGGTCAGGGCATGCAACGCATCGAAATGAATTTTCTGCCTGATGTCAAAGTACCGTGCGACGCTTGTAATGGTGCTCGGTTCAACACGGAAACGCTCTCAGCGTTGTACAAAGACAAATCGATTGGTGATGTGCTTAACATGAACGTTGACAACGCCGTGGAATTTTTTAGTTCGCACGACAAGCTTCACCATCCGTTAAAGCTACTACAAGACGTCGGGCTAGGCTATTTAACCCTGGGCCAACAAAGCCCCACACTCAGTGGCGGCGAAGCACAACGTATCAAGTTGGTCAGCGAATTGGCAAAGGCCAAACCGGTACTAGAAGACTCCAGTGGTCGCGCTGTTTTAAAAACCAGCACCTTGTATATTCTTGACGAACCCACTGTCGGCTTACACATGGCTGATGTTGAAAAACTGATTCACGTGCTGCATCGCTTGGTTGACGCCGGCAATTCAGTGTTTGTGATTGAACACAACCTGGATATCATGGCTGAAGCCGATTGGCTCATTGATATGGGGCCCGAAGGTGGCGATGGCGGCGGTAAGGTTGTGGCCAGTGGCACACCAAAAAAGCTGTCTGCTTCCAAGCGCTCCAGAACGGCACCGTTTCTGGCTGAGATGTTTAATCGTTAAGCGGGCTCGCCCATCCGGCGCTGCCCTGCTACCGACCATGTCCTGCACAATAGTTCTAAAATTCCTGCCAGGGCATGTATTTTGCGTAGTCCATCACAGTTTCGTTAATCGACAACCTGTGGTTCATGGACAAGCTAAAAACAATCAATGCGCTGGTAAATACCAAGCGATGCGCGCTCACTCAAAAGCCCATGGCAGAATTTGCCGTGCTTGGCACGCTTTTGATTGGTCTGCAATATGGCCTCAATGGTGAACCTCTCTATACCGCTAATAGTGTGTCCATCGAGCGCGCACCCGTTGTTTACGCGAGTATTGATGCGCCACCGACACAACATCAAAGACTGATCAACTTCAGCGTTGAACGAATCAACAACCCAAGATGGCCTGCTCACGTGTCTCAGAGCTCGCCAAACAGCCTTGCAGCAGTTTCCAAGTCAAAATTTGAATCGCTGGCTAACAATGCTAATTCCCAGTACCAATTTAATGCTGTGGTCACAACAGCAGCTTTGCCAACATTAAACAACAAGGCCTGGACGATCGACGCTGACAAGCAGCACAAACTCGCCGTTTGGCAGACCAACCAAGCGTTTGCATTTACGGCGAAAAAAGCCACATCAAAAAATCTTGAATCAGCTAATACTGACTCAGCCAAAAATAATTTTATCGTGATGCTCGACCCTGGACATGGCGGCAGTGATCGAGGCTCGGTTGGCCATAATGGTCTGGCCGAAAAAATGTTGACGCTCGACATTGCAAAACGCGCTCAAAAAATACTGTCTGAATTAGATAACGTGTCCATAGTGTTAACCCGCGACGATGACTCAGGCATGTCACGCAAAAACCGGGTTGATAAAGTGAAACAGGCCAATGCCGATATGGTGGTCTCACTGCATTTAAACCATTTGCCGCAAACCGACGTCAATCTGGTGGAAACTTTTTACGCCGCGCCACATAACATCAGAGAGAGTATTGAGAAGCAGCGCCTTGAAGATGGCAGCAGCCCGTTAGTCAAAGCCCTGTCTGGTCATCAACCTGACTTGTCGTTTACGAAAGGTTCAAAGCAGCTGGCTACCATGATGCAGCGCCGAGTTTATAACGAGGTTAGTCACGAGTATGAAGAAACTGACAACGCGGGTGTTAAGCAAGACACACTGTATATTTTGACGCGTAGTTTCACACCCGGCGTGTTAATCGAATTGAGCTGTCTATCTAACGTGCGTGAAGCCGAGCGTTTGGCAGACCCTGCCTATCGACAACGGCTGGCAGAAGCCTTGGCTGCGGGTGTCAGCGACTACCTGTCAACACCAGCTGCAAAACAGCAGTTTGGTACTGGAGTGTGATGCAGTACCGCTAAGAGCCCATATTATGTGAATTTGAACAACGATCAACGGTTTTAGTTAGCGCAAAATTCACCCCATACACAGCAGCGAGCACGACGGTAGTCAAGCCCCTGAGTCTCGCTGAACAGCAAACGCCCGATGTCTGTCCAGAGAGCAGCATCGGGCGTTTTGCTGTGTGCAGCACCCACTTCCCCTTCAGAATACAAATTGTCGAAACTGGTATTGCACCGGCAACACAAAAATGCAACTCTGACGCTCTGTAAAGCATAGCCGTCAGGACTTTTCCATGCTCGAACATAAACTGATTGATATCCAGCAACGACTGAAGCAACCCGTTGCTCATGCTACCGGCTTGCCCAACGAACGCTACGTTGAAGCCGCTGCGTTTAACGAAGACCGGAAATACGTCATGGGAACCGGATGGTCGTGTATTGCATTTGCGGAGGATTTACCAGAAAACAATTACGTGTTACCCATCGACTTTATGGGTGTACCGTTGGTGGTCACCCGTGATAACAACGGCCAGCTGCGGGTATTCCATAATGTGTGTAGCCACCGTGGTATGCACCTGGCTGAAGAACCTTGCCAAACCAAAGGCATGTTGGTTTGCCCCTATCACAGTTGGTCTTACAAAATGAACGGCGAGCTAAGGGGTACGCCGCACGTTGGTGGCTATGGCAACCACAGTCATCCGGAATTTGATCGCGCAAAAGGAAATTTACGTGAAGTACGCTCTGCCATCTGGTTGAATGCTGTGTTTATTAACTTATCGGGTGATGCAATCGCTTTTGACGATTATATTAAGCCGCTAACCCGACAATTTGATGAGCTTTGCTCAGCAGATGATCGCTTGCAATTTGTATCCGGTAACGATGATTGCCGCACAACCATGACGGTAAAGTCAAACTGGAAACTTCCGGTTGAAAACTACCTTGAGTCTTATCACTTACCCACTGTCCATCCCGAACTAAATAAAACATCCCCACTCGATGTGCATTTTGACCTGGAACGATTCGACAATGGGGGCGGCCAAGGCAGCGAAAACTACACTCGAACCAACATCGGTGGCAACTACCTGCCCGGTTTAGCCAGTTGGGATGCAGATAAAAGCAATTTGGCTGTGTATCCGGTGCTTTACCCAAACACCTTCATCGGCCTGCATTCAGATCATTTGTTCATCATGTATCTGCAACCCACAGCCCTGGACCAAACCGTAGAGCACGTGCGCATCAGTTATGTGGGAGAGGAAGCACTGGCATCACCTTATCAGGCGCACAGGCAAGCTTTGCTGGATGCCTGGACAAATGTGTTTAAAGAAGACATCTTTGCCGTGGAACGCATGCAAAAGGGGCGATTTTCTCCAGGCTACGAGGGCGGTGTTTTTTCGCCAGCGATGGATGCACCGACAGTGCACTTTCATCAGTGGGTAGCCGACCAGCTGGTTAAACATGCCTAAGGCATAACACCTACGGCATAACACCTACGGCATAACAATAGCGTAAGCTTAAGTGCTTTAAACCGAATTAAAAAAGGTAATCCATTGCGCTACCCAGAAGGCCAGTCACCCGACCCGCTGTATCCGCACAGCGAAACCATGCACCACATGCTGACGCTGTCCATGGTCATGTCGATTGTAATCGGCGTGGTGTTGTTTATCTTGGGGCGCCGCGGGAATATTATGTGGTTGAAAGTTTGGAGTGTGCTGCTGATTGCGCTGAGCCTGGCCTACCTGATTGCTGACGCAATAGGATTTATCTAGACTGCAAGTCGCCCAAAGCCACCAAGCTACCGTCGGTATTTTTGACGACGTCTGCGCAGCCGCTCTACCTCGGCTTCAGTGGTTGTTCTGCCAACACCCCAGGTTAGCGTAACAGGCTTGGCGTTGTTTAGTTCGCCGCATTGGTTTACCAGGGGTAAGTCAATTTGGTGCGCATGAAACTGGACCCGCAACAAACTGGAAATAAGACCTTCAACTGATCGATGCCGAATCACAAACAAACGCCGGTAGCGATGCACCCGCAATTTGCCAAACTCTTTATTGAGCAATGCCCTGATCTGCCCTACAAGGACATCGTTGTAGGCTTTTCCGTATTCGTTCAATATCCAATCGAGTTTGTCGATTTCAACTGAAGCCTGGTACCGCAGGTGACGACGCATTGAAAGCATATCGGCCTGACGCGTACAGATCGCATTATCTGTAGAGTGCCCGGCAAATTGGCGCCCGGTACGTACAGCACTTGCATCACGAAATCCGGAAAGTTCAATCACGGTGGTTGATGGCGAACCCTGACTAGACGATGGCATACAGTCTCCAATATCACTGCTGGTGTTTCGGTTCATATTGGATGGGTTATAGAGTTGAAACCACATCGCAATATGTACATCGTACTTTCGGACTCACTGATCATTCGCTTCGGCGTATAAACCAGAGCAAGGATTTTACACTGAGAAAATATTTTGCGGCAACTTGTATCGCTCGTTTTGTGACGCCAATCTTTCGACTATCAATACGTCTAAGTAGAAACACTCAAGTATCAAGCGGTTTTGCGTTTTGCAAGATGGCATATAGTTCTGGTCGGTGCTCGGCAACCTCTTCGTCAACCAATCCCTCCAGCGAATGTGGAAACTTTAACCATTGATCAGTTTCGTGCAAATAGTAGTCAGGCACTCTGTCAGTTTTGTTACGCGACGGTTTGTAATATGGCACGGCCACCCTGATATCGCTGGGAATATTGCGACGCAGCAGCACATTTAATCTGTTAATGACAGCTTCAATACTGCGACCTGTGTCGTAAACATCGTCGACGATCAACAGCGAATCCTCAGCAGACATTTTTTTTATCAAGTAGCTCAGACTGAACACCTCGACTTCACTGGCCTGCTTATCGATACTGTGATAAGACGAGGTTCGAATGGCAATATGGTCGGTATGAATTCCGCGATAAGCAAGTAACTCCTGCATCGCAATTCCCATAGGCGCACCACCGCGCCAAATCGCCACAATAAAGGTGGGGCGAAACCCGCTGCGATAAACCTCAGCAGCCAACTGGAATGAGTCCTCCAGAAGTTGCTGCGCATCTATATAGATTTTTTCAGACATTATCGTGTTGCTTTTTTACACTGGGGCGGTGCACGCAAAGCATGCTGTGGAGTAAACTACAAATACTGCCACAACTTACCCTCGCGCGCGTGACTCAAAAGCGTTATATCACCGAACAGGAACTCCTTGAAGACGCCTACCGACTCGGTGTGGATATCTTTAACAGTGGTTTCCGACCGACTTTTATTGTGGGTCTGTGGCGAGGTGGCAGCAGCGTTGGCATCGCGGTGCAGGAATGCCTGCAATATTTGGGTGTTGAAACCGATCATATTTCTATTCGGACCTCCTACCGAGGTATGGCCAGTTACCAGCAAATGGTGGATAACCCAGAACAGGAAATTCGCGTGCATGGCACACAATATTTGCTTGAAACCCTGGTACCCGAAGATGCCTTACTGATTGTTGACGATGTTTTCAGCTCTGGGTTAACCGCGAGCTCTGTGATCAAGCGGCTCTCCTCGCGCCTAAAACGCAACACGCCACACGACATCAGGCTTGCCACACCCTGGTACAAACCCACTTGTAATCGCACTGATCGCAAACCGGATTTCTTTTTGCATAAAACTGACGAATGGTTAGTTATGCCATACGAAATAGCCGGCCTGACCCAACAAGAAATTAGTGACCACAAGGCCTATTTGAAACCGATTCTGGACAAGCTCGATCAATGACAACAGATTTAAGTGTTTTTTTAAAAGGTGTGGCAATGGGAGCGGCCAATGTTATACCCGGCGTTTCCGGTGGCACCATTGCACTGATTACGGGTATCTATGAGCGACTCATTAATGCCATAAAAGCCTGCGACCTCACGGCCATTAAATTATTTTTATCACGCGATTTCAAAGCACTGTGGCAGCACATAGATGGTCGGTTTCTGGCAGCTATTGGTCTGGGTGTTATTGTCAGCATTGTTACGCTGGCAAAACTATTCGAATTTTTACTCGAATCGCACGAGCGCTACACCATGGCGTTTTTTTTCGGGCTAATCCTATTGTCACTGTATTACGTCGCCAAACGCATCACCCATTGGTCCCCCAGCGTCATTGCATCACTCATTGTTGGTTCCGTTATTGCCATAGGTATCGCCTTGCTTGCACCTGCCAATGAAAACAATTCGTTTTTTTATGTGTTCCTGTGCGGCGTTATCGCCATCAGTAGCATGATCTTGCCGGGGCTCTCGGGTTCCTTCGTGTTAATCATCATGGGTAACTACGCATTGGTACTGGGCGCAATCAGTTCGTTCTCGTTAGACATTTTGCTGCCTCTGGCATTGGGGTGCGCGGTCGGGCTGGTGTTGTTTTCACATGTGATCGCCTGGATATTCAAACATTTCGAAAACCAGACACTGGCTCTAATGACGGGCTTTGTACTGGGGTCTCTGGTGGTCATTTGGCCATGGAAAACAGCTGTCATGCAAACCATTCAGCGCGCCGAGAAACCGCCCAAAGAAGTAGTAGCAAGCTACCAATGGTTTATGCCTGATATGGCCAGTGCCAGCACCTGGATATGCGCGGGACTCATGGTCGCTGGGGCCATCAGTATTTATTTGATGGAACGATTCGCCGCGGACGCGCCAGCAAAAAGCTAAATAACTGCCTCATTATGCTGGGGCAGTTTTATAACGATAACTTAGTTGCCAACTGATATTGATAAGTCATCCAATGACATCGATGTACGCTGGTTCCAGTGCCTGACGCGTAACTCAACAGATTGACTACCAGCGGGGCTTGTTGTTTCAAGCTCGGGCAAGCCCACAAAATCTTGCACAGTTGAACGCTGGGCATCTGCTATGTTTTTACAATGCTCGTTTAGCTGATTGCCAGAACCATCGCGAAAGACCAGACACCACTGCCCCACCGGGTTGTTGACCCAGCCAGTGGCAACAACTGATCGCCCACTGCTTGTGCTCAGTGCACTGCTGGTTAACTCAACGTTTGCCCCTTCGCAGGTGGCACCACCTAAGGACAATTGCACGGCGCATTGACCAAAACGCGAGCCCGAACCACAACGTCGCTGTACCGAGCTATCTGATGAGCAATTTACAACGCTTCTATAGCGACCACCCAAATCGCTTGTATTCTCAAAGCTACTGAAATGTTGCGTGTCAATGGCCAGATTACCCGATTCGGACGCACCACTCAGATTGTCGGCCGATGTGTTGTTTAGCAAGCTATTGCCGCGTACCTGGACATTGTTTATACCACTGCTGCTGTTTTGCAATATGCCAAAACCATCGTGATTAAGTATTCGGTTGTTACTTATAAGCACGTTAGCCACCGACTGATTATTAGGCAGGCCAAGTTCAATTCCACTGATGCCAGTGCGGAACGTATTTTGTACAAAACAATTTTCGCAAAAACCATCTCTCAACACGTTGTCGCGCACGGTTAAGTTGGATGCTTGCGCAATATAAAGTTGTCCGCCACCGGTAAAGCCACTACCAAACCGAGGCGCTACAGCCCATTGACCACGCCGATGATTGCGAATAAACACATTATTGGACACGATATTTGATTCTGGAGATTGCCCGGTTAAGCCCAGCAAGGCGAGCCCGTTGGTTTGGTTGTCACTGAACGTTGAGTTGCTTATTCGAATGTTGCGTGACGCATCCCCACTGTGCCCAATGTACATACCAAGCACACCGGAATTGTGTAAGGAACTTCGCTCGAAAGTAAAACCGTTGGTGGCCTGCACATAAAACGCATAGCCTTTGCCATGAGCGATATGCGTGTTATTAAAACTGATGTTTGCCGAACGCTTAATATGCACCATACGCGCGCAGTTTTCCTGGACCTGGCAACCAGCGACTTGTTGATCGTCATCCAGGTACAAATTAACAAAGCTCACGTTGGATGAGCTGTTCATGTCCAGCAAACTGCATTGCCGCTGCGAATCACGGCGCAATAGGCGATGACCGTGGCCATTGATCGTCAGGTTTGACAGATTGTTTAGCTGAAGCAACGCAACACCATTAGAACAGCAGTTGTTATCACAAGTGATGCTGTTCGCTAAATCGATTTGACGGTATGCATTGGCGTTATTAATACAATCGCGCAACGAGCTCACGTTTCGCACAATACAATTGTCTGCACCCTGAACTAACTCATTGTGTTGCATTTCTTGTTGCACTTCTTGTTGCAGTACGGTATTAGTATTGGTGCTGGATGAATCGTCATTGTTGGCTACTACAACGTCATCCGTCACCTCAGCGTTGATATTTTCAGTCTCTGGTGGCTGCGGCGGCAACACGGTATCGCTCTGCCCTGCCGGATACACGCGTTTTATCGGCAAGCTAAAATTGTTTGTGGATAGGCTCAGCACAACCGGTTCGGATAAGCGGCCAATGCTATCGACTGAGCGCAACTCGTAGTTGTATTGCTGTGATGCAGATAAGTTGGGTTGAAACAAGCTGCGCGCATCCAGCACACCTAGAAGCTCACCGTTACGTTTTACTTGCATTCGATTAGCAACGCCCGACTCTGCCGACGCACTCGGTGTCCAGAATAATTCCGCTGCGGAGGATGAGTAAATCAGCGCACTGACATTCGATGGTGGGGTAAGCGATTGCGCATGCGCTACGTTTAACGCGCCCAGAGCAAACAGATGTAGAAATGCAAGATTAAGATTGATCAGGCCAGCTTTTGCACAACCTGTGCGAAACGAACAAGGTACTCGAATTAGTTTTGTACAAAAAAAGAACAGAGAAAAACAAAGTTGTGTAAACATGTTTGATGCGCGATCATAAAGTCGCGCAAACAATGACATTATTTTGACTTTCTGGCAAGTTAACGTTGTTGCCGTCTAATCCAAATTACCAACATTACAGCCAAGCCGGTCAACGCAATGGTCACCGTCGCCATGGGCTTAGCCGTTCCATCATGCAGCACGCTGACTGCCACACCAGACAGCGCCGCGGTACTTTGCTCCAAACCGCTCAGCATCGCAGAAGCAGAACCTGCTTGCGTTTTGATTGAACGCAGTGCGCGACTGGGCGCAACGGCAAACATCGGGCCCATACCAAATGTCATGACCGAATACGCTGCCACCAGTGACACCGCTGTTAGCACGTCGGTGAGAATAAATAGCACTAACAAGGTGGCGCCGATTAACATGAAAAACAAACCAGCTCCCAACAACCGCCCTGCCGGCCAACGATCAGCCAGCTGAGATGCCACCATGCTGCCCAGAAAAAAGCTGACCACAATAGCGGCCTGATGAAAACCGAAATGTTGCACGGGCACGCCAAGATACGTAATCAGCACAAATGGCGCAGCGGTAACAAACACAAAGACCAGGCCCAGCGTGACACCCAACAGCAAGGTATGGGATAAAAACTCCTCGTTACGCAATAAAGCAGCATAGTTACTCAACACCCGAGGCACTTTTAGCGCGTGAACATCTGGCTTGGTTGATTCGGGTAAGTACCAGTACACAACAATAGCCGCAACAATAGCCATGCCGGCAATAACATAGAAGCTGCTTTCCCAGCCAAAGGCGACATGCAAATAACCACCAATAATGGGTGCCACAGCTGGCGCGATCGCGATAACCATACCCAATAAAGCCAGAGCCTTGACTTGTTCTTTTTCGTTGTACAAGTCTTTTATAATTGCCAAACCGACCACGGCCTCTGCTGCCGCCACCAGCCCCAGCAGCACCCGCGCAGCAATAAGTTGGTTGATTGTCTGCGCCATAACACACAACAAACACCCAACCACCACAGCCGACAATGAACACAACAAAACGGGCCGACGGCCAAAGCGATCAGACAAAGGTCCATGGATTAACTGAGCCAAACCAAACGCCAGCAAATTTAAACTGATGGTGAGTTTGACGCGTGTTGGTGTGGTGTTAAATTCGTCCGCCAGATCTGGCAAACTGGGGGCATACATGTCGGTTGACATGATGCTGACACTGGACGCCAACACCAGAATAGTCACCACCAGTCCCAGATTTGGTCTGTTTGTTTGATCAGGTGCCGACGCTCTTTGATCAGCTAATGACATGTGCCAGTGGTATTTCCCTAACGGCTAAACGCGAAACGCGAATTGGAACATATCTACCCGACAATGTCTGTGCAATCTTTTAATGCTGTTTGCGATGAGCGCACCCATACGCTAATACTGGGTAGCATGCCCGGTGTGGCATCACTGGATGCGGTGGAGTACTACGCACACAAACGCAATGCTTTCTGGCCAATCATGCTTGCCATGCTGGACAACGTTACGCCTGATTATTCACTGACTGAGGCTTTGCCTTATACAGAGCGAATGAAAAAATTACTCAGCCATGGGGTTGGTTTGTGGGATGTCATTGCCAGCTGTGAACGTTCTGGCAGC
The DNA here is from genome assembly GCA_938035525.1 of uncultured Granulosicoccaceae bacterium. GTDB lineage: Bacteria > Pseudomonadota > Gammaproteobacteria > Granulosicoccales > Granulosicoccaceae > Granulosicoccus. The sequence goes on from CALHOI010000052.1 coordinate 23,961, forward strand.
CTGGACTCTGCAATTAAATCGCAATCCGTTAAATTAAATGACTTTCAAGGTCTGTTTCAGCGTTATCCAGCGATAAAATCGGTTGGCTTTAATGGTAAAACAGCGCAACGTTTGTTTAACCGCCATATGCTGCCAAAGCTTGAACAGGCAGACGCTATTCGATGGGTTAACTTACCCTCAAGCAGCCCGGCTATGGCAAGCTTAAGCTTGCCGCAAAAATCAGCTATCTGGACGGAAGCGATTAACCTGAAATCGCAATCGCCAGCCAAGCAATAAGGCCGACACAGTTAAACCAATCACCAGGCCGGCCCACAAACCATGCACACCCCAGCCACCATGGTGAGCCAACCAGTAACCGATGCCAAACGCGATCATCCAATACGCAAATAAATTAATCAGCATGGGTATTTTGGTGTCTTTAAATCCGCGAAGCATGCCAAGCAAGGTGGCTTGCATACCATCGGATAATTGAAAAAACACGGCAATCAGCAATAACTGCGCAGCAAGTGATCTGACCGCCATATCGTTTGTGTACAGTGCTGTAATTTGATGACGAAACAACAACAGCAAGATGGCTGTTATGAGCGTCATGGCAATGGTCAGCAGCACGCCACTGAACACGCGAAGTCGCACCGATTCGGCCTGACCGCGGCCATGCACTCGACCGATTCGCGCCGTTAACGCAAATGACAGCCCGAGAGGTAACATGTAACAGAATGCGGTTGCTCCAATAGCAATAAAATGAGCACTGGCCGGAAGCGTGCCCAGCACGCCCGATTGATACGCTGTTGCCGTGAACAAACCCGCTTCAAAAACCAGCGCGAAAAATATGGGCAGTGACAGCATCAGCATTGGCTTAATGTGTTGCCATTTTGGGTAATCTACGCGAGCAAACAAATTATAACGACTAAACGACTCGCCTCTTAGCAAGTGCAATAGCGCTAAGGCCATGCACACAGTGACTGCAGATGTGGCCAAGCCTATGCCAAACAAACCAAGCTTTGGAAAGCCAAATAAACCCAAGCCTACCGTTAGATCAACAACAATGTTAACCAGCAATCCGAATAATTGGACCCACAAAACCGGGCGAGTCAGATTGGTGGCCTCGCACACATTTCGCGCAGCCATAACGATGGCCAATGCCGGCATACTCCAGCACACCGCTAATAAATAGTCTGCAATGAGCGGATGTAATTCGGGTGCAAGCGCCGTTGATGCCAGATTGGCACGTATCAATAAAATGAGCGCACTGCCCAGTGCACCGGCGATAACACCCAGCCACAAGCCCTGCCGAAACACTTCCCCAACCACATTGCGACGACGATGTCCAATGAGCTCTGATAAGGTTGGCGATAGACCTGCCATCAATCCCACACACAGCAAAGACACAAAAAACCAGATACCCGCGCCTATTCCACCAGCCGCTAATTCGGCTCTACCCAATCGACCCGCAACCACCGCGTCGACCAGACCATTACACATTTGCAGCAGCTGAGCACCAATTAATGGCGTCGCCATGATCAAGCAGCGCTTTAACTCAGCGCGCAGTGTGTGGGATTGAAACAAGAGGTGCAGCGCTGCTAATTTTCAGCAAACAACTCGACCAATTGTCGAGTCATGACATCAGCAAGCTGGGTAACGTCGTGGATAGTGGTGGCACGTTGATAGTATTTGGTTACGTCATGCGCAATACCGATAGCAACCAGCTCTACCTCGTCTTGCCGCTCTATGGTCGATACCACATGACGCAAATGCTTTTCGAGAAAACGTCCGGGGTTGGTTGACAAAGTTGAGTCATCGATTGGCGCACCATCCGATATCATCATCAGAATTTTTCGGTGTTCGGTGCGCTGCAACAACCGGCCGTATGCCCATTGCAGGGCCTCACCATCGATGTTTTCTTTTAACAGACCCTTGCGCATCATTAAACCAAGATTGCGTTTTGATTGTCTGTAAGGCATGTCGGCCGATTTATAAACGATATGACGCAGGTCGTTTAACCTGCCTGGGTTGGCCGGATACCCTGCCTCAACCCAGCGTTCGCGAGACTTACCGCCTTTCCAGGCAACGGTGGTAAAGCCAAGCACTTCGACTTTGACACCGCAGCGTTCCAGTGTCGATGCAAGAATATCGGCCGACACCGCGGCGACTCTGATTGAACGACCGTGCATTGAGCCAGAGTTGTCCAGCAACAAAGTGACAACCGTATCCCGGAAATCAGTATCTCGCTCTTGTTTAAACGTCAGTGGAGCCAGGGGTTCAGTCAGTACTCGCGTGAGTCGAGCACAGTCAAGCTGCCCTTCTTCCTGATCAAAGTCCCAACTACGTTGTTGCTGAGCCAACAATACACGTTGCAATCGATTGGCAAACCGGCCCACCAGTTTTTGTAAGTCACCAATCAGTTGATCAAGTTGTTCTCGTAATCGAACCAGTTCCTCGTTGGAGCAAATGTCAGCCGGGCGAACAACTTCATCGTAGTCGGTGCAATAAACGTGATAGTCGTTTTTCTCTCGCTCTGTTAAGGCTTGATCTTGAAGTCGGCTTTGCGCACCTGGCTGCTCAGATTGATCATCAGAGCCTTCATCCGGTTCGGCACCATCGCCAGTGTCTTCTGCTTCACCTTGTTGTTCTTCCCCACTGTCGGTGTCGCTGGAGTCGTCCATACCGATTTCGGTTTCATCCGTGTCACTGGCAGCATCCTGATCGGTGGGGTCTTGCTCATCGGTGTCTTCGCCTGCGTCGTCTTCATCGGGTGAGTCTGGATCGCCTTGTTCAATATTGAGTTTTCTGAGTAAATCACCAAAGGCTTTGGCATAGTCCGCCTGATGGTCCAAATCAAATTTACTGGCATTAAAAGCTGGCTCGACATGTTCTGTTAACCACTCTCGCCACTCATTAAGTGCGGTATCGGCGGCCGCCGGTAAAGGACCACCGAGTCTTTCGCGCACATACAGTGACAAAGCGTGCTCAATGCCAACGCGCTGCACAGCATTGTCGATGACGTTATTCAGCTGATGGTTTATGGCACTGTTTAAAGCGGTGTAGCGCTGATCGAGGGCTGCGTTTAAATTGCTGGCTACGCCCTCGTATTGCGCAGCACCCAGTAATTCTATGCGCGTTTGCTCGGCCAGGGCAAAGCAACGCTGTGAGGTATCGGTTTTGGGTTGCACTCGCCTGTGTAAGGAGGCATCGTGAAATTGTCGGTGCAAGGCTAGCGCATCGCTGCGGCCGCGAGTCTCGTTGCGCTGCTGCGCATCGGCATTGACCGGGAACGCCGGTAACGTTGCAGAACCAACATCGACGTCGTCGGCTTTTTCATCAAACGCTATGTTGATACCGGGGTCACGCGCTATGGCACGCGCGCACGCCGTCGTTGATTGTTTAAAATCAGTAGACTGCCGCTCGGCTTGTTTAGCCTGTTGCGCCGAGTTGGAGGCTTCTTCAGCTGGCATCTGCCGGCGGTAACTCTTCACCAAACACACGTTGATACAGTTCGGCGATTAACGCACGCTCTGCCGGATCGCACTTATTCAGGAAGACCAATTCAAAAGACAAAGCTGTGTCTTTAAAGAATGTTAGATTTTGCGTCCAGGTGATGACGGTTCGCGGACTCATCACGGTGGCAAGGTCGCCGTTTTTAAATGCATTGCGTGTCAGGTTAGCCAAAGACACCATGTTTTTGACCAACTGCTCGCCTTCAGGGTTTTGCAAATGCGGCGCTTTTGCCAGAACAACCTGGACTTCTTTTTCTGGTGGCAAATAATTGAGCACAGTGGTGATGGACCATCTATCCATTTGCGCCTGATTGATTTGCTGCGTGCCGTGATACAAACCCGTTGTGTCACCTAATCCCACGGTATTGGCGGTGGCGAAAAAACGAAACGATGGATGCGGTGATAAAACCCGGCTTTGATCGAGCAAGGTCAGCTTACCGGTTGATTCAAGCACTCGTTGAATAACAAACATGACATCTGGGCGGCCGGCATCGTATTCATCAAATACCAACGCAACGTTGCGCTGATAGCACCACGGTAAAATGCCATCTTGAAACACAGTAACCTGCTTACCATCTTCAAGCACAATGGCATCTTTACCGATGAGGTCGATTCGACTCACGTGGCTATCAAGGTTAATACGTAAACACGGCCAGTTAAGTCTGGCGGCAACCTGCTCAACATGAGTTGACTTACCGGTACCATGATAGCCACTTATTAGCACGCGCCAGTCATTGGCAAACCCAGCCAGAATGGCAAGCGTGGTGCGCTTGTCAAAAATGTAGGTTGGATCCAACTCGGGGACTCGCTCGCTGTGCTGGCTGTAGGCAGGCACGACAAGATCAACATCCAGTCCAAAAACGTCTCGCACCGAGATTGTGGTGTCCGGCAGTGGTCCCAACGCAGCCGCGTCGGTCTGATTTGTATCGAGCATGAAAGTAACGGCTCTTTAAATTGGGCTAAAAACAATATCCTACACGCACCTGCGAGTGCTGTGGTTGATCGCAGCGAAATCGGGCATAAAAAATCAGGCATAAAAATGTGAAGTTAACAATTTGCGGGGCCATTAATGTGGCCCAGTCTTGGGTAACTCACTTACACTGTGTCTCCATGGCCAGCAAACACGACATCATCGGCGAAGAGTGGCGCGAACGCGCAACCGAGCTTGCAGACTGGGCGATGCTGCGCCTGGTGAATCGCAAAGATGTCTGGGGCCAGTATTCTGTACCCACGCCAAGTGAAGTCCGCGATACCGGCCGAACCTACAAAGCCATGACCCTGCCCGCCAAGGCCCAGCGTGGCGGTGACAAGGTCACGCTTGACAAACTCACCCGACACTTCGCCAGCAGACGCTTACGAAAACCGCAACTCATTGGCCTGCATGCAAAATCCAAAGACACCACCAGCCGCTGGTTCGGTCTTGATATTGATTGCCACAAGCCCGAAGAAGTCGGTGCAGAAGATTTAGCCAGGCGCAATCTCAATGGCGTGCTGAGCTGGTATCGCAAGTTACAAAACATGGGTTTCGACCCCATGCTGTTTGATTCCAATGGGGCGGGCGGCTTTCATTTGTGGGTTTTGTTCAACGAGCCAGCGCCAACCCAACAGGTGTTCGATTTTGCCCAGTGGCTGATAGCCGACTGGCAGGAACTGCAACTGGACAAATTACCTGAAACTTTCCCAAAAAACGTTAAACAGGACAGTTTGGGTTCATGGTTTCGATTGCCGGGTTTGCATCACACCCGCGACCACTACTCGGCCGTATGGGCTGGAGATGATGGCCTGGACGACCCTTGGCTAACAGGTCATGCTGCTATCGACACCGTGCTGGCCAATATTCCCGGTCCTTATCCAGCTATTCCTGGCCAGAGCAAAGCTAATTCAAATCAAATCCCGGCCAAACCCGTTACGGTTGCTGATGCAGAGCCTGGCAATAGCCCTCCACCGCGCAGCGATCGGCAGTTTGCCCGAACGCAAAAACCGCGCGTGTGTGTTGATCTGGACGGCGTGCTGGCAGCTCGCGTTGAGGGAGACGCCATCGGTCCACCTATTGACGGTGCGGTGGAATTCACACGCGATTTAAGCCAGCGCGCTGACCTTATTATTTTTACCGCACGCTTTTCTACTCGCTCAACTAAAGCGCGATCAGCTGAATCGGTTAATGATCTTGAGCAACGCATTATCAAATGGCTGGATGCCCATGGCTTTAGCTACGACAGCGTCAATACCAGCCAGGCCAAACCCATTGCCTCCGCTTATGTTGATGATCGCGCTATTAGTTGCCAGCCGCTAAAAAATGGGCTGGACGCATTCAACACGGCACTGCAAGACATCGACGCACTGTGTCATATTTAATCGCATTCAACTTCTAAGTAGTTAATTACATGGCCCGTACACTTTCATTTTCACTTAACGGCGAGCAGTTCGATGCCAGCATTATTAAAGTCGACCGGACGCACTTATATGGCACCGTGAGTATTCAAACAGACGACATGGACGGCAAAAGGTGCACTGTGGCAACACTGGCTGTGGATGGAAAAACGCTGATACCCAAAGGTGGCACTGCATTGGGCTACATTAACCCGGAAGGAGAATGGGTCAGCCGCGACCAACTTAAACCGGTTGACTTAAACGGCGAGCCTGTTGCCGAGGTAGAGTCCAGCTTTGATGAACCCATTGTGCTGGACACCGAATGCGACGTAGATGAATACCTGAACCATAGCGTGCGACTGGTGTATCGCTTAAAGCCCGACTCGGCATTTCCGGCTAGTTTAATGTCGACATTAAAATCGGGCACGCTGTATAAGTTTGGATTCAGTTACCGAGGCGGCGTCGGTTACGACCCGGCATTTGTTTTAAGTGATGAAGACAATGACGTCTGGATGATGATCACCAGGGAAAACGCCGTCGAAACGGTAGGCCTTGAGCAAGCTGCTGTGTGCTATGGCGAAAATCTGGATAAGGACACTGAAGATGAAAACAGTGACGACAGCATTGACTTCAGTATGCTTTAGGAGTGCATCATGCCAAATATAAATCTATCGGATAAACGTCATCGCGATGCTGTGGTTAAAGCCGAAAGCATCGGCGTTGAAGAACCGGTTCGCTATCTGGGTCCAAAGGGTGGGCAAACCTATACACGTCGTGTACTTAAAAGCACAACTGAGCACGACTATGAAACATTGCTGGAGGCACACGGCGATGCTGAAAGTATTTCTCAAGCGCTTATTAATGGTGACCCAGAAGTTGACCTTGAACGATTCGGCCAATTTTTATGGAACACCAGCAAGGTGTTCATTAACCCCGATGAAGAGCTGGTTTTTCGTGTACAGCAAACCGAAGTGGTACGCGATACCAAAGGTAAGCTCATTACCAAACGCAATCGTGAAAGCGATGAGCCCAACGTTGACAGTGACATTCCTTTACGCTGGACTGGCAAACTCATACCAAAGTCGCAAGCCATCAGACAATTTGTATTCACCGCCAAACTGCAAGTGGTGCACATTAACGGACTGACTTACGATTTCCTGTATGCCATGGCTGAAGAGTTGGCCAATGCAAACAGTTTGATGTTACTTGGCGCTGGCGAAGACGGCAAACAACCATTGATATTTCGTCGCGGTTCCATCCCCTACCGGGCATTTCTCGAGGGTCGAATAGTCGATAAGCGCTACGTGCTGTTATTGCATTTAAGCAACATGGAGTTGAAACGCCGAGTCGAAAACCGGCTTTAACGCCGCTGGCAGAACACACTTTCTTAACCCACGCTTCATTGTGCTCATCAGACACCCTTGCCTATCCATTTGGCTAGTGTCCGAGCCCAAGCTATGCACTTTTTTGTGGATTGTGTCATACCCTGTTCAAAATGATGCTCCCGTTCGTTACCTAATACAACGTCTTGTCTACCACATATCGGCCAGATCTCAGTCACTCGTGATATTCAGTGTGTGGATGATGCAATGCACTTGCGGCACAGGATGTAAAAGGGCTATGCTTTTCACCCCGGCAGGGCCAATCAGCATAATTCAGGCAACGAGATTGACAGGAAATTCGGGCTAGGAAAATGACTACGATCAAACAGATTCTGTTTTGCATCTGTCTTCTTTTGATGCTGCCAATCGGCACAACTTTAGCTGCCGGCACTGGAGACGAGAAGCGCCTCGCCTTAATTATCGGCAACAGTGACTACGACACCACACCACTGAAAAACCCGGTTAACGATGCCAACGACATGGCAGAAACGTTAAAGCTGCTCGATTTTGACGTCACCCTGAAACTCGACCTGGATGCGCCAGGCATGAGCCGCGCAGTAGACGACTTCAAAAAGAAACTATCGCAACAGAAATCAATTGGCTTCTTCTACTATGCCGGGCATGGCGTGCAAATCGATGGCACCAACTACTTGATTCCGGTTAATTCTGATATCGGTGATGAAGTAGACGTGCAATACAAATCAACACCAGCAGGATCCGTTCTGGCAAAAATGCAAAGCGTCAACCAAGGGCTCAATATTATTGTGCTTGATGCCTGCCGCAACAATCCTTTTCCTTCAACAGTACGCTCTGCCAGTCGCGGCTTGGCCAGAAAGAATGCGCCAGATGGCTCAATCATCATCTATTCAACCGCCCCGGGCACTGTTGCAGAAGATGGTCGTGGTCGAAACGGCACCTTTACAGAACACTTCATGAGGCACCTTAAAGAGCCGGGACTGAGTCTGAGCACCACTATTCGACGGACACGACGCGGGGTAAAAGCCGCGACCAACAATCGTCAAGTGCCCTGGGACAGCAGCAATCTGACCGAAGACGAATACATATTGCTGCCAAAAGTGGAAGAAGTTGATCAGAAGAAAATTGAAGGCGAAGCGTGGATTGAAGCGCTAATGGTCAACACACCTGCGCAAATCCAGTCCTTTATCGACCGCTTCCCGCAAGGTGTTTACATTGATGCTGCAAAACAGCGTCTCGACGAACTAATGAAGTCGGGTGTGCAGATATCCAGTCTGGAAAACGTCCCCAAACTGCCGCTGACTGGCGGTGATGGCCGCAGCCGGCCTGGCGATGACGCCATTGCAATGATACCCAATCAGCCGCAAAGTCCCGAAATAGATCCTGGAATCACCATTGCCGTTACGCCCAATGATGCCCGCATTCGCATCATGAATATTGTTGATAAGTACAAACCGGGCATGAAACTGTCGCGCAACACCAGTTACGATATTCTGGTTCAGCGTCAGGGATATTTGCCTTGGCGTGAAATGGTTTTCGTTGACGATCAAACCAGCACCATTGAAATAGAAATGACAAAAATTGGTGAGCCCGTGCAGGCTGAAAAACCGCTGTTTGAGTCGGACGATGCCGGTTGGACAACGGTTGCCTCAGGTGAATACAACATGGGATGCTCCCAATCAGATCGCTCATGTAAAGCTGCAGAAAAACCAGTTACTGCAGTAAAAGTGGCTGGTTTTAAAATCGCCCAGAACGAAGTCACTGTCAGAGAATTCAAAGCTTTTGTCGAAGACACCGGTTACGAAACCGATGCCGAAATCAATGCTGGTGGTTTCACTGGTTGTTGGGCACGCTCTGAGAAAAAAGGCATTAGTCGCGAAACGGTGCGCTGGGGCTGGCTTACCGGTAAAAACTGGAAGAATCCAGGCTTCTCCCAAACCGATGATCACCCGGTCACTTGTGTTAGTTGGAACGATGCCAACGCTTATACAAAATGGATGACAAAAAAGCTTGGGAAAACGGTACGTCTACCCACCGAAGCCGAATGGGAATATGCCGCCCGCGCAGGTACCACGCGACGGTATTCTCAGGCTGCCTCACCCAGTGGCCTGTGCGAATTTGAAAACATCGCCGACAGAACCAAATCGAAAACTGGGTCGGCCTGGCCCAACCCGGTTAAGTGTACCGACAAATACTGGACAACGGCACCGGTTAAGACGTTCAAGCCCAACGCTTTCGGTCTCTATGACATGCTGGGCAGCGTCAGTGAGTGGTCTGGCGACGTCTGGTTGGATAAGCTCCCGCAACAGCCTGTTTCCCGATCAGCCAACACAGTCGGAGACGCAAATCAGCGCGTGCTTCGCGGCGGCTCCTGGAACGGAAAAGCTGCCGACGTTCGCGTGTCGACACGAAAAAAAGCACCCAGAGCGAGCCGCGCCTCAATCACTGGCTTTCGTGTGGTCATTGAAGAAGCGATTCAGGCGCAAAAGTAATTATTTCTTAATTATCAGCAAGTTACATTTATTCGACTGACAAACTGGTTGTCAGTCGCCCAACCCCTGTACGGCTTTCACCAAAATCATCGATTTAGTTCGATGCCCTGTCAAATTTGTTTCCGGTGTTCGTTACTCCAGTTGAAAGGCGCAAAAGCGTTCAAAAATACTAAAACTCGGGAGATAGCCATGACACACACCATTCGCAAAAGCATCGCCGCCGCATCCGTACTTGCATCGATCGCACTTAGCTCTGGACAGGCATTCGCACAGGAACGCATTGTGGGCGGTGTTGACTTGGGCATTGAGCAGGTTCCCGCCACCGTGGCGCTGATTAGCACTTACGGCTTTGAGAACAACGGTTCGGTGTATAACTCACAGTTTTGCGGAGGCACGCTGATCGCATCAAACTGGGTGCTAACCGCTGCACACTGTGTTCAAGACGTTGATGGCAACGTTGATGCGCCAGAGTCAATTTTAGTGATGGCAGGTTCAACAAACCTGGACAACCCGGTAACCAACCTTGTTAGGGTTAATCGCGTTATTCCACATGACGCCTATACCAATGTTGCTTACGGCGACGATATTGCGTTGCTCGAATTAGCCAGCGCAGCGCCCTCCAACTCTGTCGGCATATCCGGTTACAGCAGCCAGGCAGGCACTGAAGCCGTTATTGCAGGCTGGGGCCTACTGGAAGATGCAGGTGATACAACAAACTATAAGCGCTCACCTATTCTGCAAGGTGCCGTGGTTTTAGTGCAGCCAGATCAAGCTTGCGCATCCCTGGGCGGTCTTTATGATTACTTTATCCCTGAAACTCAGATGTGCGCAGGGTACGCCAGTGGTGGTATCGATACTTGCCAGGGTGACAGTGGCGGCCCAATCTACACACTCAGTGAAGATCAAAATTTAGTGCTCTCCGGTGTCACCAGCTGGGGAGACGGCTGTGCACAGGAAAACGCACCCGGTATCTACACTGATGTTGCCGCCTACATTCCCTGGATTCTGGAAAAAACCGGCTCACAGCAACAACAGCAACAACAGCAACAGCAGCAACAGCAACAGCAACAGCAGCAACAGC